>NZ_JBOZWO010000011.1:0-169883 GCF_050864975.1 Paenibacillus sp. GXUN7292 | reverse complement strand
GTGCTTTTGGGGAAATTAAGCGCCATTACAACCGTTAGAAATTTCAAGCAGCCATTTTTGCACGAATAGCGTTTGTGGCAACCATTAGAAATTCATCATTGCTCGGTATACTCCGCGACGAAGGAAATCGAAATTGACTCGAATGGGCGATGCTGCGAAATGGAGTAATTAAGCTTTATCCACATTAAAATATTTCGCCTGCGGATGGGCAAATACCATGGCCGATACGGATGCTTCCGGCTCCATCATAAAGCCTTCAGTCAGCTGAACGCCGATCTGCTCCGGCTTCATCAGGTCAAACAAAATTTCCTGATCCTCTAGATCAGGACAAGCTGGATATCCGAAGGATACCCGGATACCTTGATAACGAGCGCCAAGTCTTTGCTTCATCGTCATTTCGACCGGATCAGGGAAGCCCCACACATCGCGCATCATATGGTGCATGCGCTCTGCAAACGCCTCTGCCATCTCAAGCGCAGCAGATTGCAGCACATGAGAGCGAAGATAATCGCCTTGATCCTTCCATTCATTGGCCAGCTCGCGAATGCCGTTGCCCGCTGTAACGACAAGGAATCCAACATAGTCCATCTCGCCGCTTTCGACTGAGCGAAGGAAATCGGCAAGACACAAGAAAGGTTCAACCTGTTGCCGCGGGAAAGTAAAGGTTTTTAGCACCTTCGTATGATCCTTCGGATCATAGATTAAAATCGAATCGCCGGATGACTGAGCCGGGAAGAAACGGTACATGCCGTTTGCTTGAATAATTTGCCGATCGATCGCTTCTTCTATAACCTCATTAACGGTATCATGCAGTTGAACCGCCTTAGCGTCACCTGCTTCAAGCAATTTCTCTACAGAACCGCGCAAGCCCAGATGATGTCCCATCAGCATCTGCATATTAATATACGGTACAAGATGAGCGATCGAGTAGTTGCGCAAAATATGCGGCTCCAAGTCTGGCGGCGTATAGACAGCCACGTCCTGTGAAATATCTGAACGTGCAGGAACAGCCAGCGTTGGCAGCGCGTCTTTTTTCTTCTCCATTGATTCGGCATCAGCTGTGTTGCGCTCTTGCAGATCCTCAAGCAGCTTCACTCTTTGCTCGGGATCAGACAAACGGTTGGCAATATCCAGTCCGTCCATAGCATCCTTCGCATATAGAACAGGACCATCATATTCGGCTGCGATCCGCGTTCTAGTAAACTTGCGTGTAAGCGCAGCTCCCCCTACAAGAATCGGAACATCAATGCCAGCCGCCTTCAAATCCTGCGCTGTAATAACCATCTGCTGCGCAGATTTTACGAGCAAGCCGGACAAGCCGATTGCATCAGGCTTCTCCGCATGGTAAGCCTCAATCAGCTTCTCAGGCGGAACCTTAATTCCCAGATTCACAATGTGATAACCATTGTTGGACAAAATAATCTCAACTAGATTTTTGCCGATATCATGCACGTCGCCTTTAACAGTCGCCAGCAGCATTTTGCCGCGAACAGCGGATTCGGATTTCTCCATAAACGGCTCCAAATGAGCAACAGCAGCCTTCATCGCTTCAGCACTTTGCAATACCTCGGCAACGATCAATTCGTTGTTGTTGAACAGTCTGCCTACCTCATCCATACCTTTCATTAGAGGTCCGTTAATGATTTCCAACGGCTTATATTTCGTAAGCGCCTCATCCAAATCCGGCACGAGTCCTTCCTTCGTACCTTCTACAATATAGCTGGCTAGGCGCTCCTCCAAAGACAGCAATACTTTGCTAACCTTCTCAACCTGCTTCTTATCACGGAAATAAGCCACAAATTCTGCAAGCGTCTGATCATTCGTATCAAAAATCAAATTCTCAGCCACTCTGCGGTCTTCCTCAGGAATAGAGGCAAAACGCTCCAGCTTCTCCGTATTCACGATCGCAAAATCCAGACCAGCCTTCGTGCAGTGATACAAGTAAACTGCATTAAGCACCTCGCGGCCAGCAGGCGGCAAACCAAAGGATACGTTGCTCAGTCCAAGAACCGTCTGGCAGGCAGGCATCGCTTCTTTAATTTTTTGAATACCGTCAATCGTTTCCTTGGCGGAACCGATATATTGCGTATCACCTGTTCCGACAGGGAAAACAAGCGGGTCAAAAATAATATTTTCAGGTGGAATGCCGTACTTATTTACTAACAAATCATACGAACGCTGCGCAACGGCCAGCTTGTCATCACTTGTAATCGCCTGGCCTTTTTCGTCGATCGTACCTACAACTAGGGATGCGCCATAGCGGTGAACGATTGGAGCGATTTGCTCGAATTTAACTTCGCCGTCCTCAAGATTGACGGAGTTAATTATTGCTTTACCTTGCGAATATTTGAGTGAAAGCTCTATAACTTTAATATCAGTTGTATCAATAACTAAAGGGACTTTTACTTTTTTCGTTACAAATTGCAAGAATTTCTCCATATCGGCAGCTTCATCACGGTCTGGGTCCTGCAAGCACACGTCAATAACGTGAGCTCCGCCCTTCACCTGTGCTCTTGCAACCTCTGATGCTTCTTCATATTTGCCTTCCGCAATAAGCCGCTTGAACTTGCGTGAGCCGAGCACGTTTGTCCGCTCCCCTATAAGATAAGGGCGATTGTCGCTCTCGATATACAGCGTCTCTATGCCTGACAGTGCCGGAGGATGCTCACCTTGCTCAGTCCGCGGCTTGTACTCGCCTAACGTTTTTGCAAGTACTCGAATATGCTCCGGTGTCGTACCGCAGCAGCCGCCTGCAATATTAAGCCAGCCTTGTTCAGCAAAGCCCGCCAGCTTTTTAGCCAAAGATTCCGGCGACTCGTGATAATGGCCGTTCTCATCCGGCAAGCCGGCATTCGGATAGCAGCTGATAGCCGACTGAGCGATATCAGACAGTGAACGGATATGATCGCGCATAAATTCCGGTCCCGTCGCACAGTTAAGACCAACGGAAATCGGCTTAAGATGCTCCAGGGAAATATAAAAAGCATCAATCGCTTGTCCAGCCAGCGTTGTACCCATCGGCTCGATCGTGCCCGAGATCATAATCGGCAATACTTTGCCGGTCGTCTCGAAAGCATTGCGAATCGCAATGCTGCCCGCCTTAACATTAAGCGTATCCTGCGACGTTTCGAGCAAAATAACATCTACTCCGCCTTCAATCAGCGCAACCGTCTGCTCATAATAGCTGTCCAGCAGCTCGTCAAAAGTTACGCCGCCTGTTACAGACAGCGTTTTGGTCGTAGGGCCAAGCGCACCGGCAGCATAACGCGGCCAATCAGAGGTGGAATATTTACGTACTGCATCTACTGCCAGCTTCGCTGCTGCCAGGTTTATCTCTCTTGCATGATCCTGCAGATCATATTCCGCCAATACAATGCTGGCTCCGCCAAACGTATTGGTCGATATAATATCGGCGCCTGCTTCCAAATACGCCTCGTGAATATTAGAAATCACATCCGGACGCGTGATCACAAGATTTTCATTACAGCCATCAAGCTCTTCACCGCCAAAATCAGCCGCAGTCAAATCTGCCTGTTGAATCATCGTGCCCATCGCGCCATCAAGAATTAAAATCTTCTGAGCCATTTGGGATTGAATCGATCTTTTCTGCTCACTAACCGTCATGTTACTGCCTCCCGTTACGAATGAAGCTTAATCACAAGGATGTAGCTGTCAGTTCTATGTGATTTATAGTTTAGCAAACTTATCGATTTAATAATAGTATGAAGAATAAACGGCTGAATAATCAATTTTGGGCACATGATAGTCCAGACAATCCGGCGTCACAAAATAATGCACCTCGGAAGCTAGTTTTCGTACACTAACCTCCAAGATGCATTCACTAAGTGCTCACAATTTGTTTCGTAACAGCATTAAATATTCATTGCTTGAAACAGTTTATAAAATGCTTGTGCAGCTTGTGCTCTAGTAACCCGATCATTCGGACGGTAACTGCCGTCTTCAAATCCATTGATTACACCAAGATCTGTCAATTGTGCAACAGATTGCTTTGCCCATTGCGGAATGGTCGACTCATCTGTAAAGCTCATTTGCTCATCGCGTCCATTCATACCATCTTTATCAAAATTCGCTGCCACTCTAGCCAATATAACGGCCAACTCAGCCCGGGTAATCGTATTTGTCGGTTTAAATGCTACACCTTGCCCCGTTTCATAGCCATAAATAATTCCTGCTGCAGCTGCCGTTTCAATATATGGCTTTGCCCAGCTCGGAAATTGCTCATGATCAGCAAATGAAACTTCTCCATTTACCTTTTGTATACCTAGCCCCGCCACAGCCATTTTCACAAATTCAGCTCTTGTGACGGTCTTTTCCGGCCGCAACGTTTGATCAGTGAACCCGTTTAGTATATTCATGCCAACAAGTCTGTCTATTGCGTCCTGTGCCCAATGATCTGTTGCATCAGCAAAGTGTAGCGGCTCGTATGCAAAAACAGCATATGCTGTCAGATGACTTGCAGCAAATTTGACAACATCGGTGGAGCCATCTGCCATTCCGATATATACCCAACGCTGTAATTGCTTGTTGTAATAATAAATAGCAGGAGCTTCATTCATCGAAAGCTTGCTCTTATCATAATGAAGAGTCATGTCAAGTGCTTGCATAATTTGCACAGGCTGTTCACTGCGCAGCTCAACAATATCGCTTACAGGCTGCATTTCGTCATAGACCGGAGACTCTTCTCTCTTCATAACAGACAGATGGATTGTAGTGTCTTCAGAAAAAGCATTTTTTGGTACGTTTACAGCTGCTTTTTCTGGCAAGACCAGCTCCCCGCCCTCAGCTTTACTAATTGTTCCGGATACACTTTGCTGCGCATTGCCAGTATCTGTGCCATTTTCGCCATTACTGCCGTTGTTGCCGTTGTTCCCGTTGCCATTGCTGCCGCCGTTGCCATTACCATTGCCATTCGATTCAGCAATACGAAGCTCGACGTTGTTGATCTTTTCTTTATTTCCTGCTTTATCTACTGAACGATATTCGATGGTGTACAATCCAGCATTTGTCAGTGTCACGCTTGCCGTATCGTCCGCCTCTGTCCAAAGTCCTCCGTTAATGCGATACTCTGTTTTATTTACTCCCCAGCCAATAGAGCCATTGTCCGCACTATCCGCTGCTTCGAATCGAAGCTTGACAGCACCTGTATAGGATTGGTTTATATTTTCAGAGTCATTTACATACATTTTAGTAACAGGCGCAACTGTATCCTTAGGCCACAGCTCTAGTGTCGCTGCATATAGGCCGCCTTCATTTTTTCTGCTTCTAATATCAGAATAAAGATTGTAATTGACTTGTTTAAGTGCGACGCTCACGATTTGATTATCTGCCAGCTTTTGATTTACAAATGGCGTAACATCGAACTGTCTCCATGCTTCGGGACCTGAAAACGTAATTAAATCGATTTGTTTGCCAATAGCAGGAGCATTGTTATAGTTAAGCTCAAGCTCACTCCAGCTATCATCAGCTACTTCAAATACAGCAATATCAGACACCGTTTGGCCGCCAGAATTTGTTTTGCCGTACACATGCAAGGTGGCTTTTGCTATTTCCCCTTCAAAATCGGATAGATCGAATTTTAAAAATGCTTTTCTGTCCGCTTCTGCACTGCCATTTGTAATACCGAGGTAGTTTTTATCTACTCCGTTTACATTGCCGGCATTTTTTCCGCCTTCAATAAAGCTATCCTCACTAACGATCACTGTTGTAATTGCCTCTGGATCAGGCTTATGCTCACTCATATCTGTATCCACTGCACTAGGGTCGATTTCGAAACTGGCGAAATGACTAGCCCCTTTTGATCCATTCGTATTGACTTCAATCAAGATAAATGGAGACATTTGCACAATCTTCACGCTATCATCCAGCTGCAAGTTTTCCAAACCTTCATAGCCAATGGCAACTCTCAGCTTGGACTGAGTTTGAGTCGGGTCCGATACTGCAATTTGCAATTGATCTCCCACTTGCTTCATCATAATCGAGGCGGGCTGCTGTACCTCAACAGAGTCAAGCTTGCCTGGATTCCAGAAATTAAAGCCTGTCATGTTCAGTCCCGCATGTTTTACAGCTTGCACGTCAGCGGTATTGCTAATCACTTCAACAGCCGGGTTTTCTGCATATGTTTCTGTAGCTGCTGCATCTTGATTAGGCAATAGCACATAGGCATAGGATGAATCTTGCGGCTTTTTGCCATGATTAAAAGCAATACTCAAATAATTTCTTTGCAGCACATCGCTAGAGCCATTGTTATCTATATCTTTCCAAGAGCCGGTACGCGATTCGCGTAACAGATCCAGGCTTGCTCCTCCAGGGAAATAATAACCTATATCAGAGCCAGGAACATTTCCTTCCAAATGAGCCCATTGAACCTGCTCGGCTTGCTGATTCCAGCCTGCAGCTTCTGGCATCGTTTCGCCATTTACAATAAAACGGTTTGTGCCGTCTTCATTAAGCTTACGGTTTTCAGCAATTGTTTCAATCATGCGATCATCCTTGCTTGAAATCCCTGCTCCGAGTGCCACAAGCTCATCATTAAACATAAACCATGATTTTTTACCTGTGAGCGTGCTATTGTCCGGGCTTAAATCCATTCCTGCCGCACCATACAAATTGTCTATAACCGATCCGCCAACCCATGTTTTCCCTGTTGTTTTGGCAGCATTTCGGATGGCGCCATCAGATGTCACTCCCGGCAAGCGATAAGCATTCACTGTTGCCCAGAAAGCATCGTGGAATTGATTCAAGTCATTATTGTACAAATAAGTCATTCCATCGCCTGTATACCAGCCTTTATGATTTTCTGTTCCTTTCTCGTAGTTGGCAATACGTGCTGAAGACATGCTAATTCCATATGCATATCCAGGACGATGATGGACGATTCGATCCATTGCTGATAACTGCTTATGCAAGGTCAAATCATCCTTGCCAGCTATGCTATTGTCCTCCATAAGCTTTTTCAATAAAATGACATCTGCAACTCGCAAACCATTGTAATAGTTAGGTACTTCTGAATCTGCCTCAAACCAATGCTTTACCATTGCTTTAAAATTGTCTGACTGTTCTTTGGAAGGTGCAAATTCAGCCAGTCGCAAAATATGACTCCACGGCACTAACTGACGATTGCCTCTGGCAATAGAACGTCCAAAAACCATATCCATCATCAATTTTCTAAACGTTACCGGTTCAAAAGAATTTGTAACCCAGTCAAACACATGGTTTTGATTTGCGTCTTCTATAGGCCACGGAGAATGATCCAAAAGTGTCATCACTTTCATCATATCGCCCAGCAATACAGCTCCGTAGCTTCCTGTATATGCGATATTGTTATGCTGGATAAAGGAACCATCCAGATAGAAGCCGTCCCCCCTAGTCACATAAGGAAACACTTGGCTAATTGCACTTCTGCCCTCTTTAATTTTGTCCTCATTATGATCATGAATGCCTCGCAATATTGTAATCAGTGCTTTATCCATCCGGTTAGCGCCTGTTTCAGTTACAGAAGGCTGGACAGTTCGCTTAGTGGGATCGGGAACAAATCGATCAATGGCTTTCACATATTTTTTTATTTGCTGTTCACTCAAATCATTGTACATAAGCGCCATTGTATCTCCAAGCGCCAATGGAACGCCTATTTCCCATTCAAACCAGTTGCCCACGATCGGCTTGGATTCGTTGTACCATTTACTGTTAAGCCAGTCTAGCCCCTCTATAATATCTTTTTTCAGCACATCATCTTGGTACAAGGCAGAGCCTTTGGTCGAGTATGCCGTTGCCATATCTCTTAGACGCTTATAAGAGTCGGCTACAGCGTAACCATTTGCAGATGATGCAGGCTTATCACTCCACAATTCCGTCCGCTCACTGTTCTTATTCATAGTCGTCCAAAAGTCCGTTGCTGCGGCAGTAATAGCCGTTATCGACTTGGCGATATCCGGATCAGCCGGATCATAGCTTGTCCCGCCAATCAAATAATCTGTCCATTTTAGACGCATACTCTCAAAAGCCACCAGCTTCTCCGGATCAATAGGCTGCTCTGGATTTTCCGGCTGCTGCGGTCCGTCCCCTACCAAATCCAAAATGTCCTCTTCTGTAAGGACAGCGCGATAAATATGAAGCTCATCCATAAATATATGTAATACATCAGCTGTTTTATTAGCTAACGTGCCATCGCCCATTACTCCGATTTTAGGAGAATAGCTGGTATCTACCGTTCCTGTTACAGCAGAAGTATCCTGGGATTTATCCGCAATTAATTGTCCGTCTACATAAAAAGCGGTTTGACTGTTGCGCTCATTTACAATCGTAATATGATGCCACTGATCATCAGTGAATGGATAAAACTTAATTTCTTCCAATTCATTATTACCGACTGTCATTTGCCAGCGAAGCATTTTATCCTTATCGGATGTCAATTGCCAACCCGTCTCTTTTTTTCCTTTTTTATTACCGATAATGACAGGCCAGCCTTCCACATTGTAATCGGGCATTTGCAGCCAAAAGGCGATCGTAAAATCAGTGTCACTGCCAAACTTCAAATCAGTGCTGTTCCCCAAATCAATATATCCGGCAGACTGGCTTCTGCTTTTATGATTATCGATTTCGATTGCTTGTCCCTTTGCACCGTACACATACCCCTTAAAATGAGTATTAGCAAACGGCTCAATGGTGCCTGTTCCCTCGTTATTCAAGTTTCCATCCAGCGGCAAATACAAAGCAGGCGCTTTGTTTTCCTCCAGTAAATCCGCTTCTGCAGCAGCTTCTTCCTCCGCTGCATATGCCGGAATTGCAAGCGCATTCAAAAAGAGTAGAAACACTAGCAGCCCACTTACATAACTTGACTTTCTCATAAATTCAAACTCCTTCCTCTATCGTTAATCAAAAGTTTTATCCAGCTCACAGTACATATTAATCTTGCTGCCATTAAAAAACGTGTACGATTTCGACCATTCAAGAGGAATATTTTCACCCAAAATTTCTGAAGTCATTTCCTATTGATCGTTGGTAAATGAAAACACTTGTGTTTAATCATTAACTCATCGTATATTATAGATAAGGTTTGTCTATAATTAGAGGTGAGAAAAATGCAATATGGTGTTGGCGTAGAGTATGCTCTTCATTGTCTTATTTACTTTATCGGTAGTAATTCTGCAGAGCCGATAAGGATTAAAGATCTGGCAAAATTTCAGGGGGTTTCAGAAAGCTACCTTTCGAAAATTTTTACCAAACTTGTCAAAGCCAAAATTCTAAATTCGATTCCTGGGGTCAAAGGCGGCTATGAATTAACGAAGTCTCCTCAAAGCATATCTTTTTGGGACGTTATTCAGGCTGTGGAAGGACAAAAGCCTGTATTTGAATGCCGCAATATAATCGGCAATTGCATTATTAACAATGAAGCAGGTTGCGCAACTTCCCTGCCATGCCGGATTAACGTTACCATGCTAGAAGGCGAAAAAATGATGCAGGATTACTTTAAGGGGAAGACTTTGTTGTGGCTTAGAGAAACTTTAGATCATGAGTTGCCAAAAGAAAGATTGGAAAAAACAATCGAATGGTTTAATCAAAGGCAATAATTTTTTGTCTTGATTATAGACAAGGTATATCTACAATTATCTTTTTAAGGAGAGAGTAATGATGAAAACACGATTTTTGATGGGAAAGGTTTATCCGAAAGCATATCAAGCTGTGGTTAATTTGAATGATGTTGTGTCCAATTCCTCTATCGATAAATCTTTACAGGAGTTAATTAAAATAAGGGTTTCCCAAATCAACGGATGTGCGTATTGCATCGATTTACACACCAAAGATGCCAGAAAAAAAGGTGAAACAGAACAACGGATTTACGCACTAAGCGCTTGGAAAGAATCGAACTTTTTTACCGAAAAAGAAAAATCAGTTTTAGCTTTAACCGAAGCTATAACACTTATTAATAAAGAGCAAGTTCCTGATGATATTTACAATGAAGTAGAGAAACATTTTAACAAAGAAGAAATTGCACAGCTTATCATGTCCATCATTACAATAAATGCGTTCAACAGAATTGCTATTTCAACAAGAGTATTACCACGTATCGATTGAACTAACGGATACGTTCGTTAAATAAACCGCCTTATTTACAAGGCGGTTTTCATTTTGTCATATATCAACATTAGGATTTAACATAGCCTCAAGGTGAAACGGTTGTCGACGTCCTTTGGCGATCGCGCGTTTCATTCCGGAGAAGTATAGAGAAAGTATGGCAGAATGATATACTTTACTATATTTCAAGAAGAAACGCTGTGCGTCCCTGCCTAAGAATGTGCCGTTTCTCGGTGAAATATAGGATTAAGTAAAAGATGAAAACATATACTTTCCTATATTAAAAAAAGGCTCTTTCTTCGTTTGAGGAAAGAGCCGCTGCAAATCCGTGTCAAAAGTTACTTATATACCCTCTGCCAATTGTATCAATTGCTCCTTTGTCGCAACATCTGATTGCAAACGATAATAAACGAGTCGGCCATTTGCTTCAGACATCCACACTATGCGCTGTTTGCCTGCAGCATCTTCTATATAAAGTGCTTCTGTTCCATCGGCAAACTGAAGTTTTTCCTTAATGTGATCCATATTATCCGTAAAAATTGTTTTCCAGCGCTCTCCCTCCAAGCTGTCGAGCGTAACGGTCAGTCCTTCAGCATTTTGGTAGGTTGCAAAATAGCCGATCGTACCGCTATGAGCTAATAAATCAAATACGAACTCCTCATTGGATTGGCTCGCTTTTTGCACCAGTTCCTCCATCATTTGCGGCGAAGGCTCTATATTATGAATCAGCTTCCCATTCAAAAATGTATACCCTTGACTCAAGTCGGCACGCGGTTCAGGCACCACACCCGCTGTTACAAGCTCATCAGCCCGGGTGACAACTTTTTCATTAACCTGTGAAATAAAGCTGCCATTATCCTTGAAATAGAATAATGCTGCTTCTCCTTCCGGAATATATTGCAGCAAATCGATCGTTACATCAACTGGCTGATCGTCGGGAGAGAAAGATTGATATTCCAGCACAACAGATCCGTCGCCGCCAAACAGCTTCCAAGAGGAAGCCGCATACCCAAAGCCGCTAGCAAGTATAACAGTCGCGGCCATACTTATTGCCAGCCAGCTCTTATATTTTCTAACCGTTGTCCCCGATATAGCCTGCATCACTTTATCTGTTACATCAATTTGCGGTAAATTACAATCTTGCATGTTTGCATTCAGCTCCTTGATGAAGTTTTTGTTCGTACTCATGATCATTTCCCTCCAGCTCTAGCCATATAGTTCTCAGCTTTTTTTTAGCTCTTTCTACTTTCTTTCGGAGCAATGCCGTTGATATCGGAATTACCTCTTGAATTTCCTCATACGATTTTTCCTGAACGACTCGAAGCACGATTAAAGCGCGATCTTGAGGCGGCAGCCTCAGCAGCGCCTGTTCGCTTAACGTTCGAAGCTCGCTCTGTTTTACTTTTGCATAGCCGTCCTCCACATGCTGCTGATCCTTTAGTGGTGCTGTTAAAATACTGATCCATTTCATGCGCGACTGCCGCTTCAGCATATTCATGCAATGATTGTAAGCTATTCTGTACAACCACGCTGAAAATGATTGCCCGCTAGTGTATTGATGCAGCTTTTCATAGGCTTTAATAAATACGTCTTGAACGGCATCCTCGGCTTCCTCGCGCTGCAGCAGCAGCTGATAGCAATAAACATACAATTGCTGCTGATATTGCTGAATTAGCCTGGCATATAGCGCCCTATTGCCGTCCTGTACACTTTTCACCAGCTGCTCTGTGCTGTATTCCACCGCGCTCTCCTCCTCCCTTCCTATTTCTTACCTATATAACAATCAAAAATCTTTATTGTGACATGTTCACTGCCATTATTTTGGTTATTTCTCTTGAATCTATCATTTATTACTATACAATGAAAATCATCAGGGAAAACTGGAGGACAGTATCATGCCGAGCAACAAGCCACTTTTGCACAAATGGAAAATTCCTATTATTAGCCTTGCATTTATTGCTATGTTAACCGGCTTGCGCATTATATGGATCGATACGTTTAATGGCTCAGACTATCCCGACGCAATAAACGGTGTCTTAGATTTGCGGAATTACAGTGCTGATTCCAAAAGCTCCATCACACTCGATGGACAGTGGGAATTTTATCCGCACAGGTGGCTGGCAGAAGAACAGCTGACGAATGACGTTAAGAGTCCTAGCTCGTCTGGCTACATAAAGGTGCCCAGCGGCTGGAATTCCTCTTTATCCGAGCAGCAACCGACACCGTTCGGCTATGGCTCTTACCGCCTGCAGTTATTAGTTGACCCTGCTAAGGAACAAAATTACAGCATTCGCATACCAAGTGTGCGAAGCTCCTCCGAGCTTTATGTAAACGGCCGATTACTGGGCAGCTCGGGAAAGCCGGCGGAGCATAGCAGTGAATATATTGCCCATAACATACCTTACACGGTTACCTTCAATACGGAAGGCAAGGAAAGTGTAGAAATTATTATACAAGCTGCCAATTATACCGATCCGCGTGACAGCGGCATTATACGTTCTATTCGCCTTGGCAGTGAACTCACGATATATAAAGAGACGCAAATTTCAATAGCCATGCAAGTGCTTGTGGCAGCAGCCTTTCTCATTCATATGATTTATCCTATTATTCTTTATTTTCTTGGCTACAGGGATGTTAAGCTGCTTTATTTTTCCCTGCTTATTTTCGTGATCACCATTGCTATACTAATGAGCAGCGAAGATAAAATATTGCTGCTTGCAGTGCCAATTAAGCTCAATACAGGCTTTGCCATTAATATGCTGGTAACGATATTTGGAACCTATGCACTCTTCCGATGCCTGGACGATTTTATACCCCCGAAAATATTTACTCGCATTCATCCATGGCTGCTATTATTAACCGGCATCAGCACCTGTCTTGTGTTTATTTTGCCAGCTTCAGAATTCAAATTGCTTCAGCCTATATATGTTCCGATTGTATTAACGATTCTATTATCCGTATCCTTTAAACTGATAAAGAGCGCCTTTTCCGGCGTTCAAATTAATATTTGGCTTTTGCTCGCTATCATCTCCGTTACCAATTACATGATATGGTATATGATTATCGTTGCGGAAAAAATAAAAATTTTATATTATCCGCTTGAGTTAATTGCAGCCACGATTTGCTTCGCTACGATATGGCTCAGACGATACTACTTGAAGCTGATCGAAGCAGGCCAATTATCCGAAAAGCTGCGAAAATCAGACAAGCAAAAGGATGAATTTTTAGCCCAAACCTCACATGAGCTTAGAAATCCTTTACACAGCATTCTTAATATTTCGCAGACTGTGCTGGAACGGGAACGGCGCGCATTAAGCCATAAGAGCACGCTTGATATTGAGCTCGTATTGACAATAGGACGCAGAATGTCGCTGCTTTTGGATGATTTGATCGATATGTCCAGGCTGAAGGATTCACATATCAATCTGCAAATGCAAGCCTTCAAAATTCAGTCAGTTGCCAATGGGGTCATTGATATGCTGCAATTTATGGTAGAATCCAGGCCTATTCGACTGGTCAATCAGATTGAGGATAGCTTGCCGCCCGTATTCGGAGACGAGAAAAGGGTTGTGCAAATTTTATTTAATTTACTGCATAATGCCATCAAATTCACGCCTCAAGGAGAAATTTCAATAGGCGCTTTTGTTCAAAATAATCGGGCATATATTACCGTTTTAGACTCTGGGATCGGCATTCATAAAGAAGCAATGGATCGCGTGTTCGAGCCATACGAGCAAGAAGGCAGCACGGCTGCGGCTGACGTCAGCGGCTTTGGCTTAGGCCTTCATATAAGCAAACAGCTGGCCGAGCTGCACGGAGGCAGCCTGCATATCGAAACGGAGCCGGGACAAGGCTCCTGCTTCACTTTTGATTTGCAGCTTGCTGACGAATCGTCTGGCTCCGCCTTTCAGCAACAGGCAGCTGCAGCCTATGACGGCCCGAAAGCGCAACACTATGAGCTGCTAAAGGTTAAAGAAAGCATTCAGCTAAAACAGCAGCATGAGGAACATGAAGAATATGAGGACTATGAGTGGGAATCGAACAGCACGCCAATCTCGGCAGATCGGGGCCGTATTTTAATTATTGATGATGATCCGGTTAACCTCAAAGTGTTGGCCAATATTATTGACGATGAGCATTATGAGCTTACTACTACGACCAGCGCGGCAGAAGCTTTGGACCTGCTTCATATTCAAGAATGGGATTTAATTATTTCTGATGTAATGATGCCGCAAATGTCCGGATATGAGCTGACACGAAAAGTTAGAAAACGCTATTCCGTTTCAGACCTACCGATATTGCTGCTTACAGCCCGGAATCGGTCCGAGGACATCAAAAACGGCTTTCGGGCAGGCGCTAACGATTATGTTACGAAGCCAGTGGACGCTACCGAGCTGCGTTCAAGAGTGCAGGCCTTGACGCAGGTTAGAAAGACGGCGCGCGACCGGTTGCGAGTAGAAGCGGCCTGGCTGCAAGCACAAATTCAGCCGCATTTTTTATTCAATACTTTAAATGCAATCGCTGCGCTTAGCACGATTGATATGGAGCGCATGCGCAAATTAATCGATGCTTTCAGTCAGTTTTTGCGCGACAAATTTTCGTTTCAAAATATGGATGAATGGATTCCTATCGACGATGAGCTGAATATTGTACGTTCTTACCTGTATATTGAGCAGGAGCGCTTTCTTAACAGGCTGCAGGTTGTTTGGGAGGTGGATGTGCATGGTTTGTTTATGGTCCCGCCACTTACTATACAGCCGCTCGTCGAAAATGCAGTCAAGCACGGCATTATGAAGCAGGCGGGTGAAGGCAAAATTTATATTCGCATTAAAAATCGCAACGACGATGTGGAAATCTCGATAAGCGATAACGGTGTCGGCATGAGCGAGGAATTTTTGAACACGCTTTTCCATCCGTCAACAGAGCGCAATAGCGGCATCGGTCTTATAAATACACACTTGCGCCTCAAACGCCACTTTGGCAGCGGACTGCAAATCAGCAGCAAGCTCGGGTATGGCACAACCGTTTCCTTCGTCGTGCGAAAGCAGCGGGCTTAGTGGCGGCAGCTCGCGGAGAGCTTAGTCGCGGCAGCTCGCAGGTGTTGCTTAATCGTGCCAGCTCGCAGGTGAGCTTAGTCGCGGCAGCTCGCAGGTGAGCTTAATCGTGGCAGCTCGCAGGTGAGCTTAGTCGCGGCAGCTCGCAGCAGCTAAGTGTATTTTATGCATCTAGATTCTCTTTTTTTGCCGAATAAAAGATTCTAAATGGATTTCATGCATCTAGTTTCATCGAAATACCCTATATACTGCGAAATGTGCCAAACTAGCTGTAGTTTTTCCCTTTAGATTCGCAAAAAGGGCAAATTCCTTAAAACTAAGTACAGGAAATGCATTTAGCTTAAGCGCGGAGTGCCCGTTCCACTAAACGGAGTTTACCATAGTTGCAAATTACTTGTTGCGGTTTTCCAACAGCCTGATTTCATGCATCTACTTCCATTGAATACCGTATATATTGCGAAATCGCCAAGCTAAAGGTAGTTTTGAGGTGGCGCGGACCGATTCTGTATGATATTTCATATACAATTGTGCTTCTCCGGACATTTCAGCGTATTGTGTATGAAATTTCATATACATTGTGACGTTTTGAGGTAGCACCGACCGATTCTGTATGATATTTCATATACAATTGTGCTTTTCCGGACATTTCAGCGTATTGTGTATGAAATTTCATATACATTGAGACGTTTTGAGGTAGCACCGACCGATTCTGTATGATATTTCATATACAATTGTGCTTTTCCGGACATTTCAGCGTATTGTGTATGAAATTTCATATACATTGAGACGTTTTGAGGTAGCGCCGACCGATTCTGTATGATATTTCATATACAATTGTGCTTTTCCGGACATTTCAGCGTATTGTGTATGAAATTTCATATACATTGTGACGTTTTGAGGTGGCGCGGACCGATTCCGACAACAACTACTTAATCAGCCAAAAGGGGCTCTCCGGCAAATCAGCGCAAACTGATCTCTGGACGCCCCTTTTAGTTTAATCCATTAAATATTCAAAGTAGAGCTCAGCCACTTTATTATTTTTCATTTCGATCAGCAAGCCTCGCGGCAAGCCCTCAGAAATCGAATACGCATAATTCCCTGGCGGTGTTCTCCCATCCAAAGCAACTTCAATAAACGGGTAGGCCGCTTCTACTTGCTCGGCTGTATCGCCGACTTTAATGCCTAATGAAGTTGCATACTTACTGCTGCTTATACGCATGCCAATTATTCTATACTCTTCACCACCTCCGGATGCCAGCTTCAACTCTAATCCATCATAAGTCAGATCCTTTACATAAGTGCCTGCAAAAGGACCCGCATCCTCCCCGTCTTCTCCGAGCCGCTTGACCGCTTCATTGATCGGATCTCCAAGCAGCTTTACAAGGTCCGCCTCATGCTCTTTTACCCAAAGAGGAATTAGCGTATCATCAACACTCATCGCATAGAAGGGGATGGCTCCGGCAGCATCCTCAGTTAGAACAAATGTATTAATAAACTCCATATCCATCTGCTCTCCATTATATTGAAGCATGATATTGAAGTTACCGAAGCTTACCAGGTTAGTCCCATCTCCTATATAAGCATCTGCGCTGACTACCAATTTATCTGGGTCTTTATTCAACACGTAGCGAAGAGCATATTGAATGCTTGAAAGACTAAGCTCATCCTGTACAAATGTTTTGTCCAGCGCCTTATCATATCTTGAGCCGTTTACATCAAGCGACACCCATACATAATCATCGAGCGGAATAAATTGATAATCCACATTATGGTGCAGCAGCATCTGAATCGGTGTCATCGGTATTTCGGACCAATCTGTCGTATTCAGCACATGCGCATCCTGCGTCCATATGCCGTTTGCGAGCGGATAGCCCCAAAGGACAACGAGCTCATCCGAACCATCGCCATTCAAGTCTGCAAGCTGCAAGCTTGGTGCAAAATCTGAATTGCCTGTATACAATGTCCCATCGAATTTATAAACCTGTTCATCACCGCGGGCAATGGCAATTTCAGTGTAGTGACCGTCAGTTTCAGCGCGAGGATCTACATAAAGCCGATATTGTCCATTGTCAGTTTGCGCTAAAGTTTGCTCATTGTCCTGTTCATTCACTGTTGGGGTTGGAGTAACTTCCGGGCTTGTGCTTGGCGGAGCTGTAATCGTTCCCGGCTGCTGCGGGCCTTTGCCGAGATTTAGCGGCGAAGCTAACAGGCCTATACCCGCTACACATATTAAAGCGAGCATGACGGGTGCAAGCCAACCACGAGTCCGCTTTGTTCGCCGCTTTGGCTCTGATATCGCCTGAAGCACCTGCTGCTGCAGCTTTTGATCAAATTGCCGTTTGCGGAAAGGTCTTTCTTTTAGCATTCTATTGATGCGATCCTGCTCTTTGTCTATAATAGTCATCATTTACTCTCCTTTCATCCTTATTCGCAGCTCTTTGCGCGCTCTATGCAGCCTGCTCTTTACGGTATTTACCGAAATTTGCAGCATATCGGCTATTTCCTCCGTTGACATCTCATAATGAGCGCTTAGTACGATAGCTTCGCGGTATTTGCTCGACAGCTTCATTACCTGTGCCCAAACGCTATTCGTAAAATCCTTCTCCATTACGCTTGCTTCCGCCGAAGGGTGCTCGCCAGCAGGCTTAATGAAATGAGTAAGCACATGATATTTGAAATACGCCCGCTTCATAAGTGAAATCGATGTATTTTTCGTTATTTTAAGCAGCCATGTTTTCAGAGAAGATTCGCCACGAAATGCATGAATGGACTGATAAACTTTTATAAATACCTCTTGCGCAATATCATCAGCCATATCCGGCTTTTTAGTAAGAAAATAAGCATACTGCCATACATCATCCCCATATTGCTCCATAATTGCTCTCATATCTTCCGGACTAAGCTGAGATACATATTGATAATGCAAATCGTGCATCTAAATGTCACCTCCTACTCATATAGACTTCGCTCAACCGCTCCCGGTTCCCTACTTTTCAAAATTTATGCAGAAGACCGAAATTCAAAAAAGCGATGCAGAAACTATCCCTGCACCGCTTGAACCTCTTGCCTTACTTCGACATTGGCTTGTATCGGAAAAATACATCTCTGTTGTCCATTGCCGCATAGTAAGTCAATTCGCCTTCCTTCCAGAAACGCGTATGCAGCTCTAGCGGCTGCTCGCCTAATACATGCTCGGACATCGTTGTAAGGCTTCGCTTTTCTGCATCATACACAACGACATCATTGCGTCCATTAACTTCCATCTCAACTGCAATATAGGTTTGACCAGGATCGGCAATCATTAAGCTGGAATGCTGCTCCGCACCCAGTTCAATTAACTCTTCGAACTTGCCGCTGTCCCGCTCATACTTAAACAACATCAACTTATAGCGATCCCCTTGCTTCCGGTCCATGGTAAAATACAGCGTTCTAGTTTCAGTCATATACACCAAACTATGGACTTCGCCATTATTCCACCCCTCCTCAGATGGGATAGAAGGCAAAGCAAACAGATTCTCTCCTGCACCATCATCAGTAATTAGCTCGACTCCTTCTGCTGAAAGCTGAACAACCTGACTGCTTATTTCCACCATCTCATCAATCAAGTAGCCTCTATCCGTTTCAGACAGCAAGTAACGAGTCGTATCAATTTGATAATACGGATCTTGATAAGACAGATAAGTTTCTGCATCCACATAACGTTTGCCGTTTTCCATCCCGCTTCCCAAAATACGATAGCCTACCTGGCGCGGGCTCGTACCCTTCAAATAACCTGGATCATAGCTAAAAAAGCTATGGGCGAAATCCTCATCCCGATAAATCAAAGCTTCGATTGATCCGGCTACAACCTCCTCTGGAGAGGCTGGTTTTTCCGAAACTGAAAATTGCGTAAGCTTCTTCCATACCACATTCGTATGGAACACTTTATAGAGCATCAGCCTGTCGCTGTCGCTGCTCCATACAGGCTCTTCGAACGTATATTTAGGCTGCTGCTTTCCTTCTATCATTTCCCCTGTCTTTCTATCCCAGGCATCCGACATCTGGTTGCGGCTTACCTGCTTTCTCGTCTGCCAATCTGAATCGGCAATCCATACATCCTCCATCTGCGCAGCTTCATCCGTTTGAATAAAAGCAATATACGAGCCGTCAGGCGATACAGCTGGATACTTGCCGCTAGTACGTACCTGCTCGTTGCCGCTGCTTAATACTCTTTCAATGATTTGTCCATCGCGCTCAAAAATAACCTTCTTTCTGCCATCCAAATAAGCAGGATATGCCCCTTCTGCAATCGGGTTAACCGTTTTGGCTTTTAAGCTGATTTCGGCAACTTCTCCAGCACGGGCAAATAGGATATGCGTGCCTGCTTCAGACCATGCCGGAGCACTCAGCGGCTCGTCGGCGCTAGCCTTCTCCAGCAGCAGCTCGCTGCTGTTATTTTTAATATAAAATAAATACAGGCTGCCGTCCTGCACATAAACTAGCTTAGTGCCATCAGGAGAAACACGAGTAAACGTAATATTGCCGTCTATTAGCTTTGAATAGCTTTTATGATCATATTTGTATAATCCCTTCTCCTGCATAGGCACATAAATGACACCTTTATACTCCGCAATGCCTGAGCTTATTTCTTCCCCAAGCTGCTCCAATGAAGAGAAGGATTGATTAAAATGAAGCGAGCTCGCCTCGATTTTTTGTACGGAAGGGCTGCCAAGCCACACCATACTGAATATTACGACGGCAAGCAAAGCTGATACCAGGCTAACAGGCTTCCAATATCGAAAGCCCCGTCTGCCCCGCTGCTTTATAAGCGATTGCCTGAGCTCATCCTTCAGCTGCTGATTTACAGGAAGCTTTGACTTTACTTCCTCCATATACTCCTCCCACTGCTTATCATTCATTGCTGCACCTCCATACATTCCGTGATGAACTTGGCCAGCTTTTGCTTCATCCGATGCATCTTCATTTTGAGCCAGGCCTCCGCCTTTCCCACTATTTCGCCAATCTCCGCATACTTTAAGCCTGTCATATACTTTAAATTAATAATTTCCTGCTCCTCGACAGTAAGCGACTGAAGAGACAGCTTCAGGCAATCCTGCCGCAAATCAATCGAATCCAGCAGCTCCGCCGTTTGCACATATCCGAAAACCTCAGGGTCGTGCCCGTATACAACTTCCTTGCGCCTGCGGTAGTAATCAATAACCGTATTGCGGGCTATCGCAACAAGCCAGCGCTTCTGCTGCTCCTCCTTCAGCCTTACCGTATCAAAGCTTTGCAGAGCTTTTCTGAATATATCTGCGACGAGATCATCCGTATCCCATTTGTTTCCCGTCTTATACCAGACAAAGCGATAAATATCGTCAAAATAACGATCATACATCACTATAAAAGGATCGTTCATCCTCGCTCCTCCTCCCTGCAAATAGTAACGATAAAGTACCGAAAAAGTAACACACCGCTCATTAAAAACAATACTATTCATCATACTAATTTAAATTTTGGCAAAAGCAAAATTATAATTGGACAGTGCAGTAACCATTCACTGAGGATAAACGGCTTAGCCGTCCTTTGCTTAGATGAAGGAGGCGGTTTACCGATGAAATATAGGAAACAGGTTGAAATCAATTTCTTAATAGACAGAGCCAATTGAAAAATTGATTTATAGTTGAAAACTTATACTTTCCTATATTTGAAAAAAGCCAAGCATCTTCATTCTGCAAGGAATCGACAACTTCGCTAGATGGTCAGTCGTTCCGTTATTACGCCTAAAATCGTAGTTTTGAGAAGGTAAGGTGACAGACGTTCCGTTATTGATCCATAAATCGCAAAAAGTGCCCCATCTGGAGCCGTATAGCGGAATGAGTGACCGCGAAATTGAGAAAATAGCGTTTTTTGAGCAAATAACGGAACGTGTGACCATCTGTGAGCAAGATTGGGACTGGCGTACAACAGCGGTCGGAATCCCAATCTTGATCGCAGTGCCCCCTTTCTATTGCTTGTTGCAACTTTCCACAATGAATCGACAGTCTCAATTCTGTCCGCTAGAACGTGGAAGTTGGCAAATAATGAGCGCTCATGGTCATCAGTGTCCGCATCATCAGGATCCATTCAAAAAAAGCAGCCTGTGCGCAGCAATCATCTCGATTGCGGCAAACAGACTGCTTATTATCATTAAACATTGAGCAGATTAAAGATTATTGTAAAGATTATTGCATTTCTTTAGTCGGTCCCATGACACCTGGAACAGGCAAGCCTGCCTGACGCAGCAGCACCGTCATTTGACCTCTGTGGTGTGTCTGGTGATCAACCATAATACGCAAAAACTTGCCGCGCGGAAGAGGGTTGCCAAAGCCATTGATTTCCTCAAGCAATTGCTCATCCGTCAAGCTCTTCACAGCCTCACTGTATGCCGCAATTACTTCATTATACTTGGCGATAACCTCAGTCATCGAAGCCGGTACTGGAGTTCCTTTGCCTAGACCCGGCACATCCAACCCAGATAGTTGGCCAAACACGCCTGCGGAGCCTACCAAATGCCAAGCCAGCCAGCCAAGGGAATTATGTCCTTCCGCTATTGCAACATCCATTTTATCGTCGGAAATTGCTTGAAACACAGAAAGCGTGCCTGCAGCCGAAGCTGACCATTCTTCTATAAAATCTGCCACTGTACGATACATAATTTAAACCTCCATCTTCTATGTTCTATTTCTATATTAACGAACTTATAGGCGAATATCAAATCTATAGCAGCTTATAAATTAATAGTATTAGCATCAAGCTTTTCTAACGATTCAAGCATATATTGCACCAGCTCTGAAATATCGCCCATCTGCTCTTCATTAATCTGTCTAATAAAGTTCAATTCGACAACATTGCTCCAGCCTGCGGTTTGTGTACCGTATGTATAACTTAGCGTTTGCCGCAAAGTTACAGCCGGATCCCAAATTTCCCGCAAAATCTTTTCTATTTGGCTGCACGCTGTCTGTTCATCCATAATCGTCAAATAAAAATAAATCGACAAGGAACAACCAGGATTGGCACCCTCCTGCTCCAATATTTCCGCAGCCAAATTATTCAGAGAAGCATGCAGCCTAACCTCTGCACTAATATTAGGCTGCTTGACCAGATGAAATTTGAGCTTGAACTCGCGTCCCATCACCGACAGCTCGACCGTATCCTTTCGATCGGAAACTAAAATGTACTGATTCAAATTATCCAAATCATACAGTTCGTTTTCGAAAGCTATTTTTAAATTATCAAATACAGTTGGATCAAACATGTTACATCTCCCTTGCAGTTTATCTAAGGTAATTTATCCATCATTTTATAGGCGAAAAAATGAAAATGAAAGCATACGGGACTATTCTTTTAAAAAATTAAGAAAATAGCTTGTCTTTACGGTTACATTACAAGCAAATGCTGCTCCATGCAAAGCTATGACTTTTTTTGTTATTTTACAACTTTTACAAGCAAGCGTATCATACAATTTATCTTCAAAAGCGATTCAAACCATGTTCACAATTTTACTCCTAACCGCTGAATCCTGTACAGGAACGGAGGAACCATCCGATAACAGCTTGCACCATCCGGTGTCCGCCATTATCTACCGGGGTGAATCCTGCATGCTTGCCAGAATCAAGGAAGGCAAGTTATGGGAGGGGCAATCTCACTGCCCTAATCCGTCAGCTAACTCCGTAAGCGTTGCAGAGAGAGGATGATTGTTATGATGAAAACATAGACCTGACTGTTCCTTCAGCTAAAGCTAAAAATCGAGTTGAAAGGCGCGTGATGTCCATGATGCATAACCGAATCGAGCATTTGCAAAGTGAAATTCCTTATAAAAACAAAGATATTGCTCTATATGCCAAGCATGTATATGAATCATTGGAGCAATTCGAGGATCAGCACCGCAAGCTGGTTGCCGTTCAAGCTATTTATGGCAGCAAGCCTGTCGGCGAGCAGGAGATTCTTTTTTACGAAACCATCCGGCATATGAAAGAACAGCTTATTACTACCCTGGAAAATACGATTGATGATTTGAAGCATATTGGCGATAAGAATTACGTCAAGCATTTTCGGGATGGTGTCGAATAACAGCTTTTGAAAAAGAAAAATTTATAAGCATTTATGTTTGCATATCATTTTAAGCAGCAAGGAGCAGGTTGTCCACAGCGGGCAGCATGCTCCTTTTTGTTTATACTTTTTTAATATCATGTTTGCGGACTATTTATTTTTTTTTGCTATGATGAAATAATAACAAAATTTTACCTGCTATAATACGAGGACAGGAGGACGGATAAGCGATGCTGCGAACAACAATAATACTTATTATAGGACTGGTGCTGCTTACGCAATCAGGCTGTCAAACCAACTTCAATCAAAATAATAATAAAAAGAATTCACAAAAAACAGAACAGGCATTGGAGGAGAATATGGATAAATTAAACATTGAATTTTTGCAGGCCGCAGAGCATAACAAAAAAGAAGAAATGGCGGCGCTGCTTGAGCAAGGCGCAAATATCAACGCTGTTGACAACCGCGGCAGAACGGCTGCCATGATCGCTGTCCATACGAACGAGCTAGATTTGTTCCAATGGCTTATCGATAAAGGCGCTGATATTAATATTCGCGATAATCGCTCCGATAATCCGCTTCTTTATGCCGGCGCTGAGGGCTTGCTTGATTTCGTGCGCGCAGCTATTGCCGTAGGAGCAGATACAAAGCTGACAAACCGCTTTGGCGGTACAGCTTTAATCCCTGCCGCTGATCGCGGTCATGTCGATATCGTCAAGGAGCTGCTAAAAACGTCTGATGTCAATATTGATCATATTAACAATCTGGGCTGGACAGCGCTGCTGGAAGCTGTTCTGCTCGGCAATGGCGGAACCAGACATCAGCAAATTGTGAATTTGCTGATCGAGTATGGTGCTGATGTCAATATAGCCGACTCTGAAGGTGTTACTCCGCTGCAGCATGCCAAGCGGTTAGGCTATAGCGAAATGGTGCAGGCATTGGAAGCAGCCGGCGGCGAATAGCATAATGAGGCAACAAGAGCCTATATTAATGAAAGTGGTGGTGACAACTTGTCCATACGCTTTAGACTGCTGCTCTCTTTTACTTCCGTCGTAATCGTATCCGTCATTTTATTCATACTGTCCGCCTATCTGCTCTCTGTTGCCGTAACTGGTGATTTCCGCAGCATTCGCAGCTTTTATACGATTCATTATTCGCTGCATCCTTTGTCGGAGGAAGAAGAGAGCTTATTTCTTGATCTTAAATATTTAGCAAAGCATGACCCCCTTCAATTGAAAAATCAAGTGCTGCTGGAGGAATACAATTTTCAGTTGAAAATGGTGCAGGCCTCGCTCGTAATTCGTGAAAACGACCAGCTTCTTTTTGTCGCTCCAGCGCTTGAAGGGGTTGATCTTTTATCTATTTTGCCAAAGTATGATATGGGCAACAATACGATTCGCAACACGATGAATATCGGCAGCCGCTTTTTCTCCTATTCAAAATTTGATTTTCACTTTTCTCCTGAAACAGGCGATAAAGGCAGCATTTTTGTCATTCGTGAAAGAAGTCCTTTTGCTGAAATGGTGCGTACTCTGCTTCCTTTGCTGATTGGCATATTTATTATTATATTATTGCTTACAGGCTTCCTGCTTTATCGGTATGTTACACGCAAAATTGTTAAGCCGCTCGACGAGCTAAGACAATCGGCTGAGCATATTAAAAGCGGCGATTTGACCTTCCAGCTAAAATCCGGCTCCAAGGATGAGGTTGGGCAATTAGTGCAAACCTTTGATCAAATGCGGCAGAAGCTTTACGACTCGATCCAGCTGCAGCTTCGCTACGAAGAAAACCGCAAGCAGCTGCTCTCCAACATTTCTCATGATTTGCGTACGCCTATAACAACAATCAAAGGCTATTCTGAAGGCATTCGCGATGGCGTGACGAATACGGAGGAAAAGCTGCAGCAATATGTTCGCGCGATTCATACTCGCGCTACCGATATGGAACGGCTAGTCGACGAGCTTCTGTTCTATTCCAAGCTGGACCTCAAGAAAGAGCCTTTTTCTTTTGAGCAGCTGGAGCTTAGCCCTTTCCTGCATCATATCGCGGATGAAATGGCTATTGAATTTGATAACCATCAGGTAGAGCTGCGGTGGGATGAAGCCTTACAAGGGCCGCTATTCGTACTCGCTGACCGTGAGAAGCTGAAGCGCGTTGTTATTAATTTGCTCGATAATAGCATCAAATATATGGTGCAGCCTCCGAAAAAAATTACAATTGGACTAGGACGCCAAGAAGAGCAGGCTATTATATATGTAGAAGACAACGGACCTGGCATTGATCAGCATTCCCTGCCTCATATTTTCGAGCGTTTTTATCGGGCTGAGCCTTCCCGCAATCAAAGCACAGCCAGCGGAAGTGGTCTTGGGCTTGCCATTGCAGAGCAAATTATTGAAGGCCACGGCGGGACGATTTGGGCAAGCAGCCAGCTTGGACGAGGAACACGCATTACCTTTACTTTAAAAATATCAATAGATCGTCGGTGATAGCAGATGAAGCAGATTTTGATAATAGAGGACGACCCTTATATTGCTGAGCTGCAAAAAGACTATTTTGCATTGCATGGCTACGAGGCGGAAATTAGTCTTGACGGCAACACGGGGCTTGAAAGAGCGTTAAGCGGTCAATTCGATTTGATTATTCTCGATCTCCAGCTGCCGGGGATGGATGGTTTTGAAATATGCAAGACGATTAGAGGAAAGCTTGATGTGCCAATTCTTATCGTATCTGCCAAAAAAGAAGAGCTGGACAAAATCCGCGGCTTCGGTCTGGGCGCAGACGATTTTGTAACCAAGCCGTTCAGTCCTAATGAGCTGGTGGCCAGAGCAAAAGCACATCTGGCTCGTTATGAACGATTTATGATTGGCAAGCAGCCCAAAGAATCAGACAGTATACAAATTCGCGAGCTGAACATTCAGCCGTCCTCCCATCGCGTATTCGTGCATGACAAGGAGGTTATGCTTACAGCCAAGGAATTTGAAGTGCTTGTATTTATGGCTACACATCCAAACCGTGTATTCAGCAAGGACCAGCTGTTTGAAAGGCTTTGGGGACTGGAATCCAATGGCGATATCGCTACCGTAACGGTTCATATTTCGCGGATTCGCGAAAAAATTGAAGCCGATCCCTCCAATCCGCAATTTATCGAAACAGTCTGGGGAGCCGGCTACCGCTTTACAGTCTGAATGCGATGGATTGCCGCAAGCTGCAGCGCTCCGCTTTGTACAAAGTTATGCCGCCATTTATAAAATGTTTATACTTTCTTTTCGGCCCGTTTAGAGCTGTCGTTTAAGATTGATTTATGAACGAAACACACTCTAAAAGAAAAGGAAGATGAGCAATGAAGATGATGAATCAAAAAGCAGCTATCGTAGCTCTGTCAGTACTTATAAGCGGAGGCGCATTGCTGCCCATCCAGAACGTCAAGGCGGCATCGCTGTCGACAACCAGCATCACACAGCCGGCGGCTTCATATTTCAACCAGCAGGTTGACCAAGCAATCCAGCAGCTGGTAAGCCAACAAGTGCTTAAAGGCTATGATGACGGAACAATGCGTGCAGAGAAGCACGTTACCAATGCCGAACTGGTTAAAATGATTGTGCTTGCGCTTGAGCTCGACAAGGATGGCGCTGCGAAACAAAATGAAGGCAAGAAGGAAAAATGGTATACCTCTTATGTAGAAACAGCGGCAGCCGCTGGACTGATAGAAAATACGAAGGATTTTCAGCCTAACAAGCCTGCTGAAATTGCAGATGCCGCATCCTTCGTCGCCAAAGCGCTGCAGCGAGATGTAAAATCGGTCCAATATTGGATGGATGGTCTTCAAATAAACGACAAAAAGCTTACGCGCGGCCAAACAGCGCAGCTTCTCGTATTGTCGCAAAAAGCGATCCGATCAGCTGATGCTGAGATCGTATCGATCAAGGCGCTTAATAAAGTAGCTTTTGAGGTCGTATTCACTGCGCCGCTAACGATAGCGGATGAAACGACAGATGCTGCAAATGCGAACTTTTCATTTGATCATAATTTGAAGCTTGTCAATCAGCCACGTCTAAAAACGGGTGCAATCTCTACTTATATTGTACCGGTTCAGACTATGACACCAGGCACGACTTATACAACCAACTATAAAGGGAACGGCGAGCATTCCGCTAAAGCAAGTGATGAGCTGATTCAGCTTAGCGGCGTTCGTCAGGTTACTGCGGACACTTTCGAGGTTGACTCCTTCCGCGCAGACGGCGTTATCGATTATGGTTATTTGATTTCAGCCTATGCAGGCGGACGGGGCGCTAATGCAGTTGTACTCGATGAGAACAATAAATGGAATGGGCAGGAAATGCAAATTATCCCTTCCCTTGCTACAAGACAAGCGACTCTGACACCTGAAGGCGGCGAGCCGATCACCGTCAGCTATGTTGGGTTCACACAATCGACAGATGGCAAGCAGGAGCCAAAATTCCGCCTGCCTGCAGGTACAACTTTGCAACCGGGTGTGAAATATACCGTAACGTCCGATTGGTTCGAGCTGGAGAACAATACGTTCACCGCACAAACGATAGCTCCACTTGAAATTGCTTCCGTAACGAAAGTTGATGCCGCTACCCTGAACGTGGCGTTGACTGCCGATCCTGGAGACGAGCTATTCGCTTATCGTTCCATTCAGTTGAAGGGCTCTGACGGCACCACATTAACTGCGCAATACAAAGTACAAACCCGCAAAGGCGCCGTTGGCGTATTCGAACTTCAAAACGATGGCAAGCTTGCCGATGGCGTCAACTATGAGATTACGCCTGTAGGCAGCTGGGCAACTGCTAATGAAGTAGTGCTAAGCGTGAAATAATAGGCTAAAGGAGCAGTCTTTTATGAGGCTGCTCCTTTTTAATAGCCAGTTAACAGGCTTAGGCGGAGAGATCGGTAAACCGTTCCTTCTGTAACGAAGCCTGGGGGCGCTATTTCGCATAAAATGCTCCTTTTGTAATTGTAACGCATCGTATGAGACTGTCGATTAATTGTGGATAGAGCAACAAGCAATAGAAAGGGGGCCACTGCGATCAAGGTTGGGATTCCGACCGCTGTTGTAGTCCAATTTTTGCAATTAAATAACCCCTGTAGAGGATAAAATTGGCCTACAAAGGCGGACGCTGCCGCTTCTCCATTCCCAATCTTGCTCTTGTTGCTCACAATTAATCGACAGTCTCTGTTTATTAGCATTCGTTAGAGTTTCAAACGTCTAATACGAAGCTGCTCCTTTTCTCGCCTTAACTTAATAATCAGACTCCTTCGCCTTTTGCAGCTCAGCCATATCAGCTATTGCCTTATAAATATTCGGCGGGTATTCCGCTAATCGATGACAAAAATATAAGTGCCACTCCCGTCCATACGGAACATACACCTGCGTCTTGTATCCGACTTTTTTAAGCTGTTTTAGCTTCTCTGGCCGAATGCCATACAGCATTTCCATTTGCACATTTGACCTGTCCAAGTAACCGCGCTTCTGGACTTCCTCAATAATGGATTCGTCATGCGTTGCGATGGACAAGGAACGCCCGGCAGAAAGAATCGTTTCCGTCAAATGAAGATACCTGTTATTCAGTTCCTCTGATCTGGGCAATGCCATTTGTTCCGGTTCTTTAAACGCCCCTTTCACGATTCTGACAGGTCCAGTGCATTCTGCTATTTCATTGAAATCTTGCAAGGTACGATGCAAATGCGCCTGCAAGGTAATGCCAATGTTGGAGCAGGCTTCGCTGCTTCGTCTATATAATTGAAGAATTCTATCCGTTTTCGCCGACTCCTCTGCGCTTATCATAATGTTCATTCGATACTGCGCCGCCTCTTTTGCCAGTTCAATAAGCTGCCCGTAAGCAAATTCTGAATCTACCTCCAAACCGATATGCGACAGATCCAAAGAGATCGTTGTTTGTATACCAGCAGCACCAGCTGATCGAATTAAGTGTATAAACTCCGCTTTGGCAAGCTCGCACTCTTGCATGGTACGCGTATTTTCCCCAATATACTCCAAAGACACCGCATATCCCTTCGAGATCAGCTCCTCAGCTTCCGCTACCGCAGTTTCCTTGCTTTCTCCTGCTATAAACCTCTGAGCTGCTCGAAATAAAATCGGATAAAGCTCCTTCGATTGCTCCACATATGCTCTGATGTCTTCCCTTCTAGCTATCCTCTTAAGCATATTGGAAGCCAAAGCGGCCCACTCAAGCTCTTTCATCCAGCATCCCTCCACGACTACGTAAACTTACAGTTTCTAATGTATCGTGTTAATATGGTTTATAATAGGACCACTAATTGATAAATTTAGGGGTACCACTTTTATAAGGGACGGAATAAAGGATGACATGGGTACAAATCAATCGGGCATCAGGCGTGCCGCTTTATAGGCAAATTTATGAGCATTTTCGGAGTAAAATACTGCAGGGCGAGCTGCGCAGCGGCGAACAAATTCCGAGCACTCGAGAACTGGCGGCCAGCTTGTCTGTATCGCGTAATATCGTTGTCGAAGCTTATGAACAGCTGTTTGCGGAAGGATTTATTGAAGGCAGGCAAGGTTCGGGAACCTTTATCGCAGAGGGAACCTATTTGGAAGGTTTAGTGGATTTAGAAGTGTTGAACAGCATCAGGCAGACTGAATTTGACGTTTCTGCTTTAATGGAATCGCCTCCTTCAGAATGGATTGATTTTCGCCCCGGCATTCCAGCCCTGGACCTTTTCCCGCGAAAAATATGGAGCAAGCTTGCTGAGCAAGTATATTTGCATGGACCCGATTCGGCTGTCGGGTATGGCAGGCCTGAAGGCCGGGCAGAGCTTAGAGCCGTTCTGGCACGGTATTTGCGCCGAACTAGAGGGGTGATATGCCATCCCGAACAGTTATTGATTACGACCGGAGCTACACAAGCGCTATCGCTTATTGCAAAGCTATTTTTGTCAGAGGACACGAAAGCCATAATTGAAGATCCCATTACTCATGAAATCCAAACGATGTTTTCCGTACCAGGCACAACGCTGCTTCCTATTCCTGTCGACGAGCACGGCATGATGACCAGCCTGCTTCCCTATGATAAACAGCCAAGCTATGTCTATGTGACTCCTTCTCATCAGTATCCGCTGGGAGGCATTCTGCCCATTCAACGCCGCGTTCAATTAATTCAGTATGCAAGAACGACAGGCTGCTATATTGTTGAGGATGACTACGACAGTGAATTCCGTTATGAAAGTCCGCCTGTAAGCTCAATGCAAGGCTTGGAACCGGATAAGGTCATCTATATCGGAACATTTAGCAAAATTTTATCACCGTCATTACGGATGGGTTATTTAATACTGCCGCAAAGCTTGATCTCAAAAGCTCGCAAACTGAAGTGGCTAACCGACCTGCACACCCCTTCCTTCGAACAATTAATACTTGCCCGCTTCATAGATGAAGGCCATTTGGACCGCCATGTTGCAAAAATGAAAAAGCTCTATCGCAGAAGAAGAGATTGCTTGATGAAGTCGCTCGTGAGCCACTTCAGTCCATCTGTTCATCTATCGGGCTATTCGACGGGGCTTCATTTCATTGCTGAATTTCCTGACATTGCATTCAACAGCGGCTTATGTGAAACCTTAGAGAAGAACGGCGTCAAAGTATATCCCGTTGAACTCCACGCCATTAACAAGGACGCACAGCGTAATCGGATTGTATTGGGCTTTGGTAACTTGTCGGAGGATAAGATTGAAGAAGGCGTTCAAAGGCTGGCTTCAGCTTTATTGCCCCTATTGGAGAAAGAGAAGGGCTGATCTAGCAGGGGGAGACTCATACTAATTGCTAAATGCATTAAGCGGGACTACTGCTAATCGCATCGAGCAAGACTCGCTGCTAATTGCTAAATGCTAAGCGCACCTGGCACGACTCGTACATAATCGCACCAAACAGGACTCGAACATTTGCTAATCGCACCGATTGCACCACGACTCCATTTGTATGCTAAGCGCACCTACACGACTCACACTACTTGCTAATCGTACCAGGCACGACTCGTACCAACTGCTGAATCAAGCTAAACTCATATAAATGATGCTGAAGTACATCATTTTTTTCAGTTCCGGAGTGTCTATTGAAAAATGATGCGGTTGTACAGGATATTTGTGCACTAAGTTACTTTTTAACCGAAATTAGTGGAAAATGCTGCAGAATCGCAGGACTTTCACTAAAATAGCCCTCTATCCCGAAAAAATCCTGCACTTTCGCAGGCTGTTGAAAAACTCGTTTGGAAACCCTAACGAATCCTGGGAGGGTGTCGATTAACAAGATTTGGGGTTCCGACCGCTGTTGTAGTCTAATTTTCATGAATAAATAATGCCTGTAAAGGAAAAAATTAGCCTACAAATGCGGACGCTACCGCTTCTCCATTCCCATTCTTGCTCTCCGTTTCCCCTTTCTCATTGCTTATCAATAGTTGCTCACAATGAATCGACAGTCTCCCTGGTAACGTTATTACACCAAAAAAGCTTGTTTTAAAAATGTAACGAATCGTAGCATGCTTATTGGCTGTAAAACGCTGCCTAAATGAGCATTTGTTCACAGATAGCGCCTCTACGATTCGTAAGAATTTCAAAAGGCACATTTTATGTGAAATAGCGTCTTGAAGATTCGTTACATAATGGACAGCTTCTCGAGCGCTCCGCTTTAGGTCTATTGGTGCAATAACTAACTATAAAAAAGAACCTGCAGCATTCGCTGCAAGTTCTTTTTATATACGTGCACATCGGCTCTGCCATGCGTTCTCCAGGATTCATACAACTCGACTTAAAGCTTCGCCAGTATACTCGGATCTTTAATCTTGTTATCCTCAGCCAAGAGCAGCAGCTTGGACATAATTTCCGCGGTGCGCGGATCGCTGTCCACGAACGGCAGGAACAGTCTGCCCCGGCTTTGCGAATGAACAGGCACAATATTCAGCGCTCCTGTTCCTTTCTTATGAACAACACCCGATCCCATATGCACGGAGTACTCGCCAAGCGTGCCTGTAATATGCGCATGCGAGCCTTCAATCCGCACATTGCCTACATCCAGCAGCATAAGCAGCTCACGAGCTATGGCGGCTCGCATCTCAACAGTAGAATGGCTAGCCTCCGGATCAACGCCGCCTGCATGCGCAACACTGACGACAAGATCGATATCCCGCATCACTTCGGAAAAGATAATCGCAGGAACTTGATCCAGCTTCACCGGCTTAAAGGTAGCCCGATCAAAAAACTGCACCGTCTCCAGTGTCGGCGGCTCAATGTCTGACGGAGAGAACCAATCAGCCATCGCATACATGCGGGCAATCAGGTTTTCTTTGTAATAAACCTTTTGCAGCCCTTCCTCATAATCTACGGTCCACGTCCGTCCGCGCAGCAGCGCCACGGTTCGCTGCGGCTGCACCTGATGACCCGCGTAACGGCGGGATACCGTACCCGCTGCCGCTTCATCCGCATCCATGCGATAGTATTCACGGAATACCTGCTTAAACGGCTGCTTGATTTGCCGCTCGAACAAGTCCTTTTGGAAGTCGCTCCACAAACCGGATTCATATAGGTCCACTGGGTGAGCGAGGTACAGAACAGCTTCTGCGGCAAGCTCTTTCAACGTGCCATCCGGCTGACGAAGCGAGAATTCGCCACTGGCTTGACGCAAATTTCCGCCACTGGCTTGACGCATATATCCGCCATTGGCTTGATGCAAATTTCCACCACTGGATTGATGCAAATATTCCCCATCGGCTTGATACAAGTATCCAAGCTGACGCTCAGCTGGCAGCACCCACACTAATGACTGGACCAGCGGCGCTACAATTGGATTTCGGGTAATGTTGATCAATTCTTCAAGCGTGAAAGCCGTTTGGTGCTCCATCGCCTGCTCCAGGCTTTTCCGCGCCCTGGCGTATTGATCTTTAAGCGACTTTTGCAGCTCTTTGAGCTGAAGCACCTGCTCATGCTTAGTTATCGCAGACGGTATACTCTTCAAAGCTTTTCCTGCTTTTTCTACATGTATAGTTACTTCGCTTTCCTCTTCAATGGCAAGCCAAAGCTCTACACCGTTAATAGTTTGCGGGCTAAAATACTTTTTAATCTCCTCAAATTTATCTGCTTCAAGCGTCCACATCATTCGATTGACATCGCTGTAGCCCAAATTACGCGCCAGGTTTTCTAAAGCGATTGCGCTGGCAACCCCTTCACTCTCACGCCGCTGAGCGCCGAACTGCTTGCTTTCCTTCAGAAACCGCTGAATAAACTCGTAACGCCCCAGTGCATCCTGCTTATCGTTTTCTTTAATCGGAATAAGCGTAAAGCTGAGCAGCTTGTCTTTGTTGCGCGACTTGGCGATTTCCTCCGCCAGCTGCCCCTTATCCAGCCTGCCAAGCGTCGCATCGGCGAACAGCTGGGCGCGGCGATGGCTGCTGCCGCCGTCCGAAATATACTTGGCACAGCTGTAAAGCATTTGGAATCGCTCATCTCCTAGCTCTGCATATGCGCTTTTAAACCACGCACTGTCAAATGCGCCGTCGTTAAAGCTTTGCGGAGAAATTGGCGAGAAGATCGCTACCTCCGTTTCCTTCTGGGCCGAGAAGGTCGCATTGATATGAGCATGAAAGTACCAGGCTGCACTCTTTAAGCCCGGCCAGCCCAAATATTGCTGTACAATATTTACCCACTGCGGTGCATACATTGCCGCTTCAAGCAAACGCTGCTCCGAAATATCCGTATCCGTGAGCAGCTTGCCAAGCAAAGCAGCATCTTCCCCTTCAGCCGGATAACAGCTTTGCAGCAAGGAGCTGAGTATCTCCTTCTTCGTCTCTCTGCTGCCATAGCTGTAGCCGCGTTGAAACGTCTCTTTGCCCAAGCCGGTCAGAAGGCTCGTAAAATGCCTCATCCCTTCAAACCTGTAAATAAATCTGACCAATGATGAAACCTCAGTCGGCATATCACCGCGCAGCGCTTCGATTTCTACCATCCGGTCCACCGCTTGCTTCGTCAGATCAGCCAAACGGGGACTATAGGTTAATGCGGTCTTGCTCCATTTCGGGTGTGTAAGCAAACGGATCAAATCGTCTGCAAACAAGCCCGTCATCATTTCCTTTAGCATTTGCTGCTCTGTCAACAAACCGAGCTGCAAAGCGCGGGCAAATAAATCAAGCTGAAGCAGCGAGCCGTACTTTTTCTCTGTTAATTGATAGCTGGAATAAGCGGTATAAAACCATTCCGTAAACTGCTCGTCGTTTACAATCACGGAGTTAGCTTCATTCAGCCAGAAGGTTACGAGCCAGGATTCGAGCGGCGGTTCGTGTCTGTCCCTATAATAGTAATCCTCGTTATACGCATAACTGTTCAGGCTGCACTGCTCCACGGTCATCCTGGAACGCAAATGCTTATACGTATCCATGCATAGGCGGAATACCTCCTGCTGATTTTGCTCAGCAAGCAGCAAACGAATCAATTGAACGATAAACTTAAAATAAGGCAGATCCCAGACTCCATCATACATATGCTCGATGACATCACTGTAAATCTCTTTAAACCAAGTTTCTCTATGATTAAATTCTTCCCTGGTTCCGATTGTCGCCGATAATAGCTGCAGCATATCTGATGCTGTCAGCTTCAAATCCCGGGCTGCTTGTCTCCACAGCTCAGGAAGCGGATAATGATCAAGCTTATCTTTGGCGTCATTCCCTTTTTCTTGCCCATTGTACATTTTGCTGAGGCTATAGTATTGATTGCCAAGCAATACTTTTTCAATTCTGCCGTCATAATATTCCGTTTCATATTCGTAATCCTTGTTCGCTTCAAATATGGCTGCAAAATGCGCGGCAATTTGCTTCAAACGCTCGCTATTGATGTACAATACCCCTTCAATCTGCGGCGTAAGCGGAAGCGGCATGGAATCAGCTTTTTGCAGTGCAGGATGATGATATTCATCCGGAATATGGATAGCAGCGTCAGGATCATACAAGCCAAAGCCATTGCTTGCACTGTACTGCGGCTGCACAGTATTCAGCAGCTTATCAATGAGCACCTGCTCCTGCGCCGTGGCGCGGCCAGCGGCATGAAGCTGCTCGACCTTTTGCAGCATTGCAGAATACAAAGCCTGCCGCTCATCGCTTTGCTGCAATTGGTTTACAAGCTCCAGCCCTGCAAGCCGCTGCTGCACGCTGGATGCTGCCAGCAGCTCAGTCAACGCTGCGCTTAGCGGTTCATCATTTTGCTTGATTAACAATTCAATCGCGCCCTGTCTGACCGCACCCGATTTTTGCTTTAACAGCGCAGTAACTCTGTCCTGTTCGGGGGCAGTAAGCTCCAGCTCACCCATTATTTTTAATATAGCCTCACGGTTGCTTGAGCTCTTATCGCCCAATGCTGTCAATAAAAATGCCCGCTGCTTCTCGCTTTGCAGCCTGCGTATATAATAAACAATGAAAGCAAGTCTATTTTGGGTACCCATATGGTCATAGGACTCTATTAAACGATCAATCATACTGGAATTAAAATCATAGGATACAATCGTCAGCAGCCTGCCCGTCACTTCATCAGGGTCAAGCTGAATGGCGCCCCATGAAAATACACTTTCATTGAAAACCTTTGTCGAGCCTTTCAGCTGCTGGAACAGCTGCAGCAAAACATCAAACTGCTCCTTCCGCTTATCGAAATCAGGATCAAGAGGCGAAGTCGGCCCGTTCGGCTCCATCTTGCGGCGTTCCCAACTATAGGTGCTTATGCTGCTATATTCATAATGATAATTTCTAAGCAGCCATGCCAGCAATTCCATATCATCTGCCGCTGCAGCGAGATGCCTTGCCGCTACCTCATGCTGCACCTTGCCCAGATCAGAGTGCGACAGAAAATACAAGGCAGCCAGCTTCTTATATCTGGCGCCGCTTTGCAAAGTACGATCTATAAGCTCCTTCGTATCCTCTATTTCTCTGTAAGCCGCCCCCCACAGCATAAAATAATAAACTAAAGCATCACTGCTTTGCTCCGCTTCAGCCGCATAAGAAGAATCCGTTAAAGAGCGCAGCGCAAGCTCCAGACATTTGCGGATGACTGCAGGCTTTTGATCCGAAAACCCAAGGCCCGTCCACGTATCAAGTGCTCGTATTACAGCGCTGAATCTTTCTAATTTATTATCTATAATAAATTTAACCAGATAAATAACTGCCTCTATCGTCCCTTCATCCAGGCTTTCAACGATATGCTGGCGCAAGCCCTCCTGCAATCTGGCAGCAAGAAGAAGCTTACCGAGCATCTCGTAGCATTCTACATTATGGCTTCGGACAATTCCGCGAATCATATTACGGGATAGAAGCGCCGTCTGATTTTCACCAAATAAAACATCGCTTAATGCTTCAACAACTGCCTTATTGCCGTTATCAATTTCCCTTGCAATCAGATAAGACATAATATAGTCATCTGACAACTGTTTATCTGGCGAGGTCAAATATTCAAGCACCGTGAAATCATAAGCTTGGTAAAAATAATAACAAGACACAAGCTCTAATATTCCATCTAAATAATAACTGCAATTTTGCGATCGGTAGCCTTTTCGATAAGAATATTGACCCGAATACGTATACTCCAGCCGTCTGCGCAGCAAATCAAACAAATCCTCCGTACGCGCTGCACCAAATAGAAGGCTGCAAGCCTCGCGCAATGCCCCATCCAATAACGTCTCTGCATCTTTTATTTTCTTTACAGAACAGCCATAAGCCTCATCCAACTGATCAAACAGCTGTTTTGTACGTTCTTCTCGATTATTATAGTCTTTGTTTATGTACAAAAATAAACCGTTAGCCAAATCATAATACTGATGATGACTGGACTTGTGCAGCTGCTTTTCTATCTCATCCAAGCGCTCTTGTTTTATGTCGATCTCCACTCTTTGACCCATCATAATTCCTCCCAGCGTTAATACATCGTTCCTGACAGCAAAGTAAGACGTATAAAAGTAAACACGGCACCTTCTTTCAGCTCAAGCGGTTGATCCAAACGCTCTATTACTTTTTCATCTACAAGCACTTTATATATGCCATCTTCAAAAGCTTGCCATGCATGGGCAACAGCCAGCTCTTCATCAGCCTGCCGTTCATCATAAGCAGCACCGAAGCCGACTTTTCCGGATTGTGCCTGATTCTCCAGCTGCTCATGAGTTAAATAAGGAAAGATCGCTTGTTCAATACTACGATCATTATAGCGGCGCACCTGCTCTGTCACAATTTCTTGAATGACCTCCCTTAAGCTGGAGGCATATTCCGATATTGAAGCTTCAACCAGCTCCAAAACAGGCCTGCGCTTGCCGGCAGCCTTCACTCTAAAATAAATTTGCATCACGAATCCTCCTGCCCTAACCGGATTACTCTCTTTTCGGATAAATAATGAAACCTATCTTCCAACATCTAGTATATTATTTAATATTAAAATGTTGAAGTCACTCTATCGATTAAATGGCTGCCGCCTGTGACATCTGCATATTTGCACAAGTTATATATACGAAAAAATCCCCAGAGATAAACGATACACTCCAGGGATTTTTATTTATTTATTTATTAATGTCCGCGCACACGAGCCTTTTTAGCCGGCCAAAACACACGCTCACCGACCAGCTTCGTAATGGCAGGGACTAAGAACGGTCTTACAATAAACGTATCCAGCAGGACGCCTATCGCAGTAATTAATCCAAACTGCATCAGAACCTGCAGCGGCAAGGAGGCTAATACTGCAAACGTTGCTGCCAATATTAATCCCGCAGAAGTAATAACACTGCCTGTTTGGCTGACACCTTCTTTAATCGCTTGGGAAAGCGGCATTTCCCTGCTCTTTTTCCATATGCTCGATACCATAAATATATTATAATCTTCACCTAGCGCGATCAGGAATACGAATGCGTATAGCGGAATCGCCCCTTGAATCGCTTCAACCCCAAGGCCGTAATGCAGAATGATCCACCCAAGTCCTAAAGCCGCCAGGAAAGACAGTAACACCGTAGCAATCAAATAAAGCGTCGCCCACACCGAGCGTAAATAGACAAACAGCAATATCATAATTAGCAAAATAACTAGCGGCATAATGATGGAGCTGTCTCTTTGATTCGTTTTCATATTGTCATATTGCTCGGCGGTCTGCCCGCCAATCCATATTTGATCAGCAGCATTCTCAACTCCATGAGCCAGCAGCACTTCTTCTACCGTCTTCCTTAACTGAGGAACAGCCTCCATCGCTTCCAGCTCGTAAGGATTCGTATGCAGCACAATCGTATAGGCAGCATAATCGGCAGAAGCCTTGCTTTCCTGCGGCTCACTCACAGAGCCCGTCTGCGGGAATTTTTCAATCGCCTGCGCAACATCGCTTCTTAGCTTCTCACGGTCGGCCACATTGTTATCTCCAATAACAAGCGTCAAAGGCGCAAGCTCGCCGGGCTCGAATGCTTCCGCTATTTGGCTAAAGCCTTCCCTGGACGGCATATCATCCGGGAAAGAGGATAACAAATCATATTTATACGGAATACCGTACGAGAAAATCGCCAACACACCCAACAGCAAGGTGCTGACAATAACAACCGTCCAAGGCTTCGTAATAACAAGCTTGCCGATCCGGTTGCCAAACTGCTTCTCAGGATCTTTCTTTTTATGCTTTTTACCTGTTTTCGCCTCATGCTTGCGCTCCATTTGCTCCGTTCTTGGAATAAACGGTACAAAAGCTTTACGGCCTATAATCGCAAGAATTGCCGGAACAAGCGTCAAGCTCGCTATACACATAATGAGAATCGACAAGCTGAATGGAATTGCAAAACGCTGGTACGCGCCGTAATGCGCGGCCAATAAAGCAAGAAGCGCAAGCACAACCGTAAAACCACTCATCGCAATAGCGCCAGATGCACCCGAGAAAGTCTTTTTAATCGCCGTTTTATGCTCCTCCGTATGCAGCAATTCATGTCTGAATCTTGTAATAAAAAATAGGCAGTAATCTGTTCCTGCACCAAACAGCAGCACCGTCATAATAGCTATCGCTTGCGAATCAACGACAATCCAGCCCTTGGAAGCCATCCAGCCAAGTATCGGGCTCGTCACAACATAGGCAAAGCCGACACCAACAAGCGGAATAATTGCAAGAATAGGCGAGCGGTAAATTAATAATAATAGTACGAGTACTAAAATAACTGTAGCCATCAGCAATACAAAATCGGCATTTTTGAATAAATCTGTAGCGTCCACCAAAATGCCAGCAGGTCCGCTTATTCTAGCCGTTAACGTATTGTTTTCATTCACGCCGGCTTCAAAAGGATTGCTCTCTGTCCATTGCTTCGTTTTATCCTGAATCGCAAGCAAATTTTCCTTCAGCGTTTCAGTTTGCGTATCCTCTTCAAATAATAAAGGCTGAATAAATACCGTGCCGTCCTCTGACGTCATTTGCTGCAGCGCCTGCACCGGCATCATATGGAGCGGAATGCCATCATGGAGTGCTGTTAGCGGTTGTGCCGCCAACTCTCCTGCCAGCTTCTGAATGACAGTATAATCCGCTTCCGTAAGCCCGCTGTCCCTTTGCCATACAATAAGCGCAGGTATGCCGGCTTCGCCAGGAAATTGCTCAGCAATCAGCTTGCTCGCTTCGACAGAAGGAGCATTATCCTTAAGATTAGGTGCGTTGTTGCGCTCATACTCCTTCACATTCGGCAGTGCTATCGTTAATACAACGGCAACGATCAACCACACTGCAACAGTCACCCATTTGCTGCGTGGCCCAGCTGTAGCAGCCGTTAATTTACCCATCTTCTCTTCCTCCGTTTCCCTAACTCCCGATATGGATTACAATATAAACTAACAGATGCATTTAATTATATATACTGTTCGGTTAATTAATCAACTACTTTCTTGACCGATGCTTATTTTTCATATTTGGTTTATTATATGACTAGAGCAAAGAACTATGCTGGAGGATAAATACGATGGCTAATCAACCAAAGAAAAGAAAACCTGGAAGACCAAAACTAGACGACTCCAAACACACGATGCAGCTTATATTGCAAACTGCTGCACAGCTATTTATGACCCAGGGCTATGAAAAAGTCTCTTTGGATTCCGTAGCTAGCGCATGCCAGCTTACAAAAGCTAGTTTATATTATTACTTTCAAAATAAATCTGAGTTATTTACACAATGCGTCGTAAACGTATTAGCATTTGCCAATGCGCAAACTCAAAAAATATTGAACGGCGAAGGAACCATTCAGCAGAAGCTGAAACTAGCGGCTATCGGGAGAATGCGCAATGCTGAAGTCGAATTTGAAACGATGATGCGGGAAGTAGCCCCCCATTTGTCCGAGGAACAAATCAAGCGTATACGCAGCACCGAAGAAACGATCTACGAATCGATTGCCGATGCGCTGAGCAAAGCGATCGAGAATGGCGAGATCCGCCCTTGTAACCCCGTCCTCGTCACTCATCTGTACACAAGCATGCTTATGATCCGCAATCGCAAGCATTTTATGGACATTGTACAAACAGTCGAAGAAGCTGCAAATGAATTAGTAGAACTGATATTTGAGGGGTTAAAGCCAGAGTAATTGGGAAAAACGTATAAGAAAAAGCGAGCCCTTGTCGATAACGACAAGGGCTTTTGTTCAACCTTATTATTCCGAACCAGTGATCGCTTGAAGCGCTTTTTCCCTAGCCTTCTCTTTTGCCGAGTCAAATTGCTGCTTCCAATTAGGCATAGAATCTGTGACAAGCTGAGCATCTTCATATTCAGCAGTTGCTTGGTTCAGTAACTGCTGAAAGCTGCTGTCGCATTGACTTTCGGCTTCTACAATTGCACCTAAATATTTTTCCCCGATAGTAGCAAGGGAAGCATCTTTATCAGCCTGTATCTCTTTTGAAATCTTGGCGGCTAAATTCATACTTGCCGATTGACAGGAGGCTTTCAATTTCTCCATTTCAGCAGTTATTTTCGTATCAATCTCTTTTTTCAACTTTTCTTTTTCATCATCCACTGGTGCTGAAGCCTGTTCCTTGGATGACTGATCTGGCGACGTCGTTGGAGACACTGTAGCAGAAGGAACAGCAGTCCCATTACTCTGACCTTCAGTTTGCTTATTTCCACCCTGCCCTGTTCCAGCGCTTTCTACAGGTAATGCCGAGCTGGGAGGTGTCGCAGAGGGGCTGGGCTTTATTTCATGATCAGTGTTAAAACCCGGTTGCTCGCTCTCTTCTACTTCCGTAGACGTATGTTCTGCTATCTGACCCTTCAAATCAGAAGCCTTTGACAACTTATTGTATAAATTCACACTTCCATAAACAATCAGAGCGACAACGATTAACGAGCCTGCTCCAATCATTATCTTCAAAAACAACTTATTCATTTCTGCTGCAACTCTCCTCATTTGCTGCTAATAATACGAAAGAAGCTGCCGCATTTACGATCTTGCGTCAGCTTTTTCAAGCAATCTTTTATAGTGGTAATCGATTCTACAATATAATTCAGATCGTTTCCTATAACAAATGCAGCCATCTAATAATAATTCATGGTAAGCCAAGCTTATTCGATGCCAGGAACGTATAGTCAAAAGGCTAATCCACAAGTTAATCCCCTCACATGGCAGATTGAATTAATCGTAGATTACCATATTAAGTACCAATTACACAGAGACTTAAAGACTATTTATACAGCATTCCGAGGCATTCCAGTTCATTTCCGCCTAATCCGCAGCATCTTGTACAGTCCTGCAAATAGCAATATGCCCAAAGCTGCTCCTGCAGAATCAATCAGCACATCTCGCACCTGTCCGCCACGCCCATCTACAAACAGCTGATGCACTTCATCTGATATGGCATAAAGAACAGATATTCCAAACGCGTACAGACTCGCCCGGCGCAATCTGACCCGAAATGCAGTTAACCCGGACATTAAAAAAATCCCTAATATAAAGTACAGAAAGAAATGAGCATTCTTTCTAATCCAGTGGTTCCACTGATTCAAGTCCAGCTGTTGATTAGTTACCTTCTCAATAGCTCTGACAACCTTCTCCGTTATTCCTTGACTCAAGTCGTTAGAATGCGAAGCAGGCTGACTTGATAATAAAAATATAACGATGAGCCAAAATAAAACGATACAAACGAGCAGTAGCCTTTTCAGTCTTTTACTCATTACTCACTTCATAACCACGTACATCCATAATTTTTCCTCCACTTACTAAGACAGCTTATAGTAATTGACGTACCAATTGGCAAAATGTTGCAAACCCTCTTCGATAGAGGTTTGAGGTTTAAAGCCAATCGCTGCTTGCAACGAAAATAACCTAGAAAGACAACAGCTGCTTTTAAGGTTTTGTAGGATTGCCAAAAATGCTACCTACCAAGCTGCCAATTAGAACAGCCTAACGGGTACTGCTATACTAACTGTTTATTATAATTTTTCTCAAACCGCCAAGCATCCCTGCACATAGCAATAAGATCTCGCTTTGCTGTCCAACCTAGTTCTTTCTTTGCTTTTGAAGCATCTGCATAGCATAAAGCAATGTCCCCAGGTCTACGATTCACGATTTCATAAGGGACCTCAATATCATTAGCTTCTTCAAAAGCTTTCACTAATTCAAGTACACTAGTGCCTTTTCCAGTTCCCAAGTTATAAATATGAACACCTTCAGTTAGATTTTCCAATGCAGCAACATGGCCCTCAGCAAGATCCATTACATGAATGTAATCGCGAACCCCGGTACCATCCACTGTAGGATAGTCATTTCCAAAAACTCTTAATTTCTTAAGTTTGCCTTTTGCTACCTGAGTGCAATATGGCATTAGGTTATTTGGAATTCCAGTAGGGGCTTCACCAATTAATCCGCTCTCATGAGCTCCTACTGGGTTAAAATATCGAAGGATCGATATCGAGAGAGCAGGATTCGCTTTTGCTATATCAGTTAAAATTCGTTCACTCATAGCTTTTGTTTCACCGTAAGGGTTAGTTGTAGGAAGGAGACCCATCGTCTCTACAAAAGGCACTTTATTATCTCCATACACTGTTGCTGATGAGCTAAATACAAACCTATTTACACTATACTTCTGACAAGCTTTTGCAAGTACTATAGTGCTCACTATGTTAGTGTAATAATATTCAAGTGGTTTTTCTACTGATTCGCCAACTGCCTTAAGGCCGGCGAAATGAACAACCCCTTCAAATTTATGATTCCTAAAAATAATATCAACTGCTTCTACATCCGTTACATCTATTTCGTAAAAAGTAACTTCCTTATTTGTAATATCCATAATCTTTTCAACAGTTTCTCTCTTACTATTTGAAAGGTTATCAGCAATAATTACTGACTGCCCTGCTTCTAATAAAGCAACAACAGTGTGGGATCCTATATATCCAGCACCGCCAGTTACTAGTATATTCATTACGGGCCCCCTATCTTACGATTAACTACAAAAATAAATGATTCATGAAAAGATACTATTCTTTAGTAGCTGCTACTTCATTATTCATTATCTTCTGTAATACTTCTCTTAACTGTGTTGATGAAGTACCTTCTGTGTATGGAAAATACTCAATCCCAACCCCTACATCTTTAAATTGCCTTTCATACTCAATCCAGTTTGCGGTACCCTTCCAATCACTTCCTACAAACATAACATCGAACTTATATTTTTCCCAAGCTTGCATTTTGTTCATATTTTCTTGGGGTACCACTTTGTCCACATATTTAATACCTTCGACTATCGCCATTCTTTCACTGTGTGGTATAATAGCTTTTTTATTTTTATACGATACTAATTTATCGGTTGTAACACCAACTATTAAAAAGTCACAGTGCTCTTTTGCTCTTTTCAAGATATTTAAATGACCAATATGAAACATATCAAAAACACCTGTTGTATAACCAATTTTATATTTTTCCAACATAATTTCCCCCTCTTATGAGTTATAAGCATTGGACATCTGACAAGTTACTAGTTTAGAAAGACTTTTTATTCAGTAAGAGACAATTAATTCCCCACTTATTAGGGTGTAATGTAGCTACAGCCGACTGAAACCTATTTCTGTTGTAATGGTGGTCTTCAATATACTGAAACAGCTGTAATTTCGCCTCATCAATATCGCCCGATAACCAGCATTTTCTTTGAATAATGTAAACTTTCAATTGGAGTGTTATCATAGGGCAACCCTTAACTGAAAAAACTCACAACTCTAATACAACAGTTCTTTTAATCTTTTCAACTATTTCTTTTGATGCTGTGCCATTTTCGTAGAGGCGTATTTTCTTAAAAAAATGCTGTAGACTATCGCTATATTGCTCTTCGTTAAACTCTAATATATTATTTATAAGTTCTTCAATTGTTTTCGAAAAATAAAAAGGCAATTCATAGAGGTTGAAATATAATTGCCTCTCTTTAGCTAAATATTCATCCAAATCGTGTGCATGTAAAAAACATATTTTATTTGCAATAGCCATATCAAACATACACGAAGAGTAATCTGTTATAAGTATATCAGCGGCGCATAATAACTCTTGCATATCATCATAATCAGTGGCATCAATTATTATATCATCATAGTTAATTAATGAAGATAATTCAGATACATTGGGATGTAGCCTGATTAGCAGCCTCCAATCTCCACCAAATCTTTCTTGCGAAGATTTCAGTATTTGATTAAACTCTAAAATGTACGCGTCTATATTGGAATTACTTCTAAACGTTGGAGCAAATATAATTAAATTAACCCCTAAAGATATTTTAAAATGTTCATACACTTTATTTTTCACTTTTAAACTATCATTAAAAAAAACATCACATCTAGGTGTACCACATTTTAAAATTTCTTTATCATACCAAAAAGAATTTCGATATACATCCCAACTAAAATCACATCCTGCGATCATTAAATCACAATTTTCCGAGTCCTTTTTTGCCATTCTTATGTATGATTCAGGTAAATACTCCTCTACATCCTTTTCTATTTTCTTAAGTCTTAATGGACTATGCCAAGTCTGGATATAAAATTGATTTTTTCTTTTAGGTGGATAGAACGTTTTTCTACTATTATCTATCCAAACCTTTGCCGTTGCCAGTTCATATAATGCTCTCATAGATCCATATTCTACGATCTTAACTGTATTCGGAAACCGTGCTGCTACCATTAATTCTTTTTTTACTAACCAAATTATCTCAACTTTTATTTTCTCTTCAATTATCTTATTAATAATATATTTCCCATTGTCTCCGTAGCCTTTACCATAATAATTACAAATCACAATTTTATTTTTTTTTACCGGAAATAGCCAAAAATAGTAATTATAATTTCCATTTTTGACTTGGCTAAGAAAACCTATAACTTTTTTTGGTAGTATCTTTTTTAATATACTTTTCAAGATCCTTCCCCCTGTTTGAACTTTCATTAAGTGGTCTTCTTAAAATGTAACCCTCCCTTTTCCATAAGACATTACTTAATCAACTCCAGTAGATTAGGTAAGAATCCGAGAACTAAGAGTGAATACTTCCTCCGGCCTACTTGAATAGGCGGGGAGCGATGGTGATGTGTGTTACGTCCGAACAAATTTACTTTAGTGAAGAACAAAAATTAGTCTTAGACCCAAGAATTAATTGACTTTCTGTGCGTGATCAAAGGGTGCAAAGAAGAACATCTAGAGGCAGGTTACACGACGAATGAATTCACAAGAGTGCGCGATATTAAAAGGCTGGCATCGGACACTGATGAGGGCTGTACTGTCGGAGGACCCGTCGCCCCCATATGCAACAAACGAGAACGAACTAAAAGACAAAAGCGCGAAACTTACAGTGACTCTTGGATGTGAAGCATGATACGGTGCTTCCCGTTCTTCCGGGTGCTATTTACCAATAATGAAGCTTAAACTAATCCATCCAGGTGATCAAGGTCCAGCAGAAGATAACCCGTTCATTCTGTGGCCTTTAGGTTGCGCACTTTTTCTAGCCGTATTCTAGGTTTCGTTCCTACATTAAGGTAGGAGCATTCTAATTTACCACACTATTACAAATTGATTCCCACAATTCCATATGGGTTGTCTTTTTAAGGGCTGAATAGTTACCTTAAAATAACATCAGCGAGAATTCCCACTAGATATTTGGCCACTACGGTTTATAAAGGAACTCTTATTAGCCCAAACTACTATTACTCTATAAAGAAGAACGATAAATTGGGTTGCAACTGTAATTAAACATAAAGTAAAAACGCTAAAGTTACCTGATATCAAGAGTATACCTAGTGCCGCTATATGAAAAACTGAAGCTACAATAACAGATAAATTAGCATGCTTTGACTGACCCATTGGGGTCAAAACAGGAAATCCTAATATATAAACAAGTGGAGCCATAACAACAATCGGCATCAGTAATCGCAATATTCTACCCGCTTCCCTAAATTCTCCTCCTAAGAGAAGAGCGCAAAAATCATCAGCGTATATTCCTACTAGAATAGAACCAATTATCACAGGTGGCATTAATACCAAAAGTAATTTTTTAACTAGTTTAAAATCTCTATTCTTGACCATGTATGGATACAAACTATCCGCTATTGGGGAGAATCCGCTTTTGGCCGTATTTATCAACTTGTCTGCTGAAGTGTATAAACCTACTACATTACTACCTAACGAACTCATTAAACCTAGGGCAAACGTATTCGTTGCAGTATATGCTGTTGAGGCCATGCGAGAATAAAAAAAGTAACTCGACTTCTTGAAAGTTTGCCATAGATAATTAAAGTTAACTTGAACAAGTTTGATTTTCACGGTTTTGATTGCATGTAAATAAACACCTACTATTGCACCTATATTCCCTAACATCGTAAATAAGGGTATTAGGTGATAGTCACCTTTATCTTTTAAAAAGATAAATATCATTAAAACAAAGAATAATCTAATTAAAATAGTCCGGACCGTTATTATTTTCATGCTCTCCAAACCCCTATAAAGAAAGTCTGGAAGTAGTGAGGCAGTTGCAACTGACAGAAAGGTGAGTATATATAAAGAACTTTCTTCTTGGAATCTAGGTATAGTGGCGCACAATATAATTATTATAAAGAGTGAAAGCACAGACAATAATATCTTAATAATGTTAACCGAAGTTACTATTTTTGATAGTTCCTTCTTGTTATCACGATTTTTTGCTACATCCTCAGTCGCGGACAAAAGAAAACCAAAATCGATTATTAATTGAAAATAGGTCATAAATGCTAAAGCAAAACCAACCCTACCATAATAATCAGGTCCTAGTATCCTTGTTTGATATGGGACAGTAATAAAACTTAAAAAATATGAAGAAAAAACAAGAATATATAACATTAGAGTATTTTGTAGTAATACCTTTTTTTTTGACTGCCCTTTAGACATGGATTTATACTTCCTTCCACAACAACTGATTCACTAAAGAATTTTTTGATATAAAGAATCAATTGACCATCCAAAACTCAATATATATTAATAAATTCGATCAGGGGAATTGGTTATTCTTTCAACATTACAATCTTATTAAGAATAAAACTAGTAATCTTAATGCCAAATATTCTTAAAACTACATTACATAGAACATACTTTTTATTATTACTCAACTTAAAAATATTCCTTTTAGAATTCAATTCATCTAATAGTTTGTTATATTCAGTAAGATTTCTTGCATACTGTTTTGATCGAACTAAAACCCCCCAATATAAATCTGATGATCTTTCCAATAAAGCGATACTACTATTTGGAGTATATTCAGTACTTTTGCTTTCTTTATATAAGCTTTGAACAGTCCATAGCTTATCCATTTCACGTTTTACATTTTTTATTTGTGTTATCGACCCATTACGTCCTTGCCTATATAAATACAAGCAATTATTGTTAAAGGCTAAGGAACTAGCTTTTAGAATCGTCCTAGGGGTCCATTGCTCATCTTCATGAAGTAGGCCTTTCACAAAGTACAAATCATTATCAATTATATGGCTTCTCTTTGTGACGAGTGTCCATGCACCCGGGACATAATCATCTAGTTTAATAAGATGTTGGAAGGTTTCAGCTATAGACAATTCCTTTAAGTCTTCAGAAAACATATACTTGCATTCTTCACTACTTTTAGGATCATCCGAAAAAAACTTTATTCGATTTACAACAACGTCAGGATTTTTGTTAGAAACAATTAATTCATATAAAGTTTCTAGAGCCTTTGAGTTTAGCAGATCGTCAGAATCTAACAAAATAATATACTCACCACGGGCCGCAGTTATGCCAACATTACGTGCATCTGATAACCCACCATTGGTTTTATGTAAAGTAATGGCATTCCCAACTTTTCTACATACATTATCACATAATTCTCCAGAAGAATCAGTTGAACCATCGTTAATAAATAAAATTTCGTAATCATCGAATCTTTGATCTATAATACTTTGAAAACAATCTTCTAAATACTTTTCTACATTGTACACAGGAACAACTATACTAAAAAAAGGTTTCATATTCTCCCCTCTTTATACGAATTATTTAACTTCTTTTCACTAAAATAAACAGCCGAAAAAGCGACCAATAATGTGACTGCCATCCCAACATTATAATTAATCATATAGGCCTTCACATTTGTAGCAAGGAAAGCAAAGAATAAGAAACATAACAAATACTTTATTTCTCTTTGTTCCTGTTTTAAAGCGGTTTTCAATAAAAGAATAAATAAGGGTGAATATAAAAGGATCATGCCTAAAATTCCGCCTAACCACAAGTCATTAATATATCCTACATCTGAGTGATTAAAACCATTTGCCTCATATACATTATGTCCGGTGCCAAATAGAAGGCCAATAGGACCTGGTACATACCATTTTCTATCTGAAAACAGATTAGTAGTTGATTCAGTATAACCTATGTTCCCAATTTCACTACTTATGTTTAGTAGAGTAAGAAAACTTGTAATCCCATTTTCAACCCAAGACGTAGTCATTGGATTAACATTTTGCATTATCTTATAGCCGAAACTTAAACAAATTAATATCATTAGCACACTAATACTCGTTTTCAATAGCTTTTTTATATTAGCCTTTATTAAATACAATGGAATAACACTGATAATACCTAATAGAAAAACAATTAATCCCGTTCTAGAATTTAAAAAGGGAACAACTAATAATACTGGAATATACAATAAATACTTTGTCTTTCTTTTTTTCGCTAAAAATAGTGGTAAGGCAGCAATAATACCCGTTCCATAACCGAAAGAATCCAATACACTATTGGAAAAGGCATACAACCGCCTCTGATAAACCCATAAATTCTGTGTTAAACTATCGCCCGTATTAGCAAACATTATATTAACTAACAGTTGTTTTATACTTGGGTCCAAAAACATTAATATTGCTATTATAGCTTGGATTGTCCCTGCCTTGATAATTGCATGTAATATGTCATAAAAGTTATAATTCATTTCTTTAGATCTAACAATAATATATAAGACGCAAGTTACGGTAATTGGAATTAGAAGACCAAACCGATAAAAGGTTTTGATATAGTTTGATGCACCAACATCTTGAAAAAGTATTCCAACTAACATTACAAGTCCAATATATACATATGCCAAAAACATTAAATAGCAAAACTGTTTAATCCCACTTTGGGTAAATACGCTATTTACTAATCTATTCTTACGTCTAAACAATTGTAAAACTGAGAAGGCAAAAACCAAAAAAATAAAATTTATTTTTGGAACAAGTGGCGGTGCAAATATGAAACAGAAAAGGTAAAGTACAAAGCCAGTCTCGTCTATAGTAGATTTTCTGATTTTCAAAATTTTAAACCCTTTCGCGAAAAAGTTTTATAAGCAAATCTAATTTTTGTAAAAAGGGAAACTATAAAATAGGACCTAGTCTTTAAAACCAAAGCATAAATCAAGCTTTCAAAACTTTTATACACATTAGTTTGGATAGCATCTAATGTCTCCTTACAACAAACAATACTTTTTACACATTCTTTCTTTTCCTTGGAAGTCAATCTATTTTCAATAAATAAGGTTTGCTCGAAAGTCCTGAAACAGCTACGCATATAAATCTGAGCAACACTGTGGTTACATAAACTTAGCATATTCATCTTTTTTAAATAATCTAATGTAATATTGTATAAGAATCTATCATTAATTTTTTTCTCAGCATCAAATTTCGTAGTTAATGATTCTTTTTCAGTGCACTCGTAAATATAGAGTGGCTCATTGACTACCGCAATCTTATATATATGACTAAACACCTCTAAATTAAATAGCAAGTCTTCTCCACAATGTATGCTTTCGTTAAAAAAAATACTATTTTCCTTTATATAATCCATCTTGTATAATTTTCCCCATGGTGCATTGAATAAAGATTTTTTAAATAATTCAACCCAGTTCTTTTTATATTGTTCAATGGATTTAATTGCTTGCAATTCTGGTAGTATTAGAACCGATTTTGTAGTATAACCGTTGAAAACAAAACTTCTTTCATAACCGCACATTACAACTTCGTAATTTGTGTGTTCTATTGCATTAAATAAAACTTCACACATATTATCTTTAATATAATCGTCACTATCCACAAATAAAATGTAATCTGAAGTTGCCCTTTCAATTCCTGTGTTTCTTGCTTTTGAAACCCCTTCATTTATTTTATGGATAACAAAAATACGGCTATCTTTCTTTGCATACGTATCACATATTTCCCCACTGTTATCCTTCGAACCATCATCTATCAAAATTATTTCAATATCATTAAAGGTTTGACTTAGTAAACTATCTATACAACGCCCTAGTGTCTCTTCAGCATTATAAACAGGAACAACTATACTGATTCGACTCATTAAATACCACCTCGTAATCCTACTATTTCCTTAACAACCTTTTATATGCTAATTCTTTAATTCCTGCGGGCATATAAATAAAACCTATAATTGTAGCCATGTTATATACAACATTTATACTATTCACATTTCCCATTTCTTTCATCTTCTTCTGCAATGTGTACCATCCACGAATATACTCCTTATTCCCCCTACGTTTATACATCGCTGCTCCTGTTCGAACATATACCAAAGTATCATCTATATTAGCCATCAAACAATTTGACTCTACCATTCGGATCCATAAATAGTAATCCTCTAAATAGGGCAAGTGCTGATACCCCCCTGCATTAATTACCGCACTTTTTTTAAACATTACCGAGACATGGTTCATCGGATTCCTTCGCTTCATCATTTTAATTATATCCTGCATTTTCAGTGGTACTTTTCTCTCAGATATAGGACTCAACGGTGTATCATAAAATTCAATAATGTTTCCACCGACAATATCCAAACTTTTATTCTGTTCAAACAATTTAATCTGAGTTTCAAACCTATGCTCTGCGCTAATATCATCTGAGTCCATTCTTGCAACCAGTTCACAATTACAATAAGCAAGTCCAATATTAAGTGCTTTTCCCAAACCCTGATTTTCTGCCAATCCAATAACATTGAGACGATCCGGAAATTGAAGTTTATATTTAGCTATAACCGATTCTAGCCCATCTGTTAAGGGACCGTCTTTTACCAAAACTATATCTGTAGGTAGTAAAGTCTGATTAATTAATAGACTTTCAAGCGACTGTTCAAGAAACTTTGGTGATTCTTTTATATATACTGACATCAAAACGGAGAAATCCATAAATAAACCCCTCTACTTATTTATCTAATATCCTCAGAAACAAAAAATTCTCATAGTATCCCTAACCCGATGGTCAGGGTCCTTTATTGTTTCCCCAAATACAGGGTAGGAACTTTCCCTTTTGATAATTCTCGTAGTTCGTTAGCACAATGCGTCCCATCGGTTTGTTGAGAAGCAATTGAACCTAAACTTTCTTATCGTCCCTTGTGTAAGAGTTCTGTGCCAAACAAATTTTCAGATCATCTTTCATCAAACTCTCGCTGACATCCTCATTAATTAAACCTCGATATTCCCCTAAGAAGCTGAGAAGTGACCTTGATCCCACTGATCTCCTCCGTAGTCTTTTACCCATGGTCGAGTAGCACATCACTAGTATTAACTATTGGGCAAAGCAACTTCGTACAATCCTATTTACGCCATAAATTAGCTTCTTCGCTTCAAAAGCAAATCAGAAGCAGGTACATTCTATGACTTCTTCAAAAAATTTTGGTTAGTTTTTTTCTAGCTATTTGACTGAACGTAACAAATGAAAGCTCAATAAACTACGGTGTCCCCATCCATAGCCCGAAAGATGCTCAATTGGGGGAAGAACCTACTTGCCTCCTCTTATGGGCGAAGCTTCTAAACCCCAATGTCCGACAATTACGGATATTTTCACGTATTCGTCGTCGTAACAACAAGGGTGAGGATACAGATACGAGCTTCACACCGTGAGCCAATTGCTCAACCTTGTTTTCGATTACTTTTTTGAGAAAAACTGTTTTAGGTTAATTGCTGTAACCATTTTCGAAGAAAGCTTTCTAAAATGTTCCTGGTACTTAAAGAAACCACATTTGTCATAAAGCTAGCTCGAAAAACGTCACTTAATTACGAGCCATTATTTATCTTGTTTAACTCTCCAGTCCCACCTTCAACAACCCCGTCACTCTTTACAACACTAATGATGGTTCCAAAAAAGCACTTTACATCCATCCAGAGACTAATCTTCTCAACATACTCCCCATCCAGCTTAGCCTTAACCTTAATGGGGAGTTCATCTCTACCATTGATTTGAGCCCAACCTGTTAGTCCAGGTGGTATGTCATTAGCACCATACTTATCCCGTTCCGCAATCAAATCATACTGATTCCAAAGTGCTGGTCTTGGTCCAATTATACTCATCTGTCCCACAAAAATATTCCAAATCTGTGGTAGCTCGTCAAGTGAAGTTTTTCTTAAGAATTTACCCATCTTTGTGATATACTGTTCTGGGTTACCTAATAAATGAGTAGGGGTTTCTTTCGGCGTATTTATTCTCATGGTACGAAACTTTAAGATATTAAAATGTGTCTTGTTGATACCGATACGTTTTTGTTTAAACAGTACCGGACCTTTTGAATCAAGTTTAATAGCAAAAATTATAATTAAAAAAATAGGTGATAAGACAATAAGTCCTATTAAAGAGAAAATAATATCTATCAATCTTTTAACCAACGTATACATCCAGCTACACTCCTTGAATTTTTTTCTTTAGTAGATTAGGACTTAATTGAAACTTTTCAGCTTTTCCAACTAACTACTAAACCACTAAAATCGTTATCTGGATAAAGTTATCTTATTTCAATTGCATTATTCAATCTTTCAATGACTCCCCCTTAAGCCTATGTTTTTTTGATTTCGTTTTGTTTGGGGGAAATAATCGATATTTCCCCACCTAATATACTTCTAATTTAAGAAAATGCATCTACTATTCCCCAACTATTCCAGCCATGATTATATGTTTTATGTTTGCAGGATTAAGGAGCATTTGAATCGGTATTTCGATAGATGATCTCAATGCTCCTATATACCACTGTGAATCGATAACAAATACGGACAAACCCTTCAACCACATACATGCCGACTTGTGCAAATGAATAACCAGATGGGGCAATAGCAATATAATGAATAAAAGCTGAAACCTTATCCAACCACAAAACTCCTACCCAACCAAATCCCTAAGATATTCCAACAAATCCTCTCTTAACTCATCACGCTGTAATGCAAACTCCAAGGTTGTTTTTATAAATCCTAACTTCTCCCCAACGTCATATCTAGTTCCCTCGAAATCATATGCATAGATTGCTTCACTTCGATTCAGCTCCGCTATAGCATCCGTTAATTGAATCTCGCCGCCTGCACCAGGCTTTTGATTCCCTAGAATGTCAAATATCTTCTGGCTTAGAATATATCGTCCCATAATGGCTATATTGGTAGGAGCTTCTTCTTTCTTTGGTTTTTCCACCAAGTTACTTACGCTATACAAGCGCTCATGAATTTCTTTGCCAGCTACAATACCGTATCTGGAAACTTCATCATACGGTACACTTTGAACACCAATAATTGACGATCGATATCGATCGTATTGATCGATCATTTGTTTTAAACAAGGTTTCTCTGCCTGGACAATATCATCACCTAGCAAGACCGCAAATGGTTCATTTCCAATAAATTTCCGAGCACACCAAACCGCATGCCCTAATCCCTTGGCTTCCTTTTGACGAATATAATGGATATCTACCATTTTGGAAGATTTCTGTACTTCATTTAATAGTTCTAATTTTCCTTTTTCCAACAGGTTTTGTTCTAGTTCGAAGGAATTGTCAAAGTGATCTTCAATTGCCCGCTTTCCCTTTCCTGTTACGATAATAATATCTTCTATTCCAGATTCAATCGCTTCTTCAACTATATATTGAATTGTTGGCTTATCTACGATTGGCAGCATTTCCTTCGGCATAGCTTTCGTTGCAGGTAAAAATCTAGTCCCTAAACCTGCTGCTGGAATTATCGCTTTGCGTACTTTCAATCTTTACATCCCCTTAATCAACACTAAGCACTACTTATTCAGTAGTGCCTAGTATTACTAGTATTTTTCTAAATTTCATTACAATTTACTTTTCCTTATTAACTTCTTCATATGACTTCCCTTGACTCATTCCGTACTTCTTGGCTATTTCAATTAATTCATCATATTGCTCTGGTGTTAATTTTTCCAAAATAAGCGATCTAGCTTTCTTTTTTTCTTCAACGGATAATCCCCCGCTAGCGAGCTTTTGCAGTTCCTTCATATCCTCGATACTAAGCTGTTTCAAAAAAACAGAGGTTAGTTTAGCTTTTTCACCTAATGTAATGTTTTCTTGTACTTCTTTTGCTTTTTCTACAGATACTTCTGCCTTGTAATCGGTATTAGGAGTATTATTGTCTGACTTTTGTGAACCTTCACTTGATTTTTCGCCGGTTGGTGTTTGATTTGTTTCGGTTGAGGATGCTGGTGACGACGGTTCATGTGTTCCTGATACTTCTGGAGTGCTGCTTCCACTGTTATCATTTAAATCATCCAATATCAACTCTGCCTCTAGACTAGCCGCGAGTGAAGCAATAAGCCGGTCAGCAGCATAATTAGCTGCAAATAATCCGCCAATGCCAAGTAACACTATAATAGAAGCTACCCATATCACAATTTTTTTCCAACGCTTCATATTCCCATCTCCTAATTGGCAGTGTATAGCAGTTTAGTCTATCTTATGTAACACTTATCTAAGAAACATTCGAATATAGCGGAACTAAGCTTTCAATAATTTCTCTTATATCGCCTTGACCTTCATCCATTACCCGCTCGAATCGCTCGATATGGCTCGCTAGCTCTGCACGATCCATATCCATTGGCTTGCCAATAAAGATTCGTTTATGGTGAGTAGCGGTGACAGATTCTTCATCCGTCAGCAATTCCTCGAACAATTTTTCCCCTTCACGTAATCCAGTAAAGGCGATTTTAATATCAACGCCCGGTTCATATCCAGATAAGCGAATAAGATCGGTTGCCAAATCTACTATTCGTACTGGCTCTCCCATATCCAGAATAAATATCTCTCCGCCATTTGCAAAAGCACCTGCTTGAATAACTAAAGAGACTGCTTCAGGTATCGTCATAAAATAACGAACCATATCTGGATGAGTCACCGTTACAGGACCGCCAGCCTCGATTTGTTCTTTGAATCTTGGAATTACACTTCCTCGACTGCCAAGCACATTCCCAAATCGTACAGCAACAAATTGAGTTTTACTGCTCTGATCCAAGCTCTGTATATACATTTCAGCAATGCGTTTGGTAGCGCCCATGATGCTTGAAGGATTCACTGCTTTATCCGATGAAATCATCACGAAGCGTTCTGCACCATAACGGTCTGCACAATTTGCGACATTCATTGTTCCAAATACATTATTTTTCACTGCTTCTGAAGGATTTCTTTCCATTAAAGGCACATGCTTGTGAGCAGCAGCATGAAAAATAACTTGTGGATAAAACGTACTAAAAATATTTTCCAAACGGTTCATATCCTGTATATCTGCAATAATGGTTTCTAATTTTAAATTGGGATACTTATTGCGCAGCTCCATTTCAATCGTATAAATACTGTTTTCACCGTGTCCCAACAACATTAAACACTCTGGATTAAACATTGCAATCTGACGGCAAAGCTCTGAACCAATTGACCCTCCAGCGCCAGTCACAAGAACGGTTTTTCCTGAAACATATCCAGCAATCCCTGCCAAATCAGTCGCAACCGGATCGCGGCCAAGCAAATCCTCTACTTCTACATTACGCATCGATTGTACTGCTATAGAGCCATGGATAAGATCATTAATGGAAGGTATAATCTTTACACTTGCTCCAGTTTCTTTACATATATTAATGATTTCCTGTTGTATAGATCTGCCGACGGAAGGCATCGCGATAATAATGTCTTGCACTTGATTATCTTCAACGGCTTTTAAGATCATCTGACGGCTGCCCAATACAGGAATATCGAAAATTTTCATTTTGTGTTTGTTCGCATCATCATCAATAAAACCAACGATTCTTGAATTATCAAATAGTGTACTCGTCATCATATCTTTGGCAACTAATACACCGCAATCACCAGCACCTACAATAAGTACATTATGATGCTTTTTCTTAAACTTGGATCGGCTTATGCGGATCATTCTCCATGTAAATCTTGCTCCAACCATTAATAAAATCATAAGCTCAACAGTACGTAGAGCAACAGAGAAAGGAATTCGACTTCCTGAAACAAAATAAGTTAAAGCATAGGATATTACTATTCCAACCGTAATGGCCTTTAATAATTCAATAACTTCCCCAATACTTGCGTATTGCCAAATATGGCGATATAAACGAAAAAAAGTAAATGTAACTGCACAAACTACAATTAAAATAATTGCAAACTGTATCATTTGTTTTCCATATATACTGCTTAGTTCCCCATCAAAACGAAGAAGATAAGATGCGAGCACAGCTACCCAAATGATACACATATCCACAATAGTTACTATGAATGTTTTACTAGTCCGACTCACATCTTATCTCCCTTATTCCATCGTTTTAAACTACTTGCCTGCTTCGCCATTGCCATAATAATAATAGTAGGATTGCTCCTTTGCATTCCGTTTCACATTATTAAGAACAACGCCAAGTATGCGTGCTTTTACGAGCTCCAAGTTTTTTACAGCTCTTGCTGCAGCGTCTTTTTTTACTTTCCCTTGATCCACAACCAAAATGACCCCATCGCTTTTTGTAGCGGCAATCTGAGCATCCGTTACGGCTAACAATGGAGGCGTATCGACCAAAATAATATCGTACATCTGTCTTAACTCATCCAGCATGGCCGTCATGCGATTTGAAGCAATCATTTCTGCAGGGTTAGGCGGTATTGTACCGGATGTAATAATATCTAAATTAGGAATCGAGGTAGATTGTATAACATCCTCCAAATTAAGCTGCGAAGAAAGAACAGATGATGCTCCCCTACGATTAGAAAGAGTAAAAGTATGATGGGTAGTAGGCTTGCGCATATCACAATCAATGAGAACAACCTTCCGGTCGGACTGCGCAAAGGTTACGGCAAGATTCGTTATAGTTGTAGACTTCCCTTCGCCTGGTCCTGCGGAAGTCACCATCAATACTTGCAGCTTTTCATCGATGGATGAAAAATCCAAATTAGTGCGCAAAGTTCGATAGGACTCAGAGACTGGTGAACGCGGGTCAATCACTGTAATCAGCTTACGTTTATTTATCAATCGTGACACGCTCTAATTCCCCCACTTTGTAACTGGATTTTTTGGCTGGTTGTTTTTTCCCCATTCCTTCCGTATCTACTTTTATAATGGAGGCTAATGTAGGCAGACCAAGATGCTCCATGACATCCTCTTCTGTTTTAATCGTGTCATCCAACATCTCAAGTAAAAAGGCGAGACCTACCATAAGCATTAACGATACTACAAATGCTATCGCAGTGTTTAGTTTAACATTAGGTGAAACTGGTGATGCTGAGCTTTCATTTTCATCCGCATAATTGAGGATAGATACGTTTTCTACTTGGAAGATATGGATAATTTCAGTACTAAACACATCAGAAACCGCATTAACAATCTGTGCGGCTTTCTTATAACTCGTATCTTGTACATTTAGAGTCATTACTTGCGTGTTATTTACTGAACTTACCTTCACCTTTTTCACCAGCTGCTGCAAAGTTAAATCCAGATGAGGATACTGCTCTACAACCTTGCCCATAATAGCAGGAGTTCTAATAATCTCCTTATATGTATCTATCATTCTAATGCTAGAATTAATCTGGTTAAGATCGATTTGTCCTGTTGCAACTTGATTGGCTGTTTGATTTACAATGATTTTAGTAGATGCCTCATACTTGGGCTGAATATAAAACTTGCTAAAAAGTGCAACTGCAACTGTTGCAACTGCTACCGTTAACACAATCAACATAAATCTTTTCTTGATGATATGAAAAAGTTGCTTTAAATCCAGTTCGTTCGACACTCTAATATCCTCCAATAGCTGATAAAAATCTTCCTCCCATCAATGAGAGGAAGATTTTTCTTGATGCTTCTAATTAATTCACATTCAAAGTTCTATGAATCATAACGGCTGCTTGAGCACGAGTGGACTTATCGTTAGGCGCAAATTTACCATCAAATCCAACTACAATACCATGCTCAACCGCAAAAGAAACACCGGCTTTCAAGGAAGACTGGATCGCAGCAGCATCTTTAAATACGGACAATACAGCATCTTGATCTTTTACATCTTCCATCTTCTCCGTTACTTTAAGTGCACGAGCGATCATTGTTGCCATTTCAGCACGAGTGATTGTCGCCTTAGGATCAAAGCGATCTGCAGAACGACCGTTGATAATGCCTAGCTTAACGGCAGAAGCTACATACGGCTTAAACCAGTCTGAATCATTCACGTCATTAAAGCTTTCAGTCGCTGATTGGTCAAGCAAGTTCATAGCATGTACAAGCATTTTTGCAAATTCAGCACGAGTTACACTATCTCTTGGTGCAAATACTCCTTCTTGCTTGCCAACAATAGCACCTTTAGCTGCTACAACTTCAATTGCTCGTCCAGCCCATTCTTGTACTGAAGCAATATCGTTAAAGCTTACTTTATTCTCTAGTACTACATACTTGGAGAAAGAATCGCGAGCTGCTACAATAATGTCACCTTTTACACGACCACCAAAGAACTCCAGACGATCGCCATTTAATTTAGCCAAGGAAAGCAATTCTTTATCAAGTCCAGTAATATCACCTAGCGGGATTGATACAATCAATGGATGTGAGAAAGTTTCTACTTTCTTCTCACCAACGTAAAGATTCAGTTCATATAGCTGGGAAGCTGCTTTCAAGTCACTAACACTTTCAGCATCTACATCTAGTTTATTAACTTCAAGACGAATTCCAGCAGTAAATGTACCTTGAAGTGGAATTTCAACTGCAAACTTGCCGCTTTCTAATACGAGATTAGGAAGGTTTGCTGCAGCTGCAGCCTTAATAACCGCATCTTGAATGTTGTAAACAATTGAATCTTCAGCAATTTCGCCTGTTTGAATTGTAAGTGTAGGCAAAATTGTAGCATCAGCATCCAGTTCATTTACTTTTTCTTCAAGGGCTTTAATACCCGCAATAGCTTTCAACAGCTCTTTTTCATCCAAAGAAATGGAAGCTTGGCCGTCTTCTGTTTTAATAGCGTTCTTTGCATCAATTGCAGCTAGCTTAGCTGCTTCTTTGGCTGCATCTGCAATAAAGGAATCAACCAATTTTTGTTTCTCTTCATCTGTTGCTTTTTCCAATGCTTTTTCTAGATTATCTAGCAGATTTTGTACTGGCGCTGGCAACTCACTTGGAAGAACTGGGAAGCCACCACCTGTTCCAGGATTCCCTGTTTCTGGATTTTTGATTTTATTGTAGGCCTTATTAAGGGCAGCAGCTGCATCTTTAACAGTGCTTAAACCTGCTTCCATAGTAAAAGTAAATAGTGCATCTACAATTTCTTGATTAGAAACATTGTATCCTTCTGGAGCAAACATCTTTTCAAATTTCGGATTATTATTGAAATAATTATCAAGTACACCATTTAACTCACTGAAAGATAGTGTATCTAATTTACTAAACACGTCACTTTGGAAGGTTTGGAATAGCTTCACAAAATCGTCAAGCTCCAATGTACCTACACTATTATTTGCGCGATCAGCTATATCTTGAAGCAAATCTTTGTTAGGCAGACGAAGCTCTTCCAGTTTAGTGATTCCGTAATCAGATGATGGGTTGTAATCAATCGTAATTAGATCTAGAAGAAAGCTTTCAAATTGTGTCTTTTCAGAAGCGCTTAACGAGAATTTCGAAGTAATTGGATCTAAAATATCACTCCATTTACTATCTGCCTCTAGCGACTTCGTTTTGTTTTGAAGTGCTTTAACTTTGTTAACACCATCTGTTCCCAAAGCATCATACAATTCCTTTAAATCTGCTTTAAATTGGGCATGTGGAAAATCACCCGCAGCAGAAGCCACCTGGCTCGAAACAAACTTGGCCATTAATCCTTCTGTGCTTAGTGGAATGCCTGCAAAAGCAGACATTGTCAAACTGACTGCAATAGTTGTTGCTGCAACTTTTCTTTTAAACGTCATAATCTTTCACCTCAAAAATATATTTTTTAATTTCTACTCATTCAACAGAATGTCTGTCACTAGCATTGGTGACTATCTTTTGAAAAAGTATGAAGTAAAACTACGAAATAAATTAGAAGACTTTGCGGTAATAACTGGCTGCACAGCAAATTCTTTATCTTCAAGAATACAAAGTGCGTTATTCTCAAAGTAGCTTCTCCACTCTTCCCCAAGCTTTTCTTGAACAAGGTGGTAAGTTTTATCTAAGCAAAATCCGCGTCTTTCACAATTGTGAGCATCATTTGCAATAAGATGAATAAGTCCTTTTTGACATAGTGACCAGGCATGTTGTTCCACTTTGCTTCCAAAGTTGCCTAACAAAGAGTGAGAGGTCATTTGCGCATACGCCCCAAGGTCAATTAACTCTTCGAGCCGCTTGTAATCGTCTACTACTCCCTTATTACGCTCTGGATGTGCAATAATTGGTTTAATTCCCAGCACCTTCAGCTCATGGATTAATTCCTCCATGAAAGAAGGGATATGAGAGCTTGGCATCTCAATTAATATGTAAGATGATCCGGCAAGGGTTAAAATTTCTCCCTTATGGTAATCATCGATTAGAGATTCATACGCCCGTATTTCTTGCCCGGGAAAAACAATAACTGGGATTTGTCTGGATGTCAAAACTTCATTAATATGTATCGTTTGCTCGATTACTTTTGACGCTTTATTAGTATGTACGCCATTGGCGTGGTGGGGAGTTGCTACAATAAAAGATGTTCCTGTTGCTTCTGCTTGCAAAGCCATCTGGACGGCTTCTTCAATAGAGGACGCACCATCATCCATTCCCGCTAAAATATGAGAGTGTAAGTCTAGCAAGGCAGATCCTCCCTACTAATTCGATTCATTTTTACCATTTCCAAGGATAAACGGCTCCGCCGTCCTTTGGACAGGCACGTTTACCGGCGAATTATAAGAACAAGTTTATAGTGAAAACTTATAAAGTCTTATAATTTTAAAGATGCTATAAAACAAAAAAAGACCCTCGTCGCATCAAAAAAATAATTCTTAAGGTCTACTATTTAAACTTTTAAATGTCTATAAAAGTCAAATCTTAGCCCCTAGTAACTATTAAATTTCGACACTTATAGCTATCTTTTGTTTTCCACCTTTACAATTTTACCTAAAGTTTCTAATCTAAATATAATTGTACTACAGTATTTACGTTATAGCTATAGCTTTTCTTGTAAGAGTTTGTCGTCATTTGTCGAAAATTATCATACCGTGAAATCGACATCTATACTTTATCTTTACTGGAAAATTAGACCATGAATATAATTAGTTACAGGCAGCTAATATCGATTCATACTATAAATAAAGTATAATTATTTCATGAACTATTGCGAATATTATTTATAATGGGGGTTTTATACATATGTCAAATGATGTAAATGAATTGGCTGAAACAAAAATAGAGGCTATGGACAAGCTCATCGCTTCCTGTGCGGCGCTTAATAGTCATGACATTATGAATATAGTTAATGGTGTGTTCTCTATTAATTTGGAAGAAATGGCTATGCTGCCTGACGATCAAATAGCATCGAAAAGTTTACACTCCCTAACACCACAAGCTGCTATCGAAGCCTCACTAGCGCATTCCAGCAACGGTATGACTGGCACTCAGGTTCGCCAGCTTATTAATCAGCTTTTTGGGATTAATCTGGATGCCCTTTCCGCCTTGGAGAAAGCGGGAATCTCTTTGTATTCTAAAGGACAATGGATGCTTCAGCATCACGAGGATCTTTTTGTTGTTTATACGGGGGTAGGAGATGTGGATGTGAAAATTTATCATACTGACTACTTTACTGAGCAAACAGGCTTGCATGAGCTTCCGAAAAGTTTAATAGACCAATTACTCCCGCTGGGATATCGCGAAGATCCGGCAGGCAAGGGCTATTATTTTTTCAGCCCTTCTGGAGAAGCTGTACCCGACGCATTTAAAGGACAAACTATTCAAGCTATTTTGACTGTCATTAGTCAGGCTTATTCACATATACAAGGATAAACGGCTTCGCCGTCCTTTAACAGGCGCGTTTACCGATGAAGGACAAGGGGCATGCAGATTGTTGCGGTCATAAATGACCGTTAAAGCCCTATTTTCTGCTTTTTGAATTTGTAACGGTCAAAAATGTCCTTTATAGTATAATTTCTCGCTTATATTGCCATTTTGGCCGTGTAACGGACACTAGTGTCCGTTACTAATTTTTTCTCCCCATTTTCACCGGCTAAGGGACATTTATGTCCGGATTCATTGCGGGCAACTACTGATAAGCAATAAGAAAGGGGAACGAAGAGCAAGATTGGGAATGGAGAAGCGGCAGCGTCCACCTTAGTAGGCCCATTTTATCCTTTACAGGGGTTATTTCATCAAAAAAATTGGACTACCACAGGAATCCCAATCTTGATCGCAGTGCCCCCCCTTTCGATTGCTTATTGCCCTATTCACATTTAATCGACACCCTGCCAGCCAGCGCTATCTGTGAACAATACACTGATTTAGGTACCTTTAGACACAGATAACCACGTATAGATTCATTAGATTTTCAAAAGTGGCTTTTTCGGCTAAATAAGGCTTCCTGGATGCGTTACAATCCGCGCAGCTCCATCGCTCCATGACATGGCTAAACGGCGGCACCCGCCGTTCCATCCTCAGGACATGCGCGTTTACTTCCCGAAGGAAGACAAAAACTTGACCCGGTCTCCCATTGGCGGCGTGTTATTATCGACCAAAGCGATTTCCAGAACTGCCGGGCCATCTGCAGCCAGCAGCTCACTTAATGCAGCCTCACTCAAGTCCTCCAGCTTATTCACTCTATAGCTCGGGATGCCCATCGCTTCCGCCATTTCGGCAATATGGACCGGCTCCTGCTCGAATGAAGGATGGGTGCGCTTGAACTGCAGCGAATGGCCGTGATAAACCATCCCTAGCCGCGCGTTATTCATGACAACGAATAATATGGGCAGTCCGTATTCCTTGGCTGTAAGGATTTCCATACCGTGCATAAAGAAGCAGCCATCCCCCGTAATGCTGACAACTGGACGGCCAGGCTCGGCCAGCTTGGAGCCGATCGCTGAGCCTATACCGCTGCCCATGGCGCCAAAGTGAACATTGATGCTGTAGGAATCGTGGCTTTTCACTTTCATATATTGAATGACATAGGACATAAACTCTCCTATATCAACTGTATATCTCGTCTCGGCCGGCAGCATTTGCTGAAGGCGCAGCAGTACGTTTTGTGTATTGTATTCGCCTGCTTCCACACCGGTCTCGGCCACAGCACTGGCCGCTGCTGTTTCCTGGCAGGCTTCCAAGGAGCTGCGCGACAACCCCAGTGCCGCCAATTGCTCAATGAGCAAGGACAGGCTTATATGAATATCGCCTAAAACCGGAATATCGATTTCATATTTGCGATGAAATACGGTAGGGTCAAAGTCCAGCTGGATCGTTACACGATTCTTCGTAAGGCTGACGTTATAATTGTTCGTTGCAGTCTCTCCGAGGCTTGAGCCAACGATAAGAAGTGTTCCCCTTTGTTCGTCAGCGATAATATCCGCCGCCGACTTATGGCCCGCAAAGCCGAATACGCCGGCCAGCAGCGGATGCTGGTCAGGGATATAGCCTTTGGCCTGCGGTGTCGTCACAATCGGCCAGTTGAGCATTTCTGCCAGCTGCAGCAGCAAATCGACCGAGCCGCGCACGCCTTGGCCAACAAGTATACAGCCGTTTCCTTGTGCGCCAAGTCTCTTAGCCGCTGCCGCAATCGTATCCGCATCAGGTGTAACAGGCTGACTTCCCGATAGAACAGGAATAGCCAGCTCGCCAACCTCGGCATGCTGAACATCGATCGGCACCGCCACATGGACGGGGCCAGGCACTCCCGACAGCGCAATTTCGCAAGCCTTTGCAACCTCTTCCAGCAAATTCTTGGCATCCTTGACGATAACGCTGTATTTCGTCACCGGCTTGAAGATTGGAGCCGCATCAAGCTCCTGGGAAGCATTCAGCCCCATCGTTTGAACGGGCACAGCTCCCGTCAAAAACAAGATAGGCAAATGCTCGCGCATCGCATTGGCCGCACCCGTTACCAAATTCGTGCCGCCCGGACCGCTGCAGCCGATGCTTACACTAAGCCCGCCGGAATATTTGGCATAGGCGGCAGACATATATGTAGCTGCCCCTTCATGCTTCGTAACAACCGGCTCAATGTCCGGCATATCATACAGCTCATCGAAAAATGCATTTACAGACCCTGCTGGAATGCCAAAAATATACTTTACCCCATTAGTTTTGAGGAACTCCAATACCGTACGTGCTGCTTTCACACTCAACACTCCCATCTTTTGACCATTATTTTTGAAAGTACTTCTCAGCTATTTCTTCCGCCTTCATTGGACGGCTAAAGTAATAGCCCTGCATCAAATAACAGTTTCTTGAAGATAGGAATTCTGCATGTTGTTTCGTTTCAACACCTTCGGCAATTACACTAAGATTCAAATTTTGAGCCAATGTAATAATAATATTTGCAATTGCTGCATTATCGTCATCTGTTGTTATATCCTGCAAAAATGATTTATCGATCTTCAAAGTATCGATTGGCATATTTCTTAGATAGCCCAGTGATGAATAACCCGTTCCAAAGTCGTCAATTGCAATTTGAATTCCTAAATTCTTCAGTTCCTTCATCGTCTTCAGAGTCGCTTCGGTATTTTTAATAATTAAATTTTCCGTCAGCTCCAAATGAAGGTATTCCGGTGACAAATCGACAGCTTCCAGCGCGCTTTTGATCATGGCAAACAAGTTGTTCTGCTCAAATTGGCGCACCGACAAATTAACGGACATGCTGATCTGGTCATAGCCTTTATTCTGCCATTCCTTGAGCTGCCTGCATGCTTCCTGCAGCACCCACTCGCCTATAGGAACGATCAGCGCAGTCTCTTCTGCAATTGAAATAAACTGGTCTGGCGCGATCATGCCCCTTTGCGGATGGTTCCAGCGCAGCAGCGCCTCTACGCCAACGATCTGATTGTTGGCATAATCGATTTGCGGCTGATAGTGCAGCACGAGCTCGTTTCTGTCCAAGGCTTTGTACAGCGCATTCTCAAGCTTGACCGTCTCGAACGTTCTCGTGTCCATTCCTTCGCTAAAGAAATGATAGCTGTTGCCCGTGATTTCCTTGGATTTATACATCGCTGTATCCGCATTTTTAATAAGCATTTCGCTCGTATCGCCATTTTCCGGGTATATGCTGATGCCGATACTCGTCTTCACATAAATCTCATTGTCCAGCAGCTGAAAAGGCTCTGAGAAGGAATCAATGACTAGCTGGACTACCTTCAAAACTTCAATTTCATTTCTAATATTAGGCAAAACAATTGTAAACTCATCTCCGCCCTGACGCGATACGGTTGCTCCCTTCGGCACACAAAGGCTTAGGCGCGCCGCTACATCCCGAAGCAGTTTATCGCCGACGCTATGTCCTAGCGAGTCATTGATGAGCTTAAAGCGATCCAAATCTAAATACAGTACGGCAAGCTTCTCCTCGTTAATTTGCGCCTGGGTCAAGCTTTGGTTCAATCTGTCCTTCAATAATACCCGGTTTGGCAGATCGGTTAAGCTGTCATAATATGCGTGATACTTAATTTCCTCCTCCATCTGTTTTCTTTGTGTAATATCTTTGAATGTAACTACCTCACCTACTATCTCTTGTCCTTCATTTATTAAAGAAATAACGAATTCTACTGGGAAGCTAGTCTTATCCTTGCGATAAAATCTCTCTTCCTTATAATAGTTTTCCTGTCTTTCCACTTCCATCGCATTAAAAATAATGCTGGACGATTGCCCGATCAGCTCGCTCTTGGTCTCATAGCCCAGCATGGCGGCACCCGCCGGATTGCAAAATGTAATATTGCGATTCAAATCCAGGCCAAAAATCCCTTCGCCCGCCGAGTTAAGAATAAGCTCCTTCTCGCGGCTTAGCTGCTGCAATTCTGTAATGACCCATTCCAGCTCATTATTTTTAACCATAATTTCCGATGTTCTTTCTTGAATGATGCTTTCCTGCTTTTCCAAATAGAGCAAATTCGATAATGTGGATGCCGTAGCGTCTACAATAGACTGTGCAAGCTGGATAACGGCCGGCGAATATACGAAATCTCCTTCTTCAAAATTGGCGACTGCAATTACGCCAAGCGGATCCCCCATTGAAAGCAGCGGCAGCATTAAAATCCCTTTAATGCCAAAGTTGCGGCAAAGCTCATGATTCGGCCTGTTATCCTTAAACACATCCGGAATAAGCACCGCCTTCTTTGTTCTAACGACCTCCCGCAAGACGTGATCATTGCTTTCATCAATAGTGTTCATGCTATGCGTCTTGATCCAGTCTTCCTCTGTCCAGTCGCTGTCTTTGCTCAATTTTGCAGGTTTAATCTTCTTTTCGGCAATAGGATCAAGCAGATGAATGCCGATATTGCTGTTATTCAGCACCTTCCCCAAATAAAAGAAGCACTTGTCTATCCCCTCCTGCATCGTAGAGCATCTTGCCAAATCACCGATGACGTCTAGAAGAAGCTGCTTTTCTGCTAGCAAATTTTCTTTATGCGTCAAAATATTAGCGTTATGAATCGCCACCGCCGCCATGTTGACATAAGCCTCAACAGTCTGGATTTCAGACTCTGTCAGATTCATAGGGATGCCGTAATCAAATAAAAATACAAGGCCAAAAAATTCCTGATCAATGGAAATGGGAAGAGCAAGCAGCGATTTGATTTTGAAGCCTTCGATGGCGCGCGGGTCAGGTCGACTATCTCTGGAGGTGTCTGGTATGTAGATCGTTTTTTTTGTCTCGATCACTTCTTTTGCCAGCAAATCTACATCTGTATCTACAATATGCATGTCCAGCGTCCAGCCATTAATGGTTTCCGGCTTACCAACATAGCCTCTTAACGTGCCATCCTCCTGGGGCAAGTAAATACCGACCGAATCGCACTGCACAATCTCTTCTGAAATGGCAGCAGTAACATGCTCCAACACTTCTCTCAGCTCCAGCCTCGAGTTTATTAACTTTGTCAAATTCGCAAGCCGAGAATATCTCATCTGTTCTTTTAACATTATCACCCCTCCAATTTTAAACCGACAGGGATATCGGCTTCCGCTGCCCTTCAAGAATAATTACAAGAGTAAGCGCTTAAAAGCTTGTCCGCCCTTGTAATCTGCAAACATCCTGCTGTCAATGTGATAACGATATTCTACAAATTTCTACGCCTTGATTAAATTTCCTCTTACTCTGGCAAGTTTTTTATTCCCTACTATTATTCTGTGAAAAGAATGACAAAAAAACAAGCCTAAAATAGGCTTGTGAGCAGTTTTTAATAAAAAAAATGCTAGAAATGGCTGAAACCGCCTAATCTTTATAAGGATCGAACTCATCAGCGCCTGCCATGCATACGCCGATCGGCCTCAGCACATGCAATACCTCGATCGTTTCGGCATGCGCATCCAGCACCTGCTGCAGCTTGCGATAGACAAAAGGGCTTTCATCGGTTCCCGCTCCGCGCAGCTCTACGCCAAAATTCCGCACAGCCTCCAGCATTTGCGCTGTAGAAATTTGTCCGCCGCTGCGTGTCCGCTTTTTCCAATTCATTTTGCCCGCTGCCTGGGTCCGGCTCATAATGCGTCCAGCCCCGTGAACGGTACTGTAATAGGCTTCACGATTTTCCGCTGTGTCCTTCCCTTTTACAATGACAGAAATATCCCCCATGCTGCCCCCAATAAACCCAAGCTGGCCTGGTGCTGATGGAGTTGCTCCTTTGCGGACGACTACCGTTTCTATTCCGTTATGCGTCTCCTTCCAGGCATAGTTGTGATGATTATGCACCTCCATGTCTGCTTCAGCGCCAAGAATAGCTAACACTTCTTCGATGACATAGTCGCGTCCTGCATAAGCGTACCGTCCTGCCAGCTTCATGGCGCGATAATACATATCGCCAAGCTCACTGTCTATATTCAGCAAAACAGGCGGCTGATCCATTTTCTCTCCAGGCGCGTTTGCAAGAAACGCCCTGCCAGCAGCCAAATTAATAAATCCGCTTGCCGTTTTATGACCGAAGCCGCGGCTGCCAAAATGATTGCCGATCCAAATCCGTCCCGTAGCAGCCTCCTCAAATATATCAACGTAATGATTACCGCTGCCGACTGTGCCCAGCTGGTCCCGTGCCAGGCTTTTCAGTTTGTCATGCTCCTGCGTGCCGATAGCCGCGTAAACGGACCAGTCCGGATCATCGAACAACGCATGATCTACCTTTTTACTATTGACACGTCCTACGCCAAAGGAAATATTTCGTGCAATTTTATCCATAATTTTAGACAGGCCTGGCTTTACATCCTTGGCATACAAATTCGTTCGCACCGCTTTATTGCCGCAGGCAATATCATAGCCGACCCCGGAAGGCGATATTTGCCCCTCATATACAACTACGCCGCCAATCGGTTGACTGTACCCTTTATGGTGATCTGCCATAAGCAGCGTCTGCATAACCTTGCCTGTGTTTGAACACGTAATCGCTTGGGAAAGCGCTCCTTCATCCGGATTCCCCCATACGCGAACACCATTTATCGTTTGATAAGCCATTACTCCTTCAACTCCCTAATTCCCTTTTATCATATAAAGCATACTGAAACAATTCATCCAGTTGTTTGTCCACTACGCCCTCTGAGCTCTCCATGCTAGAAGCCAGCTGTTCATAATAATCAATTTGTTTATCCAAATAAGTATTAATGACGTTAATCCTTGGCGCAACATCCAATTCCTCGCCTGCCCGCTTGCGGGCCAGCAAATCAATAATAACCGCTTTAAGCTCGCTGCTCTGCGGTACGATGGAATCAACCAGCTCCTCAAATGCTATAGGAGGCATCGAATGATAGCGTTCAATCCATGCGCAAGCCAATATAGGACGCAGCACGTAAAAATACTTTTTGATTTTAACCTGCTCACCCTGCAAATACTCGCGGTAATTCCCTTTTGCCATATGCAAATAATGATACATGCAAGCTTTTGGCGAAAATGCTTTTGCTGTCAGCTCGCGAATTTTCTCCGTGACCGGCGTATGCTCCATGTAGCAGATAGGAGACTGCAGCCATTCCAACAGCGGCGGATTCGACTTGCGGAACAAGCGCAGCGCTTTTTTTAAATCCCAGCCGTTGATATCCAGCCTATCACTGATCGGTCTTTCGATGACATCCCGCTTGTCAAAAACAGATAAATACCACTCTGCTGGACGCACGTATATGAATCTTACATCGTAATCGCTATCCTGAGACGGGAAACCCCACGCCCTGCTGCCAGATTCGCATGCATAGACGATCTGAACCTGCTCCTGCCGTTCAATCCTTTTCAGCTCTTCTACTATAGTCTGTTTCATCTTGATGCCCCCTTCCCAACTAAACCTATCTTCGCTTATTATTCCCCATAAGAACATGGTAAAAGTATGGCGACGAATAATTTACAGCTGTCCTATTAGCCGCATTGCAGAAGATCATACCAATTGGTTGCCATAGCGCGATTATGTTACAATTTCAGAAATAGATAGAATAGAAGGTTATCGGCATTAAGGAGTGGTTGACCTATGCATATACAAGAAATTATAGTAACGTCCGATGAGCAGCTTAAGCAGTGCCTTGCAGTTAGAATGGAAGTATTCGTCAAAGAGCAGCAGGTTCCTGTGGAGCTTGAGGTCGATGAATTTGATTCAACCTGGGATGCCTGCAGGCATTTTCTATTGCTCGACGGCAGCAAGCCAGTCGCAGCAGGGCGCTATCGCATGTACGATGAGCATACGGCCAAGCTGCAAAGAATTGCCGTGCTGTCCTCTTATCGCGGACATGGCTTAGGGCGGCAGCTGATTGAGCTGATGGAAAAGGATATTAGCGAGCAGAACTTTAGTGCTATCATCCTGGATGCGCAGCTATCGGCCGAGTCATTTTACCGTAAGCTGGGTTATGCCGCCGTGTCGGAGGAAACCTTCCTCGACGCCGGCATTTTGCATGTCAGGATGAAGAAAATGAGGGATGCAAGTGGCGAAGGAAGGTTTTGATAAAGAAATTCAATTTCTGCGCATGCTCGTTCTGACAAGCGGCGCATTCAACAGGCAGCAGTTTGCCGAGCGTCTTGGCATATCTGTTCATACCTTCGATAAGACGCAGCGCCGGCTAAAAGAAATTTTGAATGGCGTGTATCAGCATCTGCCTGAGGAGCAGCGCAAGCAGCTGTCTGACGCTATCCAATTCAGCTACTATGAGTCCAGCGATCCGATTCTGTTGTTTTTATTTCGCGCCAAATCTGTCAAGGAAACGGAGAGCGAGCGTATTTCCTTGCTGCTCGAAGCGATGGACGGACAGGCGCTGACTGCCAAAGAGCTGCTGGAAATATGCAGTGCAAGCCTGCCCTCCTATCTTCCCATGCCGGATGAGAAAACGATTCGCGCCGATCTGAAATATTTGGAGGAGGTAGGCGTTATAAAAAAGGAACATACTGCGCGCCCTTTCCGTTACCGATTGCAGAACGACCTCGCTGCTGGCTTGTCTGACGAGGAGCTGGTCGAGCTGTTCGATTTCGTAGACATCATGGCCAATACGCAGGTTCCTTCTGTGCAAGGCTATTTGCTGCGCGACAGTCTCAAAAAACAGCTTCTGCGCAGGCAGTCCGGCAGTGCGGCTGCAGAGCCATTTTTATATAAATATCACTACAATTCCCGCATATTGGACGAAGCACATTTATTCACGCTCATTAGCGCCATCGAACAGCGCTGCAAAGTGAGCTTTTTATACTTTTCGCCAAAGTCTGAAAAAAGCTACTCCTCTAAAAATACGAATCCCCTCTTTGAACGCGAGCATGCAGGGCAGCACGTCACGACGCTTCCGCTTAAGGTTGTCTATGACCACCAGTATGGCCGCTGGTATTTGTTGTCCAACAGCAAAATTGGGATTCGCAAATATCGTTTGGAAGGCATTACGCAGCTGGAGGTAGAGGACGCGGTTGGGCAGTTGCCATTTGAACAAAAATCGATAGAGCTGGAGCAGCGTATGACAAACAGCTGGCTGATTGATACTGGCCGCCCAGTTACAGTACGCGCGCGTTTTTTTCATCCGAAAGGCTCTGGTAATAATTTCATAAAGGAACGGGTCCTGCTCCAGGGACAATGGGGACATATTCATTCCGAGGATGAGAGCTCCTTTATTTATGAGATCACGGTGAATGGCACGACTGAGATCAAGCCGTGGCTGCGCAGCTTCGGATCAAGCTGCGAGGTGCTGGAGCCGCTCTTTTTGCGTCAGGAACTGATTGCTGAATGGAAGGAGATCGCGTCATATTATGAATCTGTTCGAGAAGATCTTTAACTATCAAATTATTTCGCGCTTGGACGATTCAGGCACGTTCATGACGACCTCGCAAGAAAGAGCATGGCTCAAAACGATGCTGGACCACCCTTCCGCTGTCGCTGCTTTTACGGAAGATACCCTGGCAAAGCTGCGCACAATTGTCGAGCAGGACACTGCTCTGAACCTCTCTTCCCACTTGATCGAGAAAGCGCGCAGCAAAGAAAAACAGCTTTATCATCCGCTTATCCGCGAGCTGCGGCGGCATATTATGCAGCATAACAAAATACGTCTAACGTTCACAGGCAACGTTCGCGATCACGCGGCTCCTGTTAATCCAGCCGAGGAGCATCCGGCCCTGCCCTACAAGCTGGAATATTCCATGGTGAAGAAGGAGTGGTACTTGCTTTGGTACCATTTGAAACGAAAAACGATGATGAGCACTAGGCTGAGTAAATTAGCCGCCATCGAAGAAGAGCAGCTGGAGCCGTCCGAGGCACAACGTATTCTGGCAAAAATAGAAAGATTGCTAGATTCACGAAAAAGAGAAGTGCGCATCGAAGTGCTGCCCATGTATAATAGAGAGCTGTCGCGCATTCTCTATGCCCTGTCCAGCTTCGAAAAAACCGTAGATTATAACGAAGAAACTGACGTCTACAGCGTTACCATATGCTTGATGGAAAGAGAGCAGGAATACTTGCTGTCCAAGCTGCGTTTTCTGGGCAAGCGTGTGCGGGTTATCAACGGCGGTTATTTGAAACGGCGGATGCTAGAGACGACAAGCAAAGCTTTGGAGCGATACGGCGTAATATCGGAGCCGGGCGACTTTCAAGAATGAGCAGAGATTGGCAACTGGACACTCATTCCGTTATTCGCTGAAAAATGTCCTTATTTTAATCTTAGAGGACACACGTTCCGCTAACTCGCTTGATTCTCCTTGTTTTCGGGGTATTTCGGGGTAATAGCGGAACGTGTGTCAACTTCCATGCCCAAAATCGCCGTTTTTGACGAAATAACGGAACCTCTGTCATCTTTAAGTACCTAAAGAATAGAAGGAATGCACAAATGAACGCACAAAACACTTCCGCTGGAATCTTATCTGCACTTATGGCATGTACAGGCGGAGCGATGATGGTAATTACAGCTGCGCAGCGATTAGAGTTAACGACTGCAGCACTCGTTTCTTGGCTGTTTATTGTTTATGTTTTTGGAGGAGGGCTGAATTTATGGCTCACTCTGCACTTTAAAATCCCATTTGCCGGAGCACACTCTATAACGGCTGCTGCATTTTTGAGTACGAGCGCTATGCAGGTAAGCTTACCCGAGCTAGTCGGCAGCTATCTGATGGCAGGCGCTATCATTGCCGTGCTGGGCTTGACCGGTATATTCAATAAGCTGCTCGAGCTTATTCCAAGACCGCTGATCGATGCTATGCTTGCCGGCTTAATCCTGCATTACGTCGTTGATATTGTACCGGTATTTCAGCAATCGCCATTGGTGGCAGGACTCGCAATTCTCGGTTTCTTCCTTACTCCTAGACTATCCAAAGCGCTGCCGCCGCTGCTCGGTGTGCTCGTATTTGGTCTGATTGGCTTATTTATTGTGTACAGGTTTCCTGAAGCCGTACCTATTCCGTTCAGCTTGCCGCAATTTGTAGTGCCGCAGTTTTCCGCTGCGAATCTTCTTTCGCTGGCACTGCCGCTCGCTATACTGGTCATCAGCAATGATCTAGCTGTAGCCCTGGCAGCGCTAAAGAAGAACGGTTTTGATCCGCCAGCTAATAAAACAATAGTTGCTTCTGGAATCGGAACGGTAATGGCAAGTTTTTTTGGGGGACAAGCGCTAAATATTGGAGGAATGATGACTGCTCTTTGCAGCAGTGAGGAAGCTGGAGAAAAGTCGCAGCGCTATAAAGCCGCTATCGTTTCGAGTGTCCTCGTTATTTTATTTGGCTTATTCTCATGGAAACTAATCGTTCTTATCCAGATGCTCCCTGGCTATTTCATCGCCTTATTGACCGGCTTTTCACTTGTTGGCGTCTTGCTGGGCAGCCTGCAGTCGGCATTCAAGGAGACGCAATTCAAATACTCCGTCTTGTTTGCCTTTGTCATTTCTATTGCGAATGTTTCCTTCTTTGGCATTTCATCCGCTGTATGGTCCTTGCTGATCGGGGCATTGGCAGCCAAGCTGCTGAAAGAAGGCAATGAAAAGGTAAGGTCTGTGTAATATTGTAAGTTTAAATAAAATCCCGAGAGAAACACTGTATAGCAAAAATAATCCTGTTAATTGCTCATTTTGCGTATAGAAAAACAGCCCTCCTTCAAAAAAGGCAGGGCTGTTTTTCCTTATCTATCTACCTCGCTCCAACCGCCGCTGGAGCTCCAAGCAGCTGAACAAAGGTGTCCGCTGAAATAACCGGTGCAAAGAAATTGTTAATGCGTTCCATAGCCGCCGCCTCCTGCTCCGGCTTCACGCAGCCTGTGGCGTCGCCAATGACAATTGGCAAATACCCATTGTCACGCGCTGAGCGCACATTTCCCTCGATGCACCAGTCAAGGTGAATGCCAGTAAACACAATTACTTCTACCCGTTTTCTAGCCAGCTCAAGCGGAAGCTGAGTACCGACAAAAGCGGTTTGCAGGGCAAGCTCATTAAACTCCAAATCACCTGGCCGCACCAATGCGCGCAGCTCATCCACCAGCTCGGCATCCTCCTTCTTCTGCTCCTCTGTGAAATTCACTTTCTCCACCCATGTCTCATACTGCACTTTATCAAAAATAGATTGCGGATAATCCTCGCGAAATACACAATAGCCAATCCAGTTAAACGATACGAAGTTGTCAAATTGGCGGGCAGCCTCAACAACTTTAATGGTTGCTGGCAAGCTCCCTCTCTCACGGTGATTTTCATGCCCCTGCACGCCCCAAGGCTCATAGAGCGACTTGTTCTGGCTAACGGATACAAATGCTGCAGGCCGCTTCAATATTTCAGCGAGATCAAGCTTTTTCCATTGCGGCGCCAGCTCAGGAATAGCGTGTATTCCTCCAATATTCCTTACATCCAAATGGTTGTTTGCCAATTTAACTCCTCCTTCAAAGTGATTTCCAGTAATTATGTTTTATAATAAACATATAATTCCTATAAGTAAAGTATGAATTATAAACAAAAATATTTTATTCGCACGGACTTGCGATTGACTAAATCATAGTAATCAAGTAGGATTAGTTTAGTAGAAAAGTATGGGGGAATCGCCAATGTTCCAAACGACTGCTTATGAAGGTACACGCGAAGAAAAATACAGTCTTTTGATTAAGCAATTAGCTGCACTTCTCGAGGGAGAAACGAACCAAGTTGCGAATTTGGCAAACGCTTCAGCATTGCTGGGCCAATTCCTGCAGGATATTAACTGGGTCGGGTTTTATTTGCTGGATGAGGAAGGTTTAGTGCTCGGCCCATTCCAGGGCTTGCCGGCATGTGTAAGAATTCCGATTGGAAGAGGCGTATGCGGTACATCGGCACAAAAAAGAGTAACGGTGCGCGTCGAGGATGTTCACCAATTTCCAGGCCATATCGCATGCGATGCTGCATCCAACTCTGAAATCGTTATTCCTCTTCTAAAAGAAGGTGAGCTGCTTGGCGTGCTTGATATTGACAGCCCAAGCTTAAACCGGTTCGACGAAGTGGATCAGCTTTATTTGGAAAAATTCGTTGAAGCTCTGGTTCGCTTCTTGTAATTGCACTCGGCAAAGCGAAAGCGACACTACTCACTCCCGTTTACGGACAGTTTAGAAAGATTGGGCACGTGGCTCCGATCTTTCTTTCTGTCTCAGCAATCTAATCTAAATAACGATAGATAGCTTCAATCACGTCCATATAATACTGCTCGCTATGGGGCACAAAGTGCTCTCTGCTTACTATTTTGCGAAAAAATTGTTTCTTCCCGCTTTCATTCAGCTCATAGCCTTCGATCTCAATGTTGGCCCTATTCTTTCTCCACAGCCCGCTAAAATCACTTAGCTTTGCCTTCAGCATACCTGCAACTTCTTCTGTTTGCAGAGTAAAATCCTCAAAACTGCGATTGGATTGATACAAGAAAACATGGGCAAATTCCCTGTCGATTATTTTATTATTTTCAATCGCATATTTCATAATGCCTAAAGACTTGAGCTCATCAAACTTGACATCGATTCCGATCTCTTCCTTTATTTCTCTTATTCCGTCCTCCACGGTTTCATCGGATAATAGATGTCCAGCTGCCGTAATATCATAAAGCGAAGGGTAATCCTTTTTATCAGCACTGCGAATTTGCAGGTATATATAATGTTCATCTTCCTCACGCGAGACGAACCAGCATTGAAACGTTTCATGCCAATAGCCCTGCTTGTGCACCTCGCTTCTGGCTGCGACTCCAATCGGCTTCATTTCATGATCAAAAATTGTAAATTGCTCTTCCTCCACTTTGCTTCCTCCCACCCGTATGTGCTGCCTTTTCTAAGTATGATTCACAATCAGTATAATACATTTGGGCAAATGTTGTTCAAGCTGCCGGTTCACCTATTGAATATTTATTAATTATTTTGTATATTTATTCAGTATAACTTATATCTATGCAAGGAGAAGAACGATGCACAACAAATTTATTGAAGAGCTATCGTTAAATAACTGGCCGCCCCTATCTACCTTACTGTATGACGGCTGGATACTGCGTTTTGCAGACGGCTATACGAAGCGAGCCAATTCCATTAATCCCATTTACCATTCAAGCCTGGATATACAACAAAAAATAGCCTGCTGCGAGCAGATATACAAGGAAAATCAGCTGCAGACTACTTATAAAATTACACCTTTTGTGCAACCCGGCAGCTTAGACTGTCTGCTTGAACAGGCGGGCTATTTACGCATCGATACGACTAGTGTACAAACGATGAAGCTGGACAGCATCATTCAGCCGCAAATGCATACCATGAAAATAGATGAGCAGCTTGGTCTGGAGTGGCTCGATTCCTTCTGTCTATTCAATCAAATCAACCCTGACAAAAAAACGACGATGACACGCATGCTGTCCAATATTAAAACGAAAAAAGCATTTATTACATTCTTTCACGAGGGGCAAACAGCCGCTTGCGGTCTTGGGATTATCGAAAGAAACTATATAGGCTTATACGATATTGTTACAAATGTAGCGTTTCGAAATAGAGGCTTTGCCGAACAAATGATTCTTCATCTGCTGCATTGGGGAATAAAAAACGGTGCTACAGACAGCTACCTTGCGGTCGTTGCCAATAATGCACCTGCGCTTAGATTGTACGCCAAGCTTGGCTACAAAGAAATATATCAGTATTGGTATCGGGTGAAGGACACTTCAAACGATTTTGAGGCTTAGCCCAAACTTATTCAAAGACAATTTCATTATCCTCACACCATTGAATCGTAAACTCTCGATAACATTCTTCACGTTATAGTTTAGAATTGTAACGGAACTGAGAAGCTCTATTTAGGCAATAAAAAGGGGTGCCACTGCGATCAAGATTGGGATTCCGACCGCTGTTGTAGTCCAATTTTTTTAATAAATAAACCCTGTTAAGGATAAAATTGGCCTACAAAGGCGGACGCTGACGCTTCTCCATTCCCATTCTTGCTCTCCGTTTCCCCTTTCTTTATTGCTTTTTAATAGTTGCCCACAATTAATCGACTCCCTCCTAAGTTCCGTTAGCGTTTTTCAACGGCCTGAGGAGATACAGTTAGCTCAGCGCGCGTGAGTAATGTGTATGATATTCCATACAAAAACGGTCGGCTCCACCTGGTGCTACCACAGTTTCCATACGAGGGATGACGAGTATTCCACACCAACGCTTGTATAGTAAACATCTCCAATAAATGTAAATGACCATCAAAAAAAGGTCAAAATTTTACACGCCTCTAGTCAGAATCAAGCCTTCGAAAGAAGGCTTTTTTTATTATGATTATGAAAAATAAATGGATACCGAGGTGATACAAAGTGAATTCTGCTAAGCAACTATCTACTATGGACGGACAAAGAGCTAAAAAATTTTGGACACCAAAGCGGAAGGAAGCTTTGATTGGCTGGCTGTTTTTGGCGCCTGAAATTATCGGCATGCTATTGCTGAATGTCTTTGCTCTGCTGTTCTCATTGTACTTGAGTTTTTCATCCTGGGATTTGCTGTCCGGCATATCCGGCATTAAATTCAACGGCTTTGCCAACTATGTGAAAATGTTTACAGATGATCCGACGATTATGACGGCTCTGAAAAACAATTTACTCTATACGTTTCTAACTGTACCTATTCCGATTGCAATCGCGCTAGTGCTTGCAGTTGTTATTCACAGCAAGGTTCATTTTAAGGATTACTTTAAGGTGACTTTCTTTATTCCTTATATTTCTTCCATTATAGCGGTAGCTGCAGTGTGGAGCGCATTGTTCCATCCTTCGCTTGGGCCGATTAACCAGTTTTTGATGGACATCGGCATATCTTCTCCGCCGAAATGGCTTGTTGATCCGAAAACCTCCCTGCTGTCGATTGCGATTATTACTTCATGGGCAGGGCTTGGCTACACCATTATTATCTTCTTGGCCGGTCTTACTAATATTTCTGAAGAGCTGTACGAAGCTGCGGAAATTGACGGTGCTACCACTTTGCAAAAGTTTTTTAAAATTACAGTGCCGCTATTGCGTCCGACTATTTTCTTCCTCTTTATTACGATGCTGATCGGTTCCTTCAAAGTGTTCGATATCATTGCATTTTTAACAGAGGGCGGACCGAACAACTCTTCCTCTGTGCTGGTATACCGGATTTATGAAGAAGGCTTTAAAAATTACAATATGGGCTATGCTTCGGCTATTTCCTGGCTGTTGTTTGCCATTATCGGTTTAGTTACGGCACTGACCTGGAAAATGAACAAAGAAAACTAGACATAAGAAGGGAGAGACTACCATGCAGCTTGTGCGGAAAAATTTTAGTAAAATTGTTGTAACGGTCATTATGGGCGCACTATCCATCGTATTCCTTATTCCGCTCATTTGGATGATTTCGGCAGCATTCAAGTTTGAAAAAGACGTTATGCGTTTCCCGATTCAATGGATACCGGAAGCAACGAACTTTATGTACAATTTCAAGGCGGTATGGATGGGCAGAGTACCATTCTACACGTTCTACTGGAACTCGATTCAGATTGCTATTATTACAACTGTGATTACACTGATTATTTCTTCAATGGCAGCTTACGCATTTACAAAATTGCAATTTAAAGGAAGAAATCTCATATTTCTAGGATTGATTTCTTTCATGATTATTCCTGACCAAGCGACTCTAATTCCACGCTTCTTGCTTATTAGATGGATGGGATTGTATGATACGCATGCTGCAATTATTATCATGAGCATGTTTTCCATCTATTTCACATTCTTGCTTCGCCAGTTCATGGCAGGAGTCAGTGACGACTTTATGGAAGCGGCGCGAATAGACGGAGCTGGACAGCTAAGAATTTTCACTTCCATTATGCTGCCGCTGTGTAAGCCGGTTCTGGCTACAGTTGCTATCATCAAATTTATTTGGACTTGGAACGATTATCAAAATCCGCTTATTTTCTTGCTAAGCAAAAAGCTCTATACGATTCCTCTTGGTATAACGCTCTTTAGAGATGATTATACGAATAACTATGCCATTATGATGATGGCAGCCTTGTCCGCGATTATTCCGCTAATCATTGTGTTTATCGTCTTGCAAAAGCAAGTTATTAACGGAATTGCGCTTGGCGGGGTTAAAGGCTAAACGGGTTTAATTTTGCTCTAAAGGTAAAAATAACAATCGTACATGCTCAAAATTTTACTCTTGCGATTTGTGCTTTATCGTTATACTTAGGGCGAAACAGAATATATTACGAAAATTTTTAGGGGGTAAGTGAAGATCATGCAAAATAAAAAACGTAGTTTTCTAGCTATGCTTGCTCTTGTTTTTGTATTGGCGACTGTGCTTAGCGCATGCGGCGGCAAAAACGAAAACAATGGCACGGATGGCGGCACCTCAAGCTCTAAACCAGGAAACGGTGATGGCAAGCAAGTAACCATCAAGTATTATAACTGGGATAACGAAGCGACTGAGGCTAATACAAAAGCTATGCTTCAAGAGTTCATGGACCAAAATCCGGATATTAAAGTAGAGCATGTTGTATTGGTGCCAGGTGACTCTGTGGAAATGCTTAAAAAGCTTGACTTTTTGATCTCTTCTGGAGAAGCTGTAGACGTTGTACAAATTCCAAGCTTGGGCGCAGTGCTTGAAAGAGCAACAAGAAACGCTCTTGCTCCTTTGAACGAGTTCTATGAAAAAGAAGGACTAGTTGCTGAAGATGAGTATTATGTAAATCCTAAAGTTGAAGGCAAGTACTATGGTATGCAATATACGAAAAGCGTAAACTATGTCATGCTGAACAAAGACGCTCTTGACGAGGCGGGCTTGGAAGTTCCTAAATTCGGCTGGACATGGGATGACTACCGCGATTATGCGAAAAAGCTTACTAAAGGTGAAGGTGTAGACAAACGTTACGGATCTTACTTCCACACTTGGGAGCTTTATATGAACGCTCCTGCGCAAACCGTTATGAAAGACCCGTTTGTATATGACGACGGTACAAGCATTTTGGCTGACCCGAGCTACAAATACTTCTTCCAGCTTCGCAAAGACATGGAAGATATCGACAAATCCGCTAAGCCTTACGCTGACGTTTTGGCAGCAAAATTGAACTACCGTACAGAGTTTTTCAACAATGAAGCGGCAATGATTCTTACAGGTAACTTTACAATTCCTGACCCAGGTAACCAAGATCAGTATCCGCATGATTTCAAAACAGCATTTGCACCGGTTCCGCTTCCTCCAAAAGGCGCTGAGCCAAAAGAGTATGATAACGGCAAATACTTTACAAGCGGCAGCCAATTGGTAATGGGTAATACATCCAAAAATAAAGAAGCTTCCTTCAAATTGATGCGCTTTATGACAACAGTCGATTCTAAATCAAGAGTTGAATTCTCCGGCTGGAAAAAAGCTGACAACAATGCGATCCTTGAACGTTTGATCGAAGGTAAAGAAGAATGGTACGATGTAGACTCCCTTCGTTACTCTGTAGCTAGCGAAGACATTCAGTTCCTGGATGCTCCAAAAGTGATGACTACTGGTACTTCCGAAATTACTAAAGTAATCGGCGACGGCTTCAGCAAATTTATGTTGAGCAACGAGCCGATCGATGAAGTGCAAGCATGGATGGTAAAAGAAGCTAACAAAATTATTGAAGAAAAAGGCTTAGTTAAGTAATAAGCTAAAAAATAGATAGAGCTTTGAAGGACGCTAACAGCAGCTAATTCAAAGCTCTTCTTGCATAAGCAAAGGAGTTATTGGGATGGAGAAGCAGGTACAGCAATTGCCTCGTCCAAGCGAGGCGCAATTGGCATGGCAGGATATGGAGATGGGCATGTTCTGCCATTTCGGGATGAATACGTTTTGCGATCAGGAATGGGGAGATGGAACGGACTCGCCAGAGAAGTTCAATCCTGCAAGCCTTGATGCCAGACAATGGGTAAAAACGGCGAAAGAAGCCGGCTTTAAATATTTTGTACTTACGGCGAAGCATCATGACGGCTTCTGTCTGTGGCCTACGGCAACGACAGACTATTCTGTCGCATCCAGCCCGTGGAAAAACGGAAAAGGCGATGTTGTGCGCGAGTGCGAAGAAGCTTGCCGTGCAGAAGGCATCGGCTTTGGCTTGTATTTGTCGCCTTGGGATCGTCATGAGCCCTGCTACTCGGATGCCGCAGCATATGATGAGTTTTATGCAAAACAATTAGAGGAGCTAATTACCGGCTATGGACCGCTTACCGAAATATGGTTTGATGGCGCCGGTTCAGAAGGAAGAGAATACAACTGGCAGCGCATCATGGACTTGATTAATCAGCATCAGCCGAATGCGATGGTATTTAATATGGGTGCGCCAACGATTCGCTGGGTGGGCAATGAGGACGGCCTTGCTCCATATCCTTGCTGGAATACTGCAGAATCAGCTCGAGTGAGCATGTTTAGCGATGCTTCATTAAAATGGCTGCCGCAAACGCCGCGCTGGGTGCCGGCAGAATGCGACGTGCCGATCCGCAAGGACCGCTGGTTTTGGCATCCGGATGAAGAGCATACGCTTTTGTCATTGGAGCAATTAATGGATATTTATTATCGTTCAGTTGGTCATGGGGCCGTATTGCTGCTTAATATTGCACCTGATTCCAGCGGGCTGTTCCCGGATGCAGATGTGGAAAGAGTACTTGAGCTTGGTGAAGAAATTAGAAGACGCTTTGCCGCACCTCTATATGAGACTGCCGCTGAAGGTAACGTGACGGAGCTCGTTCTCGACGAACAAAATGTTATCGATCACATTGTGACCATGGAGCATATTGCATACGGTGAGCGCGTTCGAGCCTACAAGCTGGAAGTATTCTCTGATGGCGCATGGAAAACGGTAGCAGAAGGAAGCGCCATTGGTCATAAAAAAATTGACCGCTTTGAGCCGATTGCAGCTACTAAAGTAAGATTAACCGTAACGGAGCATGAGGACACCCCACTCATTCGCAAATTGGCTGTCTACAATTGCACAGTTTAAATGATAAGAGAATAGAGGAAGGTGTCGATTAATTGTGGGCAACTTTGATAAGCAATAAGAAAGAGGCACGGAGAGCAAGATTGGGAATGGAGAAGCGTCAGCGTCCGCCTTTGTAGGCCAATTTTATCCTTTACAGGGGTTATTTATTCAAGAAAATTGGACTACAACAGCGTCGGAATCCCAAACTGGATCGCAGTAGCATTTCTTTCTATTGCTTGTTGCCCTATCCACAATTAATCGACACCCTCAAGTGAGTCTCTTTCCTTAGTTAATCCTTTAAATTAGTAAAGGTAAAAAAATTCACGATTGAATAGAAAGAATGCCTGTACTTCACCGTTATTACGGATAGACTAGAATTGATACATGTTTATTTTTATCTGAAAAGGTGGTGAGGAGCTGCAATGAAATATGACAGCCGGTTGCTTGAACTGCAGCCTGCAGCGGCTTGGACTGACGCGTTCCCTATAGGGAACGGGCGCCTGGGAGCTATGGTGTTTGGCGGCACAGGCACTGAACGGATACAACTGAATGAAGATTCTGTATGGTATGGCGGCAAAAAAGGAAGCAGCCGCACATTGTCCAGGGAGAAGCTGACAGAAATAAGAAGCTTGCTGCAAGCAGGCCATTTGCGCGAGGCGGAAAAGCAGGCGCTGCTTCATATGACCAATACGCCGCATTACTTTTCCCCCTATCAGCCGCTTGGCGATCTTCTGCTGCAGTTTGAAAACATGGATGCTGTAGAGCAATATAAACGCAGCCTGGATTTGAATGAGGCGGTCGCTTCCGTTGAGTACAATGCTGCAGGTGTACAGTATAAAAGAGAACTATTTGCAAGCGCGGTTCATCAGGCGATCATTATTAAATTAACAGCATCAGCAGAACAAAAGCTTAGTCTAACGGCCAGATTTAGCCGCAGACCCTTCGAAGGAACAATTGCTAATGAGGATGAGCATACGCTCATCATGAAAGGTCAGTGCGGACCGGATGGGATCGAGTATGCAGCTGTGCTAAAGGCTATTGTGGAAGGCGGAACCTGTCAAACATCGGGCAATTATGTGGATATTCAAGGGGCAAGCAGCGTTATGCTTGTCGTAACGGCACAAACATCATTTCGCCAATTAGATCCGCAAAAGCATGCATTGGAAGAAGCCGCCCTCTGCGCCTCTGCTCCCTTCGAACAACTGAAAGCGGCGCACCAGCAAGATTACAAAGCTTTATACGATCGTGTTTCACTGGAAATACCGTATGCCCATAGAGATGAGCTGCAGCAAGCAGCGACCTCTCAGCGGCTTAAAAAATATCAAGCTGGCCATGAAGATAATGGCTTGGAGCTGTTATTTTATCAGTATGGACGGTATTTGCTCATTTCCAGCTCGCGTGATGGCAGCTTGCCGGCAAACCTGCAAGGCATCTGGAATGAAAGCTTTACGCCACCGTGGGAATCAGATTTTCACCTTAACATTAATTTGCAGATGAACTATTGGATTGCAGAAACCGGCAATCTGGCCGAGTGTCATACTCCTTTATTTGATTTAATTGAAAGAATGGCCGCAAACGGAAAAGAAACAGCACGCCATTTGTATGGTGCAAACGGATTTGTTGCCCATTCGGTAACGAATATTTGGGCGGAGACAGATATATTTACGGCCTGGACGCCTGCAATCTTTTGGCCAACGGGCGGCGCGTGGCTGGCGCTTCATATGTGGGAGCATTATCGCTATAACGAAGATATAATGTTCTTGCAAGAGCGTGCTTATCCCGTCTTGAAGGAATCGGCATTATTTTTTGCAGACTTTCTTGTAGAGGACGAGCAAGGCAAGCTTGTTTCGGGACCGTCGGTGTCTCCGGAAAATACTTATATAGCTTCCAGCGGACAGAAAGGCTCGCTTTGTATGGGCCCTTCTATGGACTCGCAAGTCATTTACTGCTTGCTTGATGCAGCAGCTAATGCGGCAGAAAAATTAGATACTGACAGCAGGCTTATTGCACAATGGCGCAATATTCAGTCGCGGCTTCCTAAGCCGCAAATCGGCAAGCATGGTCAGATTATGTAGTGGTCGGAGGACTATGATGAGGCAGAGCCGGGACATCGCCACATTTCTCATCTGTTTGCCTTGCATCCAGGTGAACAAATTATACCTCGGCATATGCCTGAATTGGCCGCTGCTGCTCGAACGACGCTGGAACGCAGATTGTCGTATGGCGGAGGGCATACGGGCTGGAGCCAGGCATGGATTGCTAATTTCTGGGCCAGACTGGGCGATGCGGAAAAAGCCTATTCCAGCATTAGACAATTGCTTGAAAAGGCTGTCCACCCCAACTTATTCGGCGACCACCCTCCTTTCCAGATCGATGCCAATTTTGGAGGAGCCAGCGCCATTCAAGAAATGCTCCTGCAATCCCATGGCGGAGAGCTGCAATTTCTGCCTGCCCTGCCGCAGGCATGGCCTTCAGGGAAAGTGAACGGGCTCCGTGCAAGAGGCGGATTTACGATAGATTTGGAATGGAAGCAAGCAAAATTGCTGCAGGCGCGAATTACAGCTACAGCGACTGGAATTATCTCTATTTTTAGCCTTGAGCGTTTAAAAATCAATAAACCTGAAGCAGCGGTTCAGCTTCATGTTGATGAAAAAAACAATATTTATAGCTTTCAAATGGAGCAAGGCGAGTCTTGCACGATTTCACTTATTTCATAATGATTGTCCGCAAGGATCAACCGCTTCCGCCGTCCTTTGGAGGAGCACGTTGGCCGATTTAGAAAAAGCTTGTCTGCAATTGCACGGTTCTAAAGGTTGTATGTTACAATAATTTTGTTTATTCCGATATAAAGCGAGGAGCGATTAGCCATGTCAAAATTATCCTATCATCGAAGAATACAGCTGTCGTTTCTCGTTTTTATTTTTTTGCCGATTATTGCAGTATCTGTTGGATCTTATATTTTAATTAAGGATTCGATGATCGAAAAGGTCCAGCTTAGCAATGACAACTTTTTGAACGTAATTAATGATGAAATTGCGCGGACCATCGATGATATTTCATTCTCTTCTTTTTATATCGTAAATGATACCCGGTTTAAGGAGTATTTGAGCGATTTTGCCAATACCGAGCGTTTGAACAGTTATAACGACTATCAGATGTATAAACAGATAGAAGATGATTTATCGCTTATTACTTCAAAAACGTTGAACTACAACATTCGTATGTTCCTCGTAAATCGTAAAGACTTTATTATTTCTTCTAATAGCGAAGGCATGAAAAGTGTACAGCTCAATTTGAAAGCCCTGCTCCAAAAGGTGGATACAAAGCAGCTGGAGTCGTTGCAGTGGCTTGGCTTGTTTACAGACGCCACATCCGGGAAGAGCGATTATTTCATTGCAAGAGTGATCCCTTATTTGAACCAAAAAGATCCTGCATCTATTTTATTAATTAGTATTTCTGACAGTTATTTTGAAGGCTTACTAAAGCCTGTGCAGTTCGGACAGGCCGCATTATTTGATTCTGAAGGCAAAATTATACTAAATAAAAGTGATATTAATTTCGAAAAAACGGATAAGAAAAATGACAATCTGCGCTCTGAAATCATTTTGGACAAAACTGGCTGGAAGCTTGTTTACGAAACGACACAAGAAGCATTAACTGGTCAAATTTCCCGTACTTTCTATACGGCGATTGCAGGTATAATCGGATTGTTTTTTGTATTCTCCGTCTTCTCCATGTATATTGCCAAGAAGCTGTATACTCCGATTCAAAAGCTGCAGCGGGTTGTGCGGCAATTCGGTATGGGGAATTTAGATATGCGCCTGGATGTAAAAGGTGAGGATGATATTGCGGAGACGAGCAAATCAATAAATACGATGCTGGATCAGCTGCAAAAGCTAATCGCAGATATTGAACAGGAACAAGAACAGAAAAAAGTAATGGAGCTGGAAGCACTATTTATGCAAATCCGGCCTCATTTTCTTATAAATACGCTTAATTCAATTAAATTCAGTCTTATGCTGCAAAAGGATCAGCTGCACTCAGGCGTTATTGACTCCTTAATGAATTTGCTTCGCGCATACTTGAAAGTCAGCGAGCCTGTTACGCTGCAGGAAGAGTGCAGATTGCTTCGCCACTATGCCGATATTATGCAAATTCGCAATGAAATGCAAATTGATTTGCAATTTCAGCTGGATCGTTCCACCGAGCGGCTAATTATTCCAAAGCTTGTTCTTCAGCCCGTTGTAGAAAATGCAATCGTGCACGGTTTGGTTGATGTGCCTGATCCAAAAATTATTGTTCGCGCCAGCTGGGACAAGCAGGATGTTGTCATCGTGATTGAGGATAATGGCGAAGGGATGGAACAAGAGCAGCTCGATTCACTTAATCACCTTTTGCAGAATGATGATCCGGAGAAATACTCATCCTATGAAAGAGTTGGGCTTATTAATGTCGTGCGAAGGTTAAGGCTTACATTCGATCAATCCGTTTCATTAACCTTGCAGTCGCTTGATACAGGCGGAACTGCAGCTATTATTCGCATACCGATTCAAGAAAGTGAATTACTTGTATCAGGGGAGGCAGCTAAGTTATGATGCATAAAGTGATGATTATTGACGATGATGTGCCTGTGCTAAAGGTGCTGGAGCAAATGATTAACTGGGAAGAATTGAATTTGCAACTAATCGGAACAAGCTACTCCAGTACAAAGGCTATGCATTTGTTTCAAGAGATGTCACCGGACATTATCATTACGGACATTGGCTTGCCGAAGAAAAACGGAATTGAGCTTGCCGAAATGTTTATTAAGCAGAAGCCGGGTGTCCGAATTATTTTCCTAACCTGTCACGAGGATTTTCATTACGCCCAGCAAGCAGTTAAGCTTGATGCCGATGATTATTTAATTAAAGATCAATTGACGGAAGAACAGCTCAAGGAAAGTTTGCTGAAGTCGATACGATTTTTAGCCCCTAAAGATCAAACCGGGCTGGAGAAAATGTCGAATTATAATAATGATTTGTATAAGCAAGGGCTGTTCCAACGAATAATAGATGGAGTGCGCACTGAAGAAATTTTGGTGCATGCCAAACAATTGGGCATCAAATGGGAATACCCCGACTTTATGATTGCTGAGGCGAATATGGTTTACGCTACTTTTGATGAATTTTACGAAAAAAAGGACATCCTTTCCATTTTATATGCTGTATATAATATTGCAGTAGAGCTTTCTGATTCCTATGAAGGAATTACTGTTTTTTTGGAGCAGGAGAATAAGAATATTGTTATTATTTATAACTTCCGCCCAAATTTAGCGCATAATACGGAGCAGCATCTACAGTACTTTATGAAAAATCTGTATGATCGCTGCGTCCAGTTTTTGAAAATCCGGTTGCGTATCCTCATCTTTACAGATCGGACAGATCTTCAAACTCTGCGGGCTATTTATTTGCAGACTGATAAGGAGCTGAATCTGTTTTACGAGCCGGAGGATGTTATTGTTACAAGCCGAAAGCAGTTTAGCCGGATCGTTTTTTCATCGAGGACCGAACAGTTTCTTGACAACTATAAAGCGCAAATTGAACGCACATTGGTAAAAAGCGATAAGGAAGGCATTGCTTCGGTACTGCAAGAAATATTGAGCACAGCGAAGGACAGAATCGAGCCGCATGCTTTTATAAGCAGCGCTGCTTTTTTACTAAGGGAGCTTGAAATGGCATTTGCCGGACGAAGCGACGAGGATTGCTACTATTATATGGGCATCGCAAAAAACGCAGATGATGTGTTAGATCTGATGAAGCGGCGTTTGAATGAGCTTTTGTTGAATCGGGGCGAGCGTACAGCCTCCGTGATTCAAGAGCCGAAACTGCAAGTGATTCAAAATTATATCGATGAGCATTTGTCTGAAAATATTACTTCCATAGATATGGCGTATTATCTATATTTGAATCCAAGCTACTTTTCCCGTTATTTTAAAAGATTGACCGGCATTAATTTTACTGACTATGTCCACCAATACAAAATGGAGATCGCTTCAAAAATATTAAAAACCTCAAATCAGACTTTAGAATCGGTGTCCATGATGCTTGGTTATTCGGATAGACCATACTTTTCTAAAGTGTTCAAAAAATATGTCGGCATGACGCCCAGCGATTACAAGCTGAAGCATGGCCTTGGCAATAGCGGCAGTAAAAAATGATTGCTGCAAACGTCTACCGTAAAGCATCAATATAAGGAAAAGAGATCTAGCAGATCAGCTGCTAAACCACGAAGGTGTCTTTTATATGGGCCATCAACACGTATTCTATAATTAACTGACAAAATTGCTCTAACGGATGTCAGCGATGCTATTTCGATTATTTTAGCTCATTTGAGCTTTTAACGGTTGCCACGAGCGCTATTGTGCCATTTCCCGAGAAAAATCAGTGTTTTTTTGGAATTAAGCACAATAGCAACCGTTAAAAAATTCAAGCTGTCATTTTTGCACGAATAGCGTTTGTGGCAACCCTTAGAAGTTAATCATTGCTCGGTAGCCGATTACATCCAGCAAAATTCCTCGCGAATTCGTTCCTTTACCAAGTAAAACGATATTCCCCTGAGCCTGCCAGCATGGAAACCCCATTCTCCACTTGTTCAACTGAACTTATTCCTTCGGTCTGCTGCAGCGGAATTTCCGATTCCATCGTTTTATCGCTATCGGCTCCCGGAAGAACAATTGTGGCAGTCGTGTTAGGCGGGATCACAACGAGCAGCTCCATAGCACCGTCCTCTGCTCTGCTCCACTTGGAGCGTATGCTTCCGTACATCGTATTCAGGCTGCCGTCAGCCCAGCTTAATTGATCTCCTGGCTGCGGACGGACAAAAATATGCTTGTAGCCTGCTTTCTCCTCATCCGTATCTATTCCTGCAACGCAGCGATACATCCAATCCCCAATAGCGCCATATGCATAGTGATTGTAGGAATTCATATCTTTGCTCCAGAAGCTGCCATCCTCTCTGATGCCGTCCCAGTGCTCCCAAATCGTTGTAGCACCTTTGGTCACCTGATACAGCCACGATGGATAATCCTGTTGGAATAGCAGCCGATACGCTGTGTTCAGCTGGCCATGATCGCTTAGCACATGATTCAAATAAGGTGTTCCTACAAAGCCGGTTGTAAGATGGAACTTGCTTTCCTCCATCAGCTCCATCAGCTTAGCGACTGCCCGCTCCTTCGCTTTCCCTTGCAGCAAGCCGAACATGAGCGCCAGTACTTGTGCAGTCTGCGTAGATACAGATAAACGCCCGGCAGGTGTTACGAATTCCTCCGTATATGCCGCCACAATGTCAGCATACAGCTTGGCATAATACTCGGCATCCTCTGTTTTGCCAAGCACAGCCGCTGTTTTTTGCAGCAATGAAGTGGAGTAAGCATAAAAAGCTGTTGCTATATAATCCCTGTCTGTCGCGCCAACATAAGAATCCGGCTTGGCATCGAGCCCTAGCCAATCACCAAAGTGAAAGCCTGTATTCCACAAAAATGGATTGTCCCCCTGCTGTTGAATATAGGAGACCCAAGCTTTCATACTGCTGTACTGCTCCTCTAAAATTCTTTGGTCGCCATATGCCATGTACAGCGTCCATGGAACAATAACAGCTGCATCCCCCCAAGCCGATGAAGAGTGCGACTCCTTGCTGAGCACATTCGGAATTACAAACGGGACTCCTCCATTTTCTAGCTGGTCGGCCGCAAGATCCCGGCTCCATTTTGTAAAGAAAGGCGCTACATTGTACAGATAGGTTGCCGTCCGAATGAACATCTGAGCATCGCCTGTCCAGCCTAACCGTTCGTCGCGCTGCGGACAATCCGTCGGCACATCGAGAAAATTGCCCTTCAGCCCCCACTCAATATTATGCTGCAGCTGATTAATGAGCGGATCTGAGCACTCAAATGTTCCTATAGCAGGCATATCAGAATGCAGAACGATTCCCGTGAAATCACCAAGTTGCACACCAGCATCGAAACCGATTAGTCTAATATACCGAAAACCTTGAAATGTAAAGCGCGGCTCATAGGTTTCCACATCTGCACCCTTTAATGTATAACAAATCGTTACCTTGGCACTGCGCATATTTTCCATATAGAAGTTTCCATCGTTGTCCAGTACCTCCGCATGATGGATTTCTATTGTCGAACCAGCATCTCCGCGAACCCTAAACCGCACCCAGCCTACCATATTTTGACCAAAGTCTATAACTGTCTCGCCTTTAGGCGTTTGAATAAGCGCGATCGGCTTAATCTCCCCGGTTTTGCGAACCGGCTCATTCTCCTGCGCCACAAGCTGGCTAAGCCCGCGTTCAACACGGACAGCCTGCTGCCAAGCACTGTCATGGAAGCCAGCCTCGCTCCAGCCAGGCTGCTCCAATCTTGCATCATACGTTTCGCCATGGTAAATCTCTGACATTAATACCGGACTTGCGGAAGCCAACCATTGCTCATCCGTTGCTATTGTTTCGACACTGCCGTCTTCATACCAAATATGCATTTGTAGCAGCAATGCGATTTGGCTGCCGTAAATATCTTTCTGATCCTGCCAGCCCAAATTGCCGCTGTACCAGCCTTTCCCCAGCATGGCGCCAATAGCATTTTCTCCTTCTTGCAGCATGCTCGTCACATCATAGGTCTGCACCTGCAAACGGTGATTATAACTCGTCCAGCCTGGCGTAAAATAACTGTCTCCTACACGAGCGCCATTAAGCTCTAGCTCATACAACCCTAGCGCAGTGGTATAAATACGCGCCTGGCGAATGTCAGCCTTCAGTTCGAAGCTTTTGCGCAGCAACGGCGATTGCTCAGCATCTTCAGCAATTACTTCTGCGGGAGCGCCAATCCAATGCGCTGACCAATCGGAGGTATGAAGCAGCCCTGTTTCCCAGAAAGCAGCCGCCGACCAATCCGAGCTATCTCCTTTATTGCTCCAGCTTTTTACCCTGTAGTAGTACCGCGTGCTCGAAGCAATTTGCACATCAACAATTTCTACATGGGTCGATTGATCGGACTCCACTTTTCCAGAGCTCCAAATAATCCGGCTAAACTCCGCGTCCGCAGCGACTTCGATTTCGTAGGCGGTTTGCAGCACTGCTCTCTCATCCGTTTTCAGCTTCCAGCTAATTCGCGGGCGGCGTACGTCTATCCCTATCGGATTGACCTTATATTCACAGCGTAAATCTACCACTTCAAGCATTGATTAGCACTCCTCTCTATTGCCAACATTTAGTTCTATAATAAGGGAGCAGCTGTTATAATATATTAGATAAATCAGACATTTTAGTATGGCAATTACGACATTATTCATCATGTAAATATAGAGGTGAATCGGTATGAGTCATTCCATTACTACTTTAAAGAGCCAGCCGATGTTTCGGAATGGGCCACAAATATATATCAATCGCGCTATTGAAGATTTTAACCTTCCTTTACACGATCATGAGTTTATCGAGTTTGCCTATGTTGCAGAAGGCGGCGGTTTCCATCATATTAATAACGAGGTTTACCGTGTTCACAAAGGCGATCTTTGTTACATCCCAATAGGTGTGCCCCATGTATTTCGGCCTGCAACTACCAACATAAGCAAACACCCTCTAATTGTGTACAATTGCGTGCTCAGCTTGGATCTTTTGTTTAAACTAGCTTCAGCCTGTTCAAATAACAGCACCCGTTCATTTATTGAATCTTTATCAAGCAGCGGCACCCTTCCTTTCTCTATTTCGGATCAAAATGAAGCCATTGAAAAAATATTTTTTGCGCTGCACAGAGAATACTCCATACAGCAGGAGGATTCTGATGATTTCTTACAGGCTCTAGTACTCCAGCTGCTCCTTGTTATAAAACGGATAAAAGAAAAGAAAAATTATCGCCCTCCTAGTGATAAGCTTACTCTGTTCGATCAGCTGCTAAGCTATGTCGATCAGCATTTTCATGAAGATTTAAAGCTCTCTGAGCTTGCCAAAATAAGCATGTGGAGCGAGCGTCATCTTCAAAGATTATTTCAGCGGCATACAGAGCAGAACTTCAGCCGTTATTTGCAGTCGTTGCGCATACAAAAAAGCCAAGAGCTTCTTAGAAGCACTCAGCTTAAAGTTTCAGCTATTGCAGAAATGGTCGGCTACAAAGATTTCGGCTACTTTTTAACTGTATTTAAACGCATCGTTGGAACGACGCCTAGTCAATATCGGCAATCACTAGATTAAGCCTTCAATACAGCTAAGACGACAAACTGCCGCTGACTAGGTTCGTTCTCCTATGTACGGAGAGCAGCAAGCCCAGCAATGCCATATTAGCCACAAACCCGGCAGCGCCAAAAGAAATTAGCGGAAGAGGCAAGGACATGGCCTGCATAACACCGATATTCGACAATACGTAAATGATAATCTGCCCTGCGAGGGCAAGACAAACTGCGAAAGATACAAGAAAACCGTATGCGTGCTTCTGCTTCAATACCGAAATTAGCAATCTAGCTATGAAGATAAGCAGAATCGATACTAACGCTATCCCTGGAATAAGTCCCAGCTTCGCAATGATATACGTTAGCGATAAATCCGTGGACCAAGCCGGCAATATACGATCAAGCGTTAAATGATCAGCATAACCGCTAAGCGCCGCCTCCCCCATTGGCTGTGAAGAAGCAAACAACTTCCTAACTGTCGCAAGTTGATACCCAGATCCAGCTGTGTCGCTGCTGTCAAAAAATGATTGGATTCTTGCAAAATGATAGGCTGACATGTTAAAGAATGAAAGCAGCAGTACAAGCGATGCCGGAGCATAGGCGATAAGAAGGCTTGGCAGCCGCTTGCCTCCAAAATACCCTTTTGTGATCGCAACAGTCATTATTATTAAACAACAGCTCGTGAACAGCGCAAAGGAAGAAAAGGATGGCGCCATTAAAAACATAACCCCTGCTGCGGCATAGCACAAGCTGCTGTACAAAATGCCGGCATAACCTTTATTTCTAAAGCTGTAGACTAAACCGGCAAATGCGGGAATCAACACTAAGGAAGCGTAAGTGATGAAGGTGTATGAACCATTAATTTTCGTTGTTGAAACGAGCCAGCCGGCAATCGTCATGGCAAATAAAATAAAGAAGACAAGCCTTGCATGGCGCCCAAGCCACGTATAATCAAAAAAATACAAAAGCGCAAAGGCAGCTATACCAATCGGCGCGTACATAAGAAAATGCAAAAACATACCCTCACTGTAAGGCTCGCTGATTTGCGAAAAAAAGTATTGAATCACACCGCTAACTACGACGAATAATGCGGCAATAATTAGAATCGACCATTCCGTCTTAGGCCGATGCGTCTTATCAAGCTGCCTGCCGACCACGTATGGATCGCCCATTTGCTGAACAGCCTTTAAGGTTGCCGCTTCCTCCTCCATCCCTTGCGATATGTATTCACTCTTTTGATCCTCAATATGATCCGTCAATTCCCTTCGTATACTTCTATGAATGCCCTTATAGCGTATCTCCTTGCACACCTCTTCTAAAAAAGAAGCAACGTAGTTCCTGCTAGATGATTGCACAATTCGCCCCTCCCAGCACTTGATTTACAATTGAAGTATACGTCGTCCATTGCGCCTTTTGCTCTGCAAACAATTGCTTGCCCTGCTTAGTAATGCGATAGTATTTGCGCGGTCTGGCGCTGTCTTCCGCCTGCTCATATGACTCTATCATCCCTTGCTGCTCCAAATTATGAAGTATCGGATACAGCGTCCCTGCTTTTAGCGTAAAAGCACTTTCTGAGCGGCGCTCCAATTCGCTGATCATTTGATAGCCATACATATCGCTGCTGTCAAGAAGCTTTAAAATAAGCAATGTTGTGCTTCCGCTCATCAAACTTTTATCAATTTTCATTTCATCCCGTCCTCCTTATATATCGATCATCTATATAACATTGTATATAGATGATCGATATATGTCAATAAATAATATATAGTTCGTCGATATATGTCCGCATGGCATTCGCTTGCCTGCCAAGCTTTCGTCCAACTATAATGAAAATAATCTTTCTATAATGAAACTATCTTTCCATGATGGAATTACTTTCCTTGATGGAACTAACTTTCCATGATGGAATTATCTTTGCATGATGGAATTATCTTTCAATTGGGGTGAATGGGATGTCTTTCCGTATCATTCGAGGTATTTAGTTTTCGGGCTGGAAAAAACGCGTACCAGCTATCAAGGGGGAAGTCTGCCCTTTGATCCATAGAAGCTATGCTTTGAATGTAAATAGAATGGCTATTTCAATCTTTACTCAATGAAAGGTGGAGCATAACTATGCAAACATTCGATTACAAGCTGTTTTATGATCAAGTTGGACAAAGGAACGGATGGGATTTCAGCAAGGTGAAATGTCAATCTGAAGGAAAGCAGTGGGACCTATATCATGAAGTAGTGAAAATTTGCAAAAAATCAGATGTGCTGCTCGATATCGGAACCGGCGGTGGGGAAGCTATTTTAAAAATATCCGATTCGGCGCTGCTTTTGGTAGGTATTGATCAATCGTCAAGCATGATAGAAACAGCCATTAACAATGGTGCCGCAGCGGATAAGCCTAATGTGCGTTTTGTGCAAATGGATGCAGAAAAGCTGGATTTCCCTAACCGCTTCTTCCAGATCGCTTCCTGCAGACATTCGCCATTTTGTGCGAGAGAGGTAGCCAGAGTGTTAGGCGATGGCGGGATATTTCTTACTCAACAGGTTAACGAAAACGACAAGCAAAATATAAAAGAAGCATTCGGGAGAGGACAAACGTATGGCACACCGGCAGGTACATTAAAACAGCAATACATTTCAGAATTACGTGACGCAGGCTTTGCCGATATCCGATCATTTGAATATCAGGTGACCGAGTACTATCAAACAGCGGAAGATTTGATCTTTCTGTTAAAGCACACACCTATTATTCCCGACTTTGGACATCAGGCATCCGATTTTAATATACTGCAGCAATTTATTGACGAAAACCAATGCGAGAAAGGCATCAAAACAAACACTGCTCGTTTTGGAATTATCGCGAAATTATAGAATTGTCCATCCGTCAGCGCGGTCACTCGTTCCGCTATTTGCCTTAAAACTACCATTTTTTTATTTTCGCGGTCACACGTTCCGCTATTCGGCTCTAAATGATGCTTTTTCTGCGATTGATGGGTCAATAGCGGAACGTCTGTCACTTTGCTGCCTCAAAACAGCGATTTTGGACGTAATAGCGGAACGTCTGACCAGCTAGGCTAGTGAAACTGGAGATTCATCGCGGATTAGGTCTGTTGAAGCTCAACAGACTTAGCGGGGGAGCATGCGCTCCCCCGCTTTTTCCATTACGCTCACAGCTCTGCTTTTCCGCTACGCTCGCGGCCCTGCTTTCCATTACACTCGCATCTCCGCTTCGTTACACGCACAGCTCTGCTTTTCCATTACGCCCGCAGCTCTGCTTTCTCGTACACAATCTTCAAGTAGTTAGCGATTACGCGAGAGAGCTGATTCGGCACTTCTACCAGGCTCATATGCGACACGTCTTCAAACGTGTTCTCCAGTATATGCGGATAGCCGAAGGTGGAGTCTGCCACGCCTTTGCAAGTAATAGTGAAGGAGTCGAGCGGCGATATGACATCATCCTCAGCACCGGCTACGAGCAGAATCGGATAATCCGCTTCAGCCAGCACATGGCTGCGGTCCGGCCGATTCATCATCGCTTGCAGTGCCCCAATGGCTCCTTCCTGATTCATATGAAGGCCAATATGAACGATATGCTGGATGTCCTCCTGCATGTTCTGCTTCTTAGACTCTGTAAACAGCTTCGGAACAAGCTTCTCCACATAGCTGTTAATACCGTTAGCTGAAATATCGTCAATATCATGGCGTCTTTTTTCCTTCGTCTCCTCTGTATCCGGCAAAGCGGTTGAATGAATAAGGCCTAGACCCAGCAGTCTCTCCTTATACTTCTCTGCAAATGCGAGCGAAACATATCCCCCCAGCGAATGGCCGAACATAACGACTTTATCCAATTCCAGCTTTACCATCAGTTTATATATATCATCTGCCATTGCTTCAATAGAATAATCGCCATCAGGTGCATATGAGCCCCCATGTCCGCGCAATTGTGGCATAATAATGCGATACTTATCGCTTAGCAGCGGACAAACCTTGTGCCAGTAATGAGATGAGCCGCAGAAGCCATGAAGCAAAATGATAACGCGCCTGCTGCTCTCTCCGCATTCTTCATAGACCAAATCATTTCCGTTGACACTTGCTATATGCTTTTTCATTGTGAAACACCTGCCTTAATTAGTTTGAATTGCGGCTTTCTATTTTGTAAACTATATTTTCGCCTTTGAAACATAAGTTCTGATGAATCGACCGTTTCGAGCCTGCAACAGATGCCACAAGTAGTGACGCTGCATGTCCCCGGCTAAGGATGTACCATTGCTCAAAAAAAAGACCGATCCCCCCCCATAAATGAGGGCAATCGGTCATTATCACTGCTATAGAAATCGGTCATTATCACTGCTATAGTTGTCAATATTTATTGCAAACCTTCCCACAATGGCAGGCTTACTTTTCGAATATGATCACTTACAAATGTAGTCGTATAGCGATAGCGGGTCGCACCTGATTCAAACAATACATACACATCATCGCCAACCGCAATGACACCTTCGGACATGGCAGGCAAATGAAGCAAGCTGTTGCCCGATGCCCGCTCCTGGTTATCGAGGAACCATACCGGCACAGAGACGCCATTATACATAACTGTCGTATGCGGCGCAGTCGCAAGCGGATTATTATACCGCGTCAGATGGCTATCCGCGTAACGGTTATAGGACTGGCTTGTAATGACATAATCATCCGTAAAAGTTGCTCCCTGTACACTATCCGCAATACTCAAAATGTAGCTTGGCACGGCAGTGTTGACAGGCAGGTCGGTAATAGGGTCAAGCTCATAGCCTGCCAGCCAGGCATTATACGTATTGCCATCCCGATTCACCATCGCATGGCTCGGATCAGTCGGGCTGCTGCTGGCATAAAACTCACCGGCCCACAAAACGCCATTATGATAGGTCGCAGAAGAGCCGCGTGTAGGCGTTAAAAACTTATCGCTGAATGCAAGCTCATCATTATCGGCAGCCTGCTCCAGCGCATCCTTCGGCAAGCGGTGCAAATATTCGCCCGATGACACCCAAATATTATGCTTGGATACCGTAACGCCGCCCGCATGGCCAACATACGGCGTGCCATCATCATTATTAAGCAGAACTGATTTAATCAGCTGGCCATTGCTTGCATCGATAACAGATAAGCTGCTCGGTCGCTTGTCGCGCATATAGGCGGACATGATAAACCAGTCATTGTCCGCATCATAGGCAATGCCTTGCGGTACAATATCCTGATGGAGGCCTGGAATTAAAGCCCCCTCCTCGCTCACTTGCCAGAACTGGTCAAACATGGCACCCGGCACGCTGGAGCCAACCGTTTGCTGTGTCAAAATCTGATGGCCCGGTGTTGCGGAGATTACAGACTGCTGGGACTCATTGCCTGACGTATCCACTGCCGTGACCGCAAGGCTGACGCTGACATTGCCCCATAGCTGAGATATAACGGCCTCCTGCTGTGCGGCCGGCACACTCCATTCCAGCGCACCGTCTTTGTAAATGCGGTAGCTGTCCAGATCAGACTCCGCGTTAGGCAGCCAATTCAGCTGTACAAAGCCGTCACCCGCTATCGCCTGCAGGCCTTGCGGCATAGCTGGAGGAATTGCGTCCTGCTTCGGTTTCGCAGGCACCTGCCCAGCATGAATCCAGCCCGGCGTAGGTGTTTGTGCCACGCCTGTTTTGCGCATCAGCTTCGACCCGTCGACAGGATAGCTGTACGAGGTCGATGTTCCTAGTGCAACATCCTTTACGGTGTCATTATAGGATGCGCGGACAACCTCCCCGCCCTGTGGATCGGCAAGCGTCACAATATGCTTGCTCGTATTGACTAAGCCGCCGACTCCCCCCATGCGGTACAGCTCACTGCCGCTCAGCCACTTAAGCTGATAAGAGTCATAATAATAGCTATTAAATCCTTCTACTATAATGGGATCAATCTCTACTACATGCGTCCATATAACAAATGTGCTGTAAGGCTCGATTACTGCGCCGGCACCGATTGCCTGCTCCCACTTCAGCGCATTGCTGCCGCTTAGCAGGCTGAGCTTGTAATTTTCCAAGGAAATAGGCAAAGCCGTCGTATTATACAGCTCGACATATTCAAAAGCATCAAAGCCCGCATAATTATCAGTATCCTGAACCAGCTCCGTAATAAGCAATTTCGGCAATGCTGACGGGATAGGCGATGTGCTGTCAAATTGTCCAGGCACGATGCTGCCAGGAGTCGCTTCCTGATCATTGGCAATTCGTACAGCATCCACTCCACTTGCAGGAGGACCATATATAACGCTGCGATCGGTAATGCCGTCTACGCCTGCATCATTGAAATAAGCTGCTGCTACGAGACTGCCAGCTGCATTTTCTATGCCCACTCTCCGCTTGGATGTATCATGCAGCCCTTGCGCTGCTGTTGTAAGCGATACTTCGACCACTTGCGAAGCAGACAGGCTGACGCCATAATTTTGGTTAAACATAGCAAGCGTAGGTTTAGGGGAAACATTATATTTTTGCAGCCACAGCACAAGCGTGCTGTTAGGGGCAATCGTTTTACCTATAGGCCAGCGATTGGCAGCGCTATCAAAATTCGATGTGTAATAAAGCAGATGATAACCTGAAAGATCAATTGGCGCATCCGACATGTTATAGATTTCGACGTATTCATACAGCTGTCCACTGCCGCTTGATTTAGCGACAATTTCACTAATAACTATTCCTGGATTGGATGAATTAGCTTCAGCCCTCGCAGCTGCCGCTCCTTGAAAATAAATCGAACATAAACAGACCATCAGTACAGCAGCGACCATTTTTCTCAAGGTTTTTCTCATAACATCCTCCTTATTTGCACTTATTATTTTTACCGCCTGATCATAGAGCCCGGCATCCCCCCTCTCTATTGAAATGAGGGAACGCTAATGAAATCAGCCATTCCCTCACACTAGCCGCCCTACTTGGCTGGCAGCTTGTCAAGCTCCACATATTGAATGCGGTCGAGCGGATAACTTCCCGAGTCGCGGTAATTATCTGCTGCAGATTCAAACAGGACATACAGCGTTTGATCCTTCACAATGGCGCTTTCTGACATCGGCGGCCCTTCCAGCTTCTGGATCATATTTTCCTTATCCAAAAACCACACCGGAACCTCCACGCCGTCTATCGTGACGTGCTGATGCGGTTTTTCCAGCAGCACATTTTCGTGAAAATGCAATTCACTGCTATTGTTTCTGCCAAACGATTGGCTTAAAATAATTTGATCCTCAAGCAGCTCGACACCCTGCATGCGATCAGCTACGGATAAAATATAATCCGGCCGCGCCGGGCGCTGGTCAAGCCGCTCCTGAGGTAGGGTATCCGTCTCTTCATCCAGCTTGTAACCCATAATCCAGGCATTATACTCCTCACCGGCCCGATTCATTAGACGATGCTCTATATTTGTAGGATAATCTAGGCCATGGGCAAATTCCCCAACCCACAACACGCCATCCGCATAGGCATTAAAGGAAGCGCGAGTGTCCGTTTCGATACGATCGGAAAATTTCAGCTTGGCATTGGAATCACCATTATAAATATCTTCAAGCTTAATTTGATAAAGATGCTTGTCCGACGAAACCCACGCATGCTGCTTGCTGACAGCTACTCCGCCCGCATGGCCTGCATAGACGCTTCCATCTTCCTTATTCAAATGAAAGTACTTCACCATATCGCCAGAATCAGCATCGAGCAACGATAATACGGAAGCTCCGCCAGCCGCACGATAATGCGATACGATGAACCAATCCTTTTCCTTTATATAATCCAGCCCTTGCGGCACAAGATCCAGCTCCAGACCGGGAATAACCGGTCCCGGCTGCATAATATCAAGAAGCTGCTTAAACTCCGGCTTATCGAGCTGGAACTTAATGTTAGCCTCCACCTGAGTAATATTTTTACTCGTTTTATCCACTTTCGGCTGTTCTGTACTCGGATTGCTTTCCTCAGCTGCCGGCACTGTTGCGCTCGGCTCCGCTTCTTCACCAGTAGTCGATGAGCCGCAGGCAGCTGCAACGAGCAGAAACAAAGCTGTGCCTGAAGCCATCATAAGTTTACGCAGCAATGGCTGTAACCTCCTATTGCAGTTGCTTTTCTTCCTCCAGCACCTTTCTAAGTACGGCAGGGTAATCTGTAATGATGCCTGAAACTTTGCAGTTGATCGCCTTTCTCATATCCTTTTCCGTATTAATCGTATACGGATAGACATGCAGTCCATGGCTTTTGGCGTCAGCAACGTCCTCCTTGCTGATCCGTTTCATATTCGGATGCAAGGAATACACCGGAACCTGCATAATAACAGCCGCATCGCGGTGTCTGACAAAATTCACGTTATAGAGCAGGCCAATCTTCACTTCCGGCTCCAGCCCTTTAAGCACTAGCAGGCTCTTGAAATCAAAGGAGGATACAACAACATTGTCAACACGGTTTTTCTCGCGCATCAATTGGATCAGCTTCGCTTCAATTTCATGGCCGTACGGGTACTTGACTTCGACGTTGATCATAATGTGAGGAGGAACCAGATCAAACACTTCCTCCAGCAATGGAATTTGCTCGCCTGCGTACTTCGCGTCAAACCAGCTGCCAGCATCCAGCGCTTTAATTTGGTCTACCGTCATTTCATGAATATGCCCTTTGCCATTCGTCGTACGGTCAACCGTCGCATCGTGGCACACAATAATTTTTCCATCCTTGGATAAGTGAACATCTAGCTCGATGGCATCGCATTGCTGCTCAAGCGCAAGCTTAAAAGCGGCCATTGTATTTTCTGGCGCCTCGCCAGCGCTGCCTCGATGTGCAATAATTAGCGGTTTCGTAAGTTCCATCCTCAATCCTCCTAAGTACTTGTATATTGGAGCTGCTCTCTCTATAGTTGAATAGCTCTATTTGAAAGTGGAATTCGACATGGCGGATACAATATGCTTCTGTGCAAAGAAAAATACCAGTATGATTGGGATAATGACCATAATACTCGCCGCGCTAAGCAGATGGAATGTAAGTGCTTCGTCACCTGCAATGGCATCGCGCATAGAGGCAATTCCCAAAGTTAATACACGCATTTTCTCTGTATTCGTCATAACAAGCGGCCAGAAGTATTCATTCCAGCTGCTAATGAAGGTTAATACCGTAAGTGTTGCAATAGTCGGGTAAGCCATCGGTGACAGAATACGGTACAAAATTGTAAACCGTCCTGCGCCGTCCACTCGTGCAGCTTCAAGAACATTATCATTAATCGACTTAAAGGACTGTCTTAGCAAAAAGATAGCGTAAGCCGAAGCGCCATGCGGAATAATTAAAGCATAAAAGGTATCAATCCAATTCAGCTTTGAAAGCATGACATAGATCGGTACGAACGTAACCTGGGTCGGAACGATAAGCGCCGCCAGTACGAATAAGAAAAACTTATCTCTTCCCCAAAAATTTCCTTTAGCAAACGCGAATGCTCCCCAAAGCGTAATGTTCATTTGAAGAATAAGTATGCCTGACGTCTTTATAATCGTATTAAGCAAATAGCGATCGAATCTCGCTGAATTCCAAGCCTCTATATAGTTTCTCCACAAAAATTTCTCCGGCCAAAAGGAAGGCGAAGCCAGCCTTAGCTCAAATGATGATTTGAACGAGGTAATTAATAGCCAATAGACAGGGAAAAACATAATCGCGGTTACTGCTATTGCAGCTATGATACGTGAACCTTTAAAAAATGATTTCGCCACTTTCTGTTCCCCCTATCCTTCGTAATGAACTTTCTTCTTTGATACGGCAAACTGCAACGCTGTAAGCGCAATAATGATTATAAAGAAAATAACAATAAGGGCGGAGGCTCTTCCTGTTCTGTAATCCTGGAAGGCCATCTCGTAAATCCAATAAACAACTGCTTTGGTAGAGTTCAGCGGTCCTCCGGCTGTCATAATCTTGATCGATTGGAACACCTGCATAGATGAAATAAAGTTAGTTACGACTAGGAACAGCGTAATAGGAGACAGCAGCGGCAATGTAATATAACGGAATTGCTTGAACTTGCCTGCACCGTCAATATTGGATGCTTCATAGTAATCTTTTGGAATACCGCGCAAGCCGCCAATAAAGATGATCATCGCAAAGCCGACGCCCTTCCATAAAGAGACTGTGACTACGGCCCCGAGCGCTGTACTCGTATTCGTCAGCCAATTGACAGGGTCCAGGCCGATCCAATTCATAAATGCATTTGCCAGACCAAAACGCTCGTTGTAGATCCATAGAAATACCATCGATGCGATAACCATGGAAATATAATATGGCATGAAAACGATCATACGCAGAAAGTTGAAAAATCTAGTAGATACGTTAAACAGCAATGCCAAGCCTAACCCAATAAGCAAGGTGAAAAATACATCAATAAGGGTAAAGCTGACGGTTACCTTCATTACCTTTGCAAACATTTCGCCCGTTAATATTTTTGTATAGTTATCAACGCCGACATAATCCTTGTTCGGCTTGATCATATTCCAATTCGTAAAACTCAAATATACAGAATAAACTAGAGGATAAAATACGAATGTCGTTAACAAAAAAATGGCTGGTGCGGCAAATCCGAAATCTTTCCATTTTTCTTTTAATCTAGAATAAGTACGCTTGGTTTTTGTAACCGGTACTACTTGTGGAGGGCTGCTCTCTGCTTTCATACAAAAACCTCATCTCTATTAAAATAATCCGCTAGCTAGCAAAGCTTGCTATATTTTAAAGCCTTATATTTCAAAAAAACGGTTGTAGGTGTGAATGATCTCACACCTACAACATGAAGCAGCTGCATTATTATTGATCAGCCAAAATTTCATCAATTTCTTTGGCGGCTTTTTGCATTGCGGATACCGCATCTGCGCCATTCAATACCATTTCTCCAACGGCATCCTTATATTTATTTCTAAATTCAGGGTATACTGGATGCTGCAAACGCGGCGTAACGTTATCAAAGTTTTCTAGCACCGCTTTGTACTGTGGCCATCTTTCTTGATAAGCGCGGCCTTCTTCTGTATCGATGACTGATTTGTGAGTCGGCAGGTAGCCTACTTTTTCAGCCCATTGCAGATTGTGCTCTGCACCCGTAATAAACTTCATAAATTTCCATGCTGCTTCTTTTTCCTCTTTTTTAGCTTGTGCCATCATAACGATACCTGCTCCGCCGATATTCGAAATGCGCTTCTTATCGCCTGGCACGAAAGATACGCCTACCTCAAAGTCTGCATTTTCTACATAAGTTTTAATAATAGCAGAGGAGTGCTGAACCATAGCTACTTGTCCTTGCAGGAATAGCTGACGCATCGTATCGGAAGCGCCTTTGCCGTAGCCGATTTGCATTACGCCGTCTTTGAACCATTTTTCAAAGTTTTTAATATAACGAAGGCTGTCTTCTGTATCAATCGTTGCCTTTGTCATATCCTCATTCAGAATAGAACCGCCGCCGTTAATCATCCAAGGATCGTAATACCATACATCCCAGCCTGGAACGGAGAATGCATAGCGCTCCGTTTTGCCATCTTTAACGATTGCTGTCTTGCTAATATAGTCATCCATCTCATCCCATGTTTGAGGCGGCTGTACATTAAGGGAATCCAGCAACGTTTTGTTGTAAATCATTACGCTTGTACTTACGATTAGCGGGAAGCCAAATTGTGTGCCTTCGTAAGCGTAGGCCTTCAGCATACCTTCGGAGAAATCAGCTACGTCCAGCTTATCGCGCTCAATGTAGGACGTAAGATCTTCAAAAATACCGTCTCTGGCAAAAACAGGTACTGATGCAACCTCAACATTTGTTACCGCAGGAACTTGTTTAGCAGATACTGCAGCAAGCAGCTTTTGAGCTAGATCGTCGTATGAGCCCTGGTAGACAGGCTCGATCGTAATGTTTGGCTCTACCTTCTTGAATTCCTCGATTATATAATCCAGGCCTTCTGTCTGTGTATCGGGATGAGCATGCCAGTACTGAATCGTGATCGGCTTTTGCTCCTCCGGCGGCGTGCTTGCATTATTGCCGCCAGACCCGGTATTAGGCGTGTTGCCGCCTGAGCCTGAATTGGAACCGCAGCCTGCAACTAAAGCTAGAATCATGGTCGATGCCGTTAATGTTTTAACCCACTTATTTAATTTCACTTACTAGTTCCCCCTCGTTTGAATAAATTGATAAAGCATATCCCTTAATTGAATGTGACAGTTTGCACAGATTTCCGTGCCTTTTCCGAAAAAAGGCAATAAAAAAACCGAGAATACGCAAAGCTCATGGCACTATGTACATAGTCCATCAGCATAAGCGGTACTCTCGGGTTATCTCGTCATCTCCACCCAAAACCACTATTCAATTAAAGGAAAAACCTAAAACGCTTTCATGTTAAGTAAATCACACCGACAATTTGTTGTCAAGCAATAAACTTTATTTTGGTGCTTAGACAGATAGGCGATCACTTGATTTCTTCATTTTTTTAGCAAGCTGATCCATATGATCCGTTTCAACCGATATAACGCCTTTCATTGAAAAAATGCTGTTAAGCGAACGCTTTAACCGTTCAGGATGAGCTGACTTTAATGTGCAATGCAGCTCCATAATCGGGCTTTCCCCTTCTTCTCCGCCTTCCACCGCATGCATTCTAAGATTTTGAATTTGCACGCCCTGATCGGCAAAAACAGCTGTAATTTGCGCGAGGTTACCCGGCTCATCTACAATTTTCATAGATATTTCATGACGGCGACGATGGCGCATCAAATAATTTTCCCATTTATGAAGAACAACCAGGCTTATAAGCACAGCGATCGTAGCCATAACTGCCACATAAAAAAAGCCTGCTCCCACACATAGGCCGATAGCCGCTACAACCCAGATCGAGGCTGCAGTTGTCAAGCCTGATACGGTAAGCCCCGAACGCATAATGGCGCCTGCGCCCAAGAAGCCGATACCGCTAATCACTTGCGCAGCTAGACGCGCAGGGTCAACACGAACATTCACTTCATCAACAAACTCTGAGAATCCATAAATAGATAAAAGCATAATAGCAGTAGACCCGACACATACAAGTATATGTGTTCGAAGACCTGCCGGATGATTTCTCCACTCCCGTTCAAATCCAATAAAACCGCCTAAAACAGCGGAAACAATAAAGCGTAACGTTAAATCAAGATATGAGATATGCCAAACATCCATCGGTATTAATTTCAAGAAGCTTCACTACCTTTATTTGAGATCTGCTCCCCAAAACTTACTGTTGCCTACAGAAACCGCGAGAGCTCCTGCTTTCAGCGCATTATCAATTTCCTGTTGGTTGTCGATTAGACCGCCGGCTATAATAGGCAGCGGTGTGAGATTAGTTACTTCGCTAATAATACGCGGCATCACGCCGGGCATAATTTCAACAGCATCCGGCTGTGTCTGCTCGACAACTTTGATCCCTTTCGCCACTGCGTTGCGGTCAATAAGAAAAATACGCTGAATCGTCATGAGATCCATCTCTTTCGCGACACGGATTAAATTGCTTCTGGTCGATATAATTCCTGTAGGACGTATGTTTTGGGCAACATAGGCAACGCCGCTGCGATCCGCGGCAATGCCTTCTATAAATTCCATATGCAAAAATGCATGCTTACCAGCATCTTTTATGCGATCTATAATCGATTTGACATTAAATATTGACCCCATTAATAAAAATATAATGTTCACTTTCCCATTAAGTGCAATCTCCAGGTCTTCCTCTGCTTGAACTGCGCCAATCGTTTGATGCTCAACTAAATCTACAATTGGATACATTACAAATCTCCCTCCTAGCTCTTACAGCTAACATCTTTATGTCATACTTAAACAGTATAACATGCTCTCGATTTATAAGGAGACAACATCCACTATTGAACTTATGATGTATTTGGGACTATGTATAGATGTATTTGCCATCTCTCTTGTAGCCACTCCTGTCAATACTAGAACAGAATTCATGCCAGCATCATTGCCCATTTTCACATCTGTTTCCAGGCGATCGCCCACCATGTAGCAATCCTCTGCCTTCAGCCCCAAATAGTTCATGGCGATCTCAGCAGCGATAGCTGACGGCTTGCCGACAACAAGATCAACCGGCTTGCCTGTTGCCGCTTCCAGTGCTGCAATAAGCGTGCCTGTATCCGGAATTTGCCCATCCTCCATAGGACAGGTGCAATCAGGATTGGAGGCAAGCACCTTGGCCCCTCGGACAACTGCCTGGTACATCACATTCAAATCGTCATAATGGAACTGGCGATCCCACGACAGCACCACATAATCCACGTCGCAGCTGTTATCATCGACTATTGCAATGCCATGCTCATGAAGCTCCTTTCTTATCGGCTCCTCGCCTATGACTAGAACCTTCTCTCCCTCCTTCAAATGCTCTTTCAAATAAAGCGCTACCAGCTGAGAGGAATTAAGCACCTCGCTTAATGTCGCCGGCACTCCCATGCCTACCAGCTTATCAACATAGGATTGCCGCGTAGCGATTGGCTTATTGGTCAAAAACAGCACCTTATCTCCTCTATCCCGCAAAGCCTGGATCGTTTCAGCTGCTCCTGAGATCATCCTATCCCCCAAGTACACTGTTCCATCAAGATCAAAGATAAATCCTTTCATATGTCTCTCCCCTTCTCGCTTTCTATTCTCGCTGTCTGAAACATAAAAAACCTCACCAGCAAACACACCTCTCCTAATGGAAAAAGGACATGTTCGCGGGTAAGGTTCTCCTTTGACTCTGCCTAACCGCTAATTGGTATTAGGTTTTCTTAGTTGAGTATAGGTGTCGTGGCATCAATTGTCAATGCTTGGCTAGCTGTATTAATTGTGTTTTTTCACCATTATAGAGCAGCTTCAGCCGATGCAGCGCCCTTGTACAGCCGACATAAAGCAGCTTGGCATCGTCCGCCGTATATTGCAGATGATCAGCCCCATCAATGACGACCGCATCGAATTCAAGCCCTTTTGCCAAATAAACAGGCACGATTGTAAGCCCTCCGCTATACGCTTCTTGCTTACTGCGTATTAAGGAAGCTTCTATTCCGGCCGCTGCCAGCGTCTTGGCAATGTTTTCGCACGCCCGCTCTGTACGGCCAAGTATAGCAATCGTCCGATATATATTTTGCGCCTGCCATTGCTTAATTGTGTCTGACAGTCTTGCCAAGCGCTCGTCGCTTGAAGCGCAGGCTTCCACCTCTACTTCCTCCCCGCTGCGGAATACAGGCACTGCAGGCTTTACTCCATCGCCCATGCCTCTTAATATGCTGTTGGCGAATTCGATAATTTCCATAGTCGAGCGATAGCTGCGATTCAGCTCAAAAAAGCCGAAATCATCCTCCGCGAACAACGCTTGCAGCTCCGACCAGCTATGAATGCCTGTATAACCGTGTATACCCTGCTGCAAGTCGCCAAGAATAGTCATGGAAGGACGGCGCTGCACCAGCTTTAAAGTTTCTAATTGAAAAGGCGAGTAATCCTGAGCCTCATCAATAACGATATGATCATAGGCCGGCTGATCTGAACCGGCAACGCGAAGCTTAATATAAACAAGCGGCGCCAGATCATCGGCTGAAGCTTTCCCCTGCTTCAATCTTTTTTTAACGGCTGCGCGCTCTTCCCCCGGCAAAAAGCCGATTACAGCTTGCTCATCCATTAAGCCCGAATAGATTTGCACCGCGGTTAGCGCCGGGATTTTTTTCGTATACGCTCTAAGCCGCGTCATCGCTTTTGTTTTCAACTTGCTGTCGGCAATGCCCTTCAGCTTCCACTCCGATTCAAACCAGCGCTTGATTCTGCTAATTATTCTTTCACGCCTGCGCAGCAGCGGATCGCCGCTAATGTCCGTTACAAACCATTCACGAATCGTTTCTGCACGCAGCAGCATCCCATCGATCGGCTCAAAATGCTGATTAGGCAATAGCTGTTTTTCCAGCTCCATAAGCTTATCATCAATCATTTGCCTAAACGCTGCGCTGCCCTTTAACCGTCCCGAGGCCTGCAGCATTTCATCCTTCGTGCGGGGCTGCTCGAACCAATAAGCGAAGGCATCAGCCGATTCATCGATGCGGACTGCCTTCTCCAGTTGACCAATTGCCCATTCCGCATACGTCGTCTGTGCAATATCGCCTACGCCAAGCTCTGGCAAAACGCCGGAAATATAATCGAGAAACATTTGGTTGGGCGCAAAAATAACCATGCGCTCCGCTTTGATTCTGCCGGCATATTGATACAAAAGAAAGGCCAGTCTATGAAGCGCCACCGTCGTTTTTCCGCTTCCCGCTACCCCTTGTATAAATACGGCTTTATTTTTTTCCGATCGTATAATGCGATCCTGCTCTTGCTGAATAGTAGATACAATATCACGCAACCGGTTATCTTTGTTTTCACCAAGGCGATACAAAAGAAACTCATCGGTTACCGTTTCTTCATCCTGTCCTCTTACATAGCTGTCGACAATACGTTCCAAATTGCTGTCTCGCACAAGCAGATTGCGTTTTAAATGAACATTTCCTTCTACGAGGCCATCCGGCGATTCATAATGGACAGCTGCCTCGCCCCCGCTGAAGGAGTAAAACAAGCTTGCCACCGGCGCCCGCCAGTCAATGACCAGCAGCTCCTTCGTTGCTTCATCCGCAACTCCCGCTTTCCCAATATATAACGGCTTCGGATTTCCCTTGGGCAATTGTTCAAAATCCAATCGGCCGAAATAAGGCTCCTTGCGGGATACTTCCAGTCGTTCTCTGCGCTGCTCGCGCTGCAAATCGAGCATTTGCTCTGTAAAGTCATCGCCCTTGTAACGGGGACCAATCGCACGAAGCTGCGTATCGATATGCTTCAGCACCTGCTGCACACGCTCTGCTTCGTATTGAAAGGCACTTTGATCATTCATGTCAGTTACCCTCCATCTCTTATTTTAAACGGAAAGATACTATATCACAGCGCTTGCAAAACTGCAATATCAAGCTGTTTTTTTATTTATTTCCAAATGCAGCTGTTTCAACATAAATGAAATGGGTTATTACATATTCAAGCCAGTCAACAAGAAAGAAAGGTGATTACGATGCTAGGTTGGGCGTTTTTATTCTTCTTATTAGCCATCTTTGCCGGTATCTTCGGATTTCTGGGCATTGCATCGGCTCTGGCAGGGATAGCAAAGGTATTATTTGTTATTTTTGTCATCTTATTTATCGCTTCCCTTATTCTTGGCAGAAGACGAGCCACATAACAATGCTGCAATGGCCCTATCAAATAGGCTTATTACATTTAAGGAGGAATTATCATGGAAAAATTAGATCTTTCAACGACTAAGGTACGTATTGTGGACAGCATTACAGAGGTGCAAAATCAAGTAAGGCATTTTCAAAATGAAGGGTATCCCGATGACAATATTTTTATACTAACCCATGACAAAGACAGAACCTCCCGCATTGTGGATAAGACGGATGCTTCCAAAATCGGGGTAGCCGAGGAAGGCTTCGGCACAGCTATCGCTAATATCTTCCGCTCTACCGGCGATGAGCTGCGCGCCAAAATGAGGTCGCTGGGCATTTCCAAGTACGACGCTGAAAGGCTGGAGTCGGAAATGGACCGGGACAAGGTGCTTGTGATTGCCTGGAGCGGTAAAGAATACTACGGCGAGGACTTTGATCCGGCGATATACTATTACACCTACTATTAAAATCAGATTGCAGATTTTATAGTTTGGAAAAGCCTATCCCTAGGGATAGGTTTTTCCAGTATGCTATAGTAAAGGTATATATAACTTCGCCAAGGAGGCTGCCTAACGAATGAGCATCATAGTTGTTGATGATAATGCAACCAATCAGCTTATTATAAAAACGATTCTTACAAAAGCCGGCTATTCGGATTTAAAGTTCGCCTCCTCTGCCCAAGAGCTGTTTGATTTGCTAGGCTTGCATTGCACCTTGGTCAAGGAGCCAAATGCCGAGCTGATTTTAATGGATATGATGATGCCGGTTATGGACGGCCTGGAAACTTGCAAAGTACTGCAGGCTGACAGCCGCTTCAAGGATATCCCTATCATCTTTGTCACTGCTGTCGGCGACTCTAACAAAATGGCGGAAGCTCTCGATGCTGGAGCAAGCGATTATGTAATGAAGCCTATTAATCGTATGGAGCTGTTAGCGAGAATCCGCTCCTCCTTGCGGCTTAAGAAGGAAATTGATTGGCACAAGGAACGCGATCAGCGCATGAAAAACAAGCTTGAGCTGGCCAAGCAGGTTCAGCGCAGCGTGCTTAGCAAGGTGATTGACGATGACAATATTTCAATCCGTGCAGTATACCAGCCTTCCTCTGAGCTTGCTGGCGATTTCTATGCCTGGTATCGTATTGACCAGCACCGTTATGGCGTTATTTTGCTGGATATGATGGGCCACGGCATATCCGCTTCTCTGGTCTGCATGTACATATCGTCCATGCTCCGCGATACGATTACTCGCGTATCAGATATTGAGCAGGCCATACACGAGCTGAATCATTCTATGAACCAGCTGCATATGGAGGATGAGCTCATTAATTATTATTTTACTGCCATCTATATGGTTATCGATACGAAAGAGAAAAAGATCGAATACGTCAATGCGGGCCATCCTTCAGGCATCGCCTATGTCGACCAGCAAGCGGCATTGCTGGAGCATGGCTGCGGAGCTATCGGCTTATTTCAAACTTTGACCGTTGAAAAACAAACGCTTCATTATCAAGATGATCTTACTATTATTTTATACACTGACGGATTAACCGATTACATGAATCATCGCGAGGATATGCCTGCTGCAAAACTGGCCGAGCTGCTGAATGACAAGTACAAATTAGAGCCATCAGCCATCGTCGGGCTGCTTTTGCCCCAAGACAGCGATGCGATTCAAAAGGATGATATTTGTTTAGTAAAAATAGAAACGAAATAATGCCGTCTATTCTGGCCCAAGCTGTTTCAAACCGTTCTATTTGGTTTAAATATAACTAATAAACGGATATTGTAACAGGAGGTAGGATGACATGGAGATTATTGTAATAATCGGTTATCTGTTAAATGCTATATTCATGCCGAGCCCATCATACAGCATGTCTCCCGGAGCGGCCGATCAGGCTGCAAGCAGTACCGCCATGCTGGCATCAATGCCTGTCAATCAGACAGAAATGCAGCCAATAACGTTAAGCACAATTAATGATATTTCACTATACGACGACGTTTTTAGCTTATTGGAAAAAAAGGGCATTCCGGATCGAATAGCCTCCGATCCTTACTTACAGGAGTACACGAGCTATGAATATGCGGATATGACCGTTATTTTTAATGAGGATGCTATTGAGTATATTGAAATAAATACAGAAGCAGCAGGCACTGTATACTTGGATCAATTGGAAGTGCCGGTCACCATAAAAGACCTTACAAACGTTTTAGGCAAGCCAGACTTCGAAGCGGAGGACGGGCTCGTATTTCAGCGGAAGGATGCTCTGCTAAAGCTATTTATTAATCCGAACACCAAAGAGCTAGAATCTATAGCCTATTATCATATTGCATCAACGTAAATTATAAAGACCGGAGTGAAGCGAATGTCAGTTTATCCATTTCAAATCAGACAAGAAGAAACAGACACAGCCTACGTTTTGCATGTCAGCGGCGATCTGGACCTTGCAGTTGTGCAGCAATTCCGGGCCGCATTAGGGCCGATCGTCAAGCAGGAGGACAAAGCTTTAATATTGAACCTGAAAAATCTAACCTATATTGACAGTACCGGGATTGGCATTATCGTGTCCATTCTCAAAATTCGCGACGGCTTGCATGCCCCTTTTATCGTGCAGGACATCCCGCCATCGATTAAGCGGCTATTCCATTTAACAGGCATATCTGGATATTTAACAGAAAGGACCGAAGCTTAAATATGAAAGATATTCGTCTGCAAATTCCTTGCCGCGCTGATTATATTGATATTGTTCGAGTATGCTTATACAGCATCGCTTCCAAGCTAAGCTTCACCTATGAGGAAATCGAGGATATGAAGGTGGCCGTCTCGGAGGCATGCAACAATGCTGTTCTTCATGGCTCGCCAGAGCTCGCTGACAACAGCATTGATATTCGCTTTCAGCCCTCCGATACAAGCTTAACTATTAAGGTGACTAACAAAGGACCGGCATTTCCGCATGATGAAGCGCTAGTCAAGGCGGCTCCGCTGCAGGAAGGAAGCATCCGCGACTTGCCAGTAGGCGGATTGGGCATCTTTCTTATGCAGGCTTTAATGGATGAGGTTGCTGTTGAAACGAAGGACCAAACGACCGTAGTTACTTTAATGAAAACAAAAAAGCAGACTGAATAGCCACTTTCGCAAGCTGCACAAGGATAACGGCTCCGCCGTCCTTCGCTTAAACGAAGGACGTACAATATAGGGTGCTCTCCAGCCATCGACTGATGGCAGGAGAGCACCCTTTTCCTGCTGCGCTTAGGAGCGCTTGCAAAATATTTTTTGACAAGGATCGGCTTCCTCATATTTTACTTTAAGAGAACCATTCATCGCTTCCATTTGACCTAACGCCAGAAAACCTGCAGGCGCCAGACTGGCATACAATAACTGATGCACGCGCTGCTGCAAAGTGGCATTAAAATAAATTAATACATTTCTGCACAAAATGATGTGAAATTCGTTAAAGGTGCTGTCCGTCGCCAAATTATGCTGGGCAAAAACGATTCTGTTAATGATTTCCGGATGAATAATTGCATACTTCTGATCGGTTTTGTAATAGGAGGAAAACTCCTCTTTTCCCCCTGCCTGCAAATAATTTTTTGTAAAAGCCTGCATCCGCTTTAACGAAATCGAGCCTGACTTGGCATAATCAATGACCTGCTCATTCATATCCGTTGCATAAATTTTAGCTTTATGCAGCAGGCCCTCCTCATGCAGCAAAATCGCCATTGAATAGGCTTCCTCGCCAGTGGAGCACCCGGCATGCCAAATTCTTATTTCGGGCAAGTCGCAAATGTTTGGAATAACCTTTTCCCTTATAGCCTTAAAGAAGAAAGGATCACGGAACATCTCTGTTACACAGATGGACAAGTCATTCACAAGCGTCGCAATAAAGCCGGGCTCATGAAGCACTTTTTCAAGCAGCTGCGTCACGGTCGTCAGTTCTTCCTTCTGCATGCGGTAATGAATTCTTCTCGTTAAAGAAGAGCGTAAATAATTGCGAAAGTCATAGCCGTACGCCTGATAAATGCCTTCAAGCAGCAGATCGATTTCGATATTTTCCAGATTGGTCATTGTATCACCTACTTTGTCAGCCAGACACGCATTAGGGACAGCAGCCGATCCATCTGTATAGGCTTGCTTATATAATCGGATGCGCCTGCCTCCAAGCATCGGTCGCGGTCGCTTTTCATTGCTTTTGCAGTCAATGCTATAATTGGAATCGCTTGAAGCTCCTCATCCTTGCGAATCGCTTTGATCGTTTCAAAGCCATCCATAATCGGCATCATAATATCCATTAAAATAAGGTCAAACTCGCCATTATCCCGCAAAATTTCCATGCATTCATTTCCGTTGCCCGCTACGGTTACCTGCAGCCCTTCCTTCTCAAGCGCTTTAACCAGAGCAAATACATTGCGTTCATCATCTTCCGCGATTAAAATTCTTTTGTTTGCAAACTCTGACATTTCAGCAGCATCGCCGGCTGCTTGATGCTCATCAGAAACCGGAGGCTTGCTGGCGACAATAACCTCGGCTGTATCCGTAAATGCCGCCGCTGCCGCTTCTTCTCTGCTTTTTGTCAAATGCTCTAAAAGGCTTGTGTCCAAGCTTGGCAAAAACAAAGTAAAGGTGCTGCCTTCGTCAGGCTTGCTTTCCAGTACAATCTTACCGCCTAACAGCTTCGAAAATTCGCTGCATATCGATAACCCGAGCCCGGTTCCGCCATATTGCCGGTTCGTCTCACCGTCCACCTGCTGGAACGCTTCAAAGATGAGCTGCTGCTTATCAAGCGGTATGCCGATACCTGTATCGCGCACGGATATCTTAAGCACCTGCTCACCGCTGAACATCGGCAATTGCTGCTCCACAGCAGCTTGATCTGCTAGCTCAATAGAAAGTTCTACTGAGCCCTGTTTAATAAATTTAAAGGCGTTGGATAGCAGATTTTTCAATATTTGCTCGAGCCTTTGCCCATCGGTCTGCCACGTTTGAGGAAGCTTATCGCTGCTTATAATATTGAATTCGATCCCTTTGCTTTCGGCAACAGGCTGAAAGGTATACTTAATGACTTCAGGCAGCTCTGTCAAATTGACTTCATCTATCGTAACGATAAGCTTGCCCGCTTCAATCTTGGATAAATCTAAAATTTCGTCAATCAGCTTCAGCAAATCCTGGCCCGAAGAATGAATGACTGAAGCATAACCGACCTCATCCGGGTTTAAGGTGCTGTTCTCATTATCAGCCAGCAATTGCGACAATATTAAAATGCTGTTGAGAGGCGTGCGCAGCTCATGCGACATATTGGCCAAAAAGTTCGTTTTATATTGGGAGCTTTGCTTCAGCTTCGCGGAATACTCTACCAGCTCCTCTTTTACCCTTTCCAGCTCTCTCGTCTTCTGTTCGGCAAATAAATTTTGCTGCTCCAGATGCTCGGTCGTCATTCTCATTTCCTCTTGCTGCATTTGCAGCTCTTCGGATTGGGATTGCAGCTCTTCCGTTTGTGACTGCAGCTCCTGGGTAAGCACCTGCGACTCCCGCAGCAGACGCTCCACTTCCATACGGCCAACGACATTGTTGATCGCAATGCCAAAATCAACCTCGATTTCTTCCAGCAGCTTCAAATGCTGTGAGGTAAAGGGCTGCAGAGAAGCGAATTCCACCACGGCTTCAATTTTATTTTCATACTGGATCGGAATAATCAGAATGCTCTGAGGCTCAATTTTTCCAAGCGCTGTTGTAATAACAGCTGGATGCTCCTGCGGCCCATTCAATAAAAACACGCGATTTTCCTGCGCGCTTTGCCCGATTAAGCCTTCCCCCATATTGAAAGCTTGCTTGCCGATATTGTCGTCATCACCGGCATAAGAAGCGATATTGACTAATTTAAGCCCTTTATTGGACTCTTTTCGAATGTAAAAAACACCGTATGAAGCTTGAACCATTGGCGCTACCTTGGACAAAAATGTTTTAGCCAATGCTGTTACATCGTTAATGCCTTGGCTCATTGTCGCAATTTCTGCCACCTTCGTTTGAATCCAGTTTTTCGACTCCAAGCTCGTTAGGAGCTCATTGGTGGCTTCGCCCAAATCTCTTATTTCATCCTTCGAATTCACTTTAATTCTTGTCTTCACATCTCCCTTGACCGATGCGATATCTGTAATCGTTTTAGCAACCTGTTTAATCGTTTTAACGATTGATCCTGATACAATTGTAACAATAGAGAAGCCAATAATAGTAATAGCCAGCAGCATGGCATAAATACCGATTGTAATTAAACGGTTGCGGTTGGCAAGATCGTTGACATGAGACTTCGTGGATTGCATTTCCTTGGCATGCAGCGCTTCAAACTTGCCTTTCAAATCATCCATATTGCCGACATCCATTTTATAAAATTGACTAAGCTCGTCCAGCTTATTGTTCTGTTTTAGCAAAATGGCCGGCTCTGCGGTCTTTTCCACCCAGGACTGAATAAACAGCTTGATTTCTTCCAGCTCGCTCTTCGTCGCCAAATCCTTGGACACAAACGGGGATAAACTGTTATATTTGGCTTCCCATTGCGATTTCCCGCTTTCGTATGAGTCCAAATACGCTTCATCACCTGTTAAAAGATAACCTCTAAGGCCCGTTTCCATACTTAAAGTAGAATTTCGAATAGAAGCCAGCAAGTTATGAATCTCAATATCGCTAGTTGTAATGTCCTGTACTTCATGCTGCAGGGCCGTAATTCTGTCCGTTACAATAACGATAGAAACGCTCAAACAGCAAATGACTAAAATATAGCCAATGGCAATTTTCATTCGAATATTAAATCGCATATCTTTCAGCATTCGAATCTCCTTTCCTACTTGTTCTATGAAATCGAATAGACTAATTATAACATTAACGAAAACAATGTGCGTGTTGTTTCAAGTCCGCCGAAGCAGGGTAAGTATTCTAAAAAGAGGAAGTGACGTTATGGATTTGCTCATGCAGATTGGTATATTAGTGATCGCTATAGCTTTTATTATTCTTATGTACTCCATTATACAAACGATGAAGGTGTTGAAATCAGCAATAGAAGAAATGCGGCTGACGATCGGAGAGGTGCGCAGCGATGTGTCTCGAATCTCTGATGATATGAAAGAAACGATTCAGCATACGAATGAAATGGCTATCGACATAAAGCATAAATTAAGCTCCTTAAATATTGTATTTACAGCAGTTAATGATATTGGGCAAGCCGTGCAAACCTTTACGAGCATCGCCAAAACCTCTGCTGCCCAGCTTGCCGCGGCTATTGAACGTAAACCAGCTCCAACCAAAAGAAGCAGCGAGCCTAATACTGAGAAACAGCAGCCTGTTTCCAACATGGTTATCGATGGAATTATTTCGGGCCTGCAGCTTTGGAAAAAAATGAAGCGAATTTAGCTTATAATAGTATTACATAAGGAGGAATACGCCAAATGACAAAGCCTCATATTCATTTGACTATACCCGCACAAGCAGAATATATCGATACGGTCAGACTAGCTGTATACAGCATTGCCAGCAAAGCCGGCTTCTCCTATGAGGATATTGAGGATATGAAAGTAGCTGTATCCGAGGCTTGCACGAATGTTGTGCTGCATGCTTACGAGCATCAGCACGACGGGATAATCGAGATAACATTTGAACTGGACATAGACAGCATATATATCAAAATCAGAGATTACGGAAGCAGCTTTGAGTATGACAAGCAGATGAAGCCTCCCGTTCCACTGCATAATCATAAGCTTGAAAATATTTCTCCAGGAGGACTTGGCATTTATATGATGCAAGCTTTAATGGATCATGTAGAAATTCACACAGGCCCAGGGACAGAAATTGTACTAGCAAAAAGATTGGGTGGAAATGAGGAACTCGCATGAATAATAACTCCTCTTCCCTGAGTCAAGAACAAGTATTGAATATGATCGCTCTTTATAAACAAAAAGAATGCAATGAGATTGCAACTGAACTGCTGCTGCATTATAAGCCGCTAATCCGGATGGCCGCGGTCAATATGTCCCGTAATCGGCCCGATTTATATGAAGATCTGTATCAGGTTGCCCAGCTGTCCATGCTGAAGCTATTTATGCAATATGATCTGGATCGTGAAACACCCTTTGAGGGCTACGCGATGAAGAGTCTTATCGGCTATCTGAAAAACTACCTGCGCGATAAATCATGGTATATTCAAGTGCCGCGCCGCATGAAGGAAAAAGGTCTGCTTATTCAAAAAGCAATTGACCATCTCACTATGATCCTTCAGCGTTCCCCAAGCATGGAGGAAATTGCCCAGTACATGGAGCTTTCTGTTGAAGAAACGATTGAGATTTTATCCTCGCGCGATTCCTATCAATATGTATCACTGGACACACCATTGTCCACCGACAATGACAGTGCTACTATTGGCGATTTAATCGATTCGCAGGCCGATGATTACAAGGCATTAGAAAATCGCCTCGATCTGGAAGAAGCGATGAAGCAGCTTAAGGAAGAAGAACGACAGGTGCTTACACTTGTTTATCATAATGATCAGCCTCAGCGCAGCATTGCCGAGCTGCTCGGCATTTCTCAAATGAGCGTATCGCGTATTCAAAAGCGCGCCATCGAGAAGCTGAAGCGAATATTGACCGCGAACTCATCCGATCCTAAGCCTTGATCAATTGTGGATAGGGCAATAAGCAAACGAAAGGGATGTTACTACGATCAAGATTGGAATTCCGACCGCTGTTGTAGTCCCATTTTTTTGATGAAATAACCCCTGTAAAGGGTTAAATTGGCCTACAAAGGCGGACGCTGCTGCTTCCCCATTCCCAATCTTGCTCTTCCCACAATTAATCGACACCCTCGTCAGAGTTGCTAAGTTGATGTAGTTACTATAATTACTATGTTTGATATAATTGATAGAGTTGCTGTAGTTGCTAATAAAGCTTGGACACTCACCCACACTAGATTATCCACTTTTTGCATATATTCACACAAACATAAAAAGGACAGCGCATGCTCTTTAGAGAGTATCGTTGTCCTTTTTATCATCCAATTGCGACTGTCCGTCCGGCATCCTTCGTTCTAACGAATCCTCATGACGTTATTTGGCCTAAATTGGCTGTTTTTATTTTCTAACGAAGATTAGGAGACTGTCGATTAATTGTGGATAGTTGCAACAAGCAATAGAAAGGGGTATCACTGCGATCAAGATTGGGATTCCGACCGCTGTTGTAGTCTAATTTTTATGAATAAATAACCCCTGTAAAGGTAAAAATTAGCCTACAAAGGCGGACGCTGCCGCTTCTCCATTCCCATTCTTGCTCTCCGTTTCCCCTTTCTCATTGCTTATCAATAGTTGCCCACAATTAATCGACAGTCTCATTAGATGCGCTATGTGTAAATAAACACCGGTTTAGTTGCTCCTTTTGACCAAATAAGGCTTTGTAGCTTCGTTAGATTTTTGAAACAAGCTTTTTGAGCCTTTTAGCGCACTCAGCATTCGTTAGAACTGGGAGCTGCGTAATGGTGGGTGGTGGTTTGTAACAGAGGTAGCTACATTTAGGTGGTGGTGGTCTGTAACAGCGATAGCAACATTCTGGCGGGTGGTGGTTTGTAACAGAGGTAGCTACATTTAGGTGGTGGTGGTCTGTAACAGCGATAGCAACATTCTGGCGTGTGGTGGTTTGGAACAGCAGGGTAACATTTGGGCGACTGATGGGGCAAACTACAATTTTCATTTCATACTAAATGCATTTCATGCACCTAGATTTGCCTTTTTGGTCGAATCATTTAATCTAAATGCATTTCATGTATCTAGATTTACGGAATAAGGCGATATCGCTCAAATGCATGAAATCTAAGTGCAGTTTTTCCCTTTAGATTGGGAAAAAAGCAAAATTCCTTAGATCTAGATGCATAAAATACAGTTAAAAGAGCTGCCCATTGGGCAGCTCCCCTACTAACCTTTTTATACTCTATCTAATTAATGACTTGTTATTTGTCCGACGATGCCAGCCTGTCCTTCATCTCATCCGTCGAGCTGCTAATCGATTCTTTAATGTTCTGGTTCGACTCCTTCGCATGCTTCGCAAGGCTGACTGCTTCTTCCTTTACGCTTCCAGCAATATTTTTAGTAGTGTCGCCTACAGAGGATACTATATCCTTGGCCTTGCTGCAAAGCGTTTGATACTTATTAGAGAGGTCCTCGCGCATCTTGGCTCCCGATTTGGGTGCTAGCAATAATGTGGCTATTACGCCAACTGTTCCTCCAATAACGGTTCCTAACAAAAGTCCACTGCTTTTTTCATTTGGCATATGAATTCTCTCCTTTACCTTCAATAGATTACAATCTGCTTACTTTGAAACAAGCTCCGTATCTACTAATAACCACATGCAGCAGATTTGAAACATCAACGATGGTCTTTAAAACGATGGTCTTTAATTTGAAAGGCAACCTATCCTGTTTCAACTAAGAACCAGCCGGGTATATATAAGCAAGTGGCTATTCAGCTTACAGAACAGCTCACTAATCTAAGACAGAAAGGATTGACTGCACGTGAGAACAACAGCAACGGATTTGCACCGAACGAATGAAGAGGTAATGGAAAGCGGCAGCTACGTATGCGAAGCTGGCGTGAAGCGCGAGCTGCAGAGAGGCGATAAATTTCCCGTATGTCCAAGGACAGGGAATGAAACTTCCTGGCGACATTCCGACCATCAGCACAAAACAGGTGATAGAGTAACGGAAGCCGGTCAATATACTGATCCTGATGGTGAGAAAATAAACCTGAGCATTGGAGAGACTTTCCCCGCCTGCTCAAAATCAGGAAAAAGCACAAACTGGAAACATGCTTAATCCCTTTCATAACGACACTCTCCCGACAGTTTTATAATGACGACAGACTCTTATATGGACAAGAAGAAACGCTGCGCGTTCTTGGCTAAGGATGTGCCGTTTCTCGGTGAAATATAGGAATAGGTATAAGGTGAAAACTTATACTTTCCTATATTTTAAATAAGAAGCATTGCAAGCAGATTAATCCGCTCGCAATGCTTCTTTGTTTTTAACGCCCAGTTAGCGGCATTTATTTTTTATCGACTTGCAGCAATGTAATATTTTTGATGGCGTATGTATCTTTAATCGCTTGCTCCGAAATGACATTCAGCTTAATAAGACTCGCGACCTTGGAAGAATCCGCTTTTGACAGCAGCCGCCAGACACTTGGCTCAGGCAGTGCCTCATAAAGCTTATTATCATCATACTCCTTGCGCTCCTGATGAACGAGCTTGGCCTTGTAGCTGCCAGCCTCCAGCTGGGATACATTTTGCTGCGTACAATAGTCCAAAATTTCATTGCGCAGTCCCAGCAGCTCCTGCTCTATTTCTTTTTGCTTTTGCTTCAATTGATAATACTGCTTTAAAGTCTTGTCCACCCATCTCACGCTCCTTTCTACAGCATATGCCGCAGAAACCGGATTAGGACAGCTTTGTAGGACAACTTTGTAAAACATCACGTCAAAATCTGTTCAATGCTAATAGGTTTCATAAACCAGATTTTTGTTCAGCTCAAGTTTTTTATTAAATCCTGCATAGATATACAGATGTCCGGCTGGAGTATCGCCCGCATCATAGCCTAATTGAAAGGTACCATCTTGTGCAAATTGAAGCTCTGTCATAGTAAGCTCCGACACATCCTCGTCTGGATGGATTTCGGCAATCAAATCGAGTGCTCTTTGTTGTAATTCTTCCAAGCGGTCCCACGCTTTTTTAATAGTTGAAGATAATTGCTTGATCGCTGATTGGCTGGGAACATCCACTGTTACAGAAATCTCATGCTCTTTAAAATGGAGAGTTAATTGATAGTACGTTAGCGAAACATCATACTGAAACGTACCTACTCCCTTTATCGTATAATCCGGCTCAACGATAAGATTATTAGCATAGTCCAGACGTTCCAGCTTGCGATTGTTAGTGATGTCCAGCTTGGAGATTTTATTTTCAGAGCAGTACAGCTCGTCCAAATCCGCATTACGGCTTATATCCAGAGCTTTAATATGATTGTTGAAGCATCGCAAGCTTTCCAGAACGGGATTGCCGGTAACATCCAAGCGTGTAAGATGGTTATTATTGCAGCGTAATTCGACCAGGTTTGTGCAGCCTTTTATATCAAGGTTAATCAAATAGTTACTCCCGCAATCAAGACGGGTCAACTTTTTGTTCGGGCTCAATTGCAAATCGAAAATGGCGTTATAGCCGCAATTCAGCTCTGCTAATTCCAAATTATGTTCAAGCTGCAAAGTGGAGATCAGGTTCCAGCAGCATTCCAGCTTAGTAAGCCTTGCATTGCGGCTGATATCCAAATCCCGAATTCGATTAAAACCGCAATCCAGAGCTTTTAGCTTTACATGATTGGACACATCCAAATGAGTCAGCTCGTTATTTCCGCAGCTCAAATATTCCAATTGCAGATTATGACTCGTATTTAACGCAGTTAATTTATTGCGCGTACAATTTAACAATTTCAGATTCGGATTGTTGCTGAAATCGAGCTCTGCTAAATGATTACAGGAGCAATCCAACTCCTCAAGAGCTGTGAAATACTCAATTCCTTTTAGACTGGAAAACTTATGATATGCGAGCTGCAGGGATACTACTTGTTCTACATCACTCTTTTGAATGGATTCACGATTTCCACAAAATTTTTCTAATACATATGCTTTAAACTGCTCATCAGCAAAAGCCTCCGTAATATTCATAAAATTCTCCTTCGGGCAGTATTAACGAGGTTAACTTTTCTTTATTATAAATATTAACGCTATAGATGTGCAGTGGTCTTATGACCTGCTTGTATGGGTGTTTTTGGGAAAATGGACTCAAATTGTATCTCTGGAGCTTACGTTTCAAACGAAATCGCCCACAAATAAATAGAAGCGACCGATCCGTAAGGCGAATATTTCTGTCGGTAATATTCAAACTGTTCTTTATCAAGAGTGCTTAGGCCATACAGCTTCATCATACCTCTCCGAATTGCGATATCTCCCCAGCTGACAACATCCGGCCGCTCCATCCCGTTCATCAATAGCATCTCGGCTGTCCATTTACCAACCCCGCTTAAAGCCGTAAGCTTCTTAATGACTTCTTCATCCGGCAATTCATGCAGCTCTTCTAGCTGAAAACCGTCGTGAGCAACAGTTTGGGCGATATTTTTAATATAAATAGCCTTTTTCATCGTCATACCGCATGCTTGGATATCTACTTCATTTTTCCTTAGGATATTGCTCGGTGTAATTTCACCTAATCTGGCCTGCATTCTCTCCCATATCGTATCCACAGCCTTAACCGAAATAAGCTGGCCCACAATCGCGTATACGATTGCCGTGAATAAATCTGGCATGACGACGCGCTCTATTTTGCCCATCCGCCGCATCGCTTCTCCCAGCGTCTCATCCGCGCTGCTCAAGTAATCAATTTCTGTTTGCCCATAGTCAAACCATTTCGTATTAACGGTGCCCCGGTATGCCTCCATTTGATACCCTCCCAACAAGCAAGCTAATCTTCTTATCGTTACTATAACTCATAACCCAACGTAAGTAGTAATCCCGAATTAAGATAGCAAGATTGCGAAAGTGAAAGGTCAAGAAGGCAGACAAGGCAGTCAGTCGCAAAATAAAAACACCTGTCGGCGACCTAACTTGCGTCATCATATGTAAAGAACAAACGATGCACCGCTATTTTGCATTGCGGTCATAAATGGCCGTTAGAACCAAAAAACAATCTTTTTGTTGCATATGCGGACACTTATGACCATTAGAAGAAAATTTCGTCGAATTCTCTAGCTTTTTTCCCGCTAACGGACATTTCTGTCCGCTAGAAAGTGGAAGTTGGCGAAAATAAGCGCTAACGGTCATCAATGACCGCAACATTGGAAACAAATAAACGGCTCCGCCGTCCTATTATAAAAAGAGACCTCATTCAGAAACGAATTCTGAACAAAGTCTCTTCACTAATCATTAAACAGCTCTTCCAATACCTTTTCCCTATTTTCAAGAAAACGTCTGGTTACGATATAATGCAAGGTTTCCTCATATTTAATTTCCTGCACGTGCTGCGCGTCAAAATTCAATATTTGCGCCTTTGGATAGCCGAGCAATATCGGAGAATGCGTCGCAATAATAAACTGTGCTTCATCCTCCAAATCCTTAATAATCCGCAATAATGCCAACTGTCTGGCTGGCGATAAAGCCGCTTCGGGCTCGTCCAGCAAATAAATTGCTCTATTTCCAAAACGATGATTGAAAAGTGAAAGAAAAGCTTCACCATGCGACTGCTTATGCAAGGATCGTCCACCGTAATAATGTAAGCTTTCCCCAGGTGGCAAAGAGTCCACATGAGAGGCAAATTGATAAAAGGTTTCAGCTCTCATAAAAAAACCGTTCGTAATTTTGGGCAGCCAAGAAAGCCGCATATATTCTCCCAATATAGAATGAGAAGCATCCACCTCATATTGATTATGTCTACTGCCTCCTGCCGTATTAAATCCGCATTGATAAGCGATAGCCTCAAGAATCGTCGATTTGCCTGAGCCGTTCTCGCCAACAAAGAACGTAACATTCGTCTTAAACGCAAGAGATGTCATATTTTTTAGAGCTGGAATGCTAAATGGATAATCGTTAGAGCCCGTTTTATTGAAAATTTCAAGGCTGCGCAAATACATATAAGCACCTCCACTAAAGACTTTCTCTTCTATAAGGATAGGACATATCTCTATACAATGGAAGCTGATCGTGCAGTTATTATGCGTTTTCTACTCCGATCAATCGATTACGGCCTGCTGCAACACCTGTAATCAGCATAAAAATGACTATGACAAGCAATGCGATAAGCGGTACATTCCATCCATTAGTCAAATCGTGCAAATAACCGAATAATATAGGTCCTAATGCAGCCAAAAGATAACCTACTGATTGAGCCATCCCAGATAACTCGGCGGCGTCTTGTGCATTTCTAGTTCGCAGACCAAATAAAATCATCGCAAGACTAAATGAGCAGCCTGAGCCAATCCCTATTAAAATGACCCACAAAAGAACCATATCATTTCCAGAAAGCAATCCCCCAATGCCAATGAGGAAAAAAAGAGACGTCAGGAGCATAAGCGGAATTTGATTTTTCATTCGCCCAGCCAATATCGGCACTATAAAGGTAACTGGAAGTAATGCGAGCTGCATAATAGACAGCAGCCAGCCTGCGAAATCCGTACTTAATCCTTGTATTTTAAGAATATCCGGAAGCCAAGAAACTACAACATAAAACAGCATGGATTGCAGGCCCATAAATATAGTCACCTGCCAGGCTAATGAGGACTTCCATAAATTTGTGCGCTTATTGTTATGCCCGGCTGTCTGCAATTTTTGCGGCTGTCGTCTTAGCTGGGGAATCCAAAAAAGAAGAGCAACAAAAGCTAAAAGACCCCATAGACCAAGAGCTCCCTTCCAGCCAAATCCTGCTTGATTGGCAAGCGGAGCACTGATGCCAGATGCAATAGCGCCGCTAAGATTCATGGCAACCGAATATACGCCGATCATTATTCCTATTTTCAAAGGATACTTTTCTTTAATCAGACTTGGCATCAATACATTGCAGATCGATATAGCAAGACCTAAAATGACCGTACCGATCATCAATGCGCCGATACTCCATGCTGAACGAATTGCAATTCCGATGACCAGCAGAAGCAGCGATCCAAATAGAACAGAGGACATTCCGAATCTGCGAGCCATTCTTGGCGCAAGCGGCGACAGCACAGCAAATGCAATTAAAGGAAGGGTCGTAATTAATCCGATTAATGTATTCGATATACCCAAATCATCTCTTATCATTCCTATTAAAGGTCCAACGGAAGTTAAAGGAGCCCGTAAATTCGCCGCAATTAATATCACTCCTAAAATCAGCAAAGCACCTGCAGCTTGTGAGCCCTTCATTTTTGAGTTGGATTTCTGTTGTTCGAGCTCCATTTACACTTCCTCCATCTCTATTACTCGTTTTATTTCATTTATGGATTGATCTACAATTTTGGCTGCCAACTCTGTATCCTGCGAAATAATTGCATTTATTAGCTGTCCGTGCATATTTTTCGGCAGACCTGCAGCAAATTGTTCTATTAGTATCACTTTAATCGAATGCTGAATAGCTTCTGTAATATGTGTGTATAAATCAATTAATATCCGGTTGCCTGTCGATTCCACTATAGCCTGATGCAGCTTGAAATCTGCATCCACATATTTTTCTAAATCCCCGCTTGAGCTAAACGAGTTACACGCATCCAGATAAAATTGCATTTTTTCCACATCATCATTTGTTCTTCTTGCAGCCGACAGCTTGGCAGCCTCTTGTTCGAGAGCATTTCTTACTTCCAGTGTTTCCAGCAAGCTGGATTTTTGAACACGTCGTTGAATAGCAGCTCCCAAAGTGCTGTTCGAAATAACATAAGTGCCATCACCCTGCTTGGTCGACAATACTCCTGCATGACATAATGCTCTAATTCCTTCACGCAATGTATTGCGGCTTACCTCCAAATCTTGGACCAAATCAGGCTCCGGCGGAATTTTCTTTCCTACTGGCCATTTTCCCGATTCGATCAATGATTCAATTTGTATAATGACTTGATCCACAAGGGATAGATTTCTAATTTTTTGAAGCATTATATAAACCTCCAAACATAGGATGATTTGATGAAAGTAATTATAGCACACTATAAAAATATTGAAAACCCTAAGTAATGACGCTACGGGTGAATCATAACGGTTTTATTCCTTGGAGAACATGGTATAAAATGTTAAACTAAATTAATCATACTTAGGAGGAGTTAATGATGAAGTGCATTACTTTTAACAGGGTACAATTAAAAGAGGGAAGCGTATCAATGACCCTATAAACTACGTTACCTTCATAATTGGAGGGTAATTTGTGAATACATCTTATTCACAATCAACTTTGCGGCACAACCAAATTTTAATTTGGCTTTGTGTTCTATCTTTTTTCAGTGTACTAAATGAGATGGTTTTAAACGTCTCATTACCTGATATCGCCAATGATTTTGATAAACTGCCCGCAAGTACAAACTGGGTGAACACAGCTTTTATGTTATCCTTTTCCGTTGGAACAGCTGTATATGGAAAGTTGTCAGATCATATGGGCATCAAAAAGCTGCTCCTATTCGGGATTATAGTAAATTGCCTTGGATCGATAATTGGGTTTGTAGGACACTCTTTCTTTTCCTTACTTATTCTGGCACGGTTTATTCAAGGGATTGGTGCAGCCGCATTTCCAGCACTCGTGATGGTTGTTGTTGCCCGCTATATTCCAAAAGAAAACAGGGGTAGAGCATTTGGTCTCATTGGATCGATAATAGCTATGGGAGAAGGCGTTGGACCAGCTATCGGCGGAGCAGTTGCCCATTATATCCATTGGTCGTACTTGCTGCTAATTCCAACTGTAACCATTATCACTGTACCATTTCTTACAAAACTGTTGGAAAAGGAAGAAGGAAAAAGAGCTCACTTTGATATTGCAGGTATTATTTTCATGTCAGCTGGCATTGTATTTTTTATGCTGTTTTCAACATCGTATAGCATATCTTTTCTTGTCATTAGTATTTTATCTTTCCTGATATTTGTAAAACATATTAGGAAAGCAGCAGATCCTTTTGTAGATCCTGCGCTAGGTAAAAACATTTCATTTATGATTGGAATCATTTGTGGAGGACTTATATTCGGTACTGTAGCAGGATTTATCTCCATGGTCCCTTATATGATGAAAGATATTTATCAATTTAGCACTGCAGCAATTGGAATTGGAATTATTTTTCCGGGAACAATGAGTGTCATCATCTTTGGTTACATTGGAGGAATACTTGTTGATAAGAAAGGTTCTTCGTATGTACTAACCATGGGGGCTGCATTTCTTTTTATCAGCTTTATTATCGCTGCCTTTTTTGTGGAAGAGACACCCTGGCTCATGACGATTATATTAGTTTTTGTTTTTGGAGGGCTTTCATTTACAAAAACAGTTATATCTACAATAGTGTCAGCCAGTTTGAAACAAAATGAAGCTGGTGCTGGCATGAGCTTGCTTAATTTTACAAGCTTTTTATCAGAGGGAGCAGGTATTGCGATTGTCAGTGGACTAATATCTGTACGTTTATTCGATAGCAGGCTGTTACCTACATTAACGGAACCACGCACTTATTTATATAGTAATATGCTTTTGCTTTTTTCGGGAATCATTATCGTTAGCTGGTTAGTCACCTTGAAGCTATATAAGCGTACTCAGAGAAATGTCTAAAAAACTCACCTAATACGCTAAGTAACCACGTTCTTTTCTATTTTGGAAAACAATGCGAGTTCTTGTCCTCAGCTCTGGTCAAGAACTTGTATCGTTAAACAAAAAAGGTTCGATGCCAGCGACTTCGTATTCGTTATGTTCCGATATCGTTGAGAGCCTTATAAACTAAATAGAAACAAAGCAAATAGGCATCATGAACCAATAGCTGTATTTATTCAGTATATTGCTCATGGTGCCTCTTTTACGCATTATTTCTTACTGCAGCTCTTCAATAAGTGCGGTTTGACCAAACTGTTGATCTAGTAAAATATCAATTAATTTTTTTGCTGTATATTCAGGTGTTTGCAGCTTTCCTTCTTTCGCGATCTGAATAAATTGTTCTACATGCGGGAAATGATCACTGTCCGTGGAACGAATCTCTGCTTGCATCTGTGTATCTATCATTCCAGGGTATACAGAAACAATCCGAACAGGGTATGCCTTGTTCATTTGTTCTAACTTCACACTCTTGGAGAATGAATCCAAACCTGCCTTTGATGTACTGTAACAGCTTTGCGATGGCAGTAAATATTTTGCTGAGGCTGATGATATATTCATGATGCGTTTGTCGATGTTCATCTCTTGCGTACGCTTTATAAAATTGGAGGTCATAATCATTGGAGCCAGCAAATTAATTTGTACATTTTCAATAATGAGATCTGCATGATTGCGCTCAATTGGTGCGACCGGAGATAGCATTCCAGCATTATTTATCAAATAAATTGCCTCAACTTGGGATGACTGATGTTTTATAGTTTTAAAAATCTCTTCAAATAGCTGCTCTATTCTATTTAAATGATTTAAATCGAACGGGAGGTAGCTCAATTTATTATTTTTTTCAGTAGCTAGATCAATTAGCTCTTGATTAATTGTTCTTGAAATGCAAAATATATGATGTGATTCACTTAGTAATTGTGTGGCTAGCGCTTCCCCAATTCCTCTCGATGTGCCTGTAATGATGTAGAATTTCATTTAATCACCTCTAATATACGATTTTAACTAGCTTGATTCCCCTTGCCGAGAACACCAAACGACTTATACATGCATATAAATGCCTATAAACGTTCCTATGCAAAGAGGAGAATTCATTTATGACTTTGTATCTTGATTACACATCTCCATCAACCCAATACGCTTTCGACTTAAATACAAGCCCCTTGTTCAAAAAAGATAACCAAAACTACATTAATGTTTTAGGTGTTGAACAATTAAATACATTAGATAATGTTTCGCTGCTGGATATATTTCTTAGCACGAACAATATTGTAGAGCCGCACTATCACCAAAATGCTGCTGAGCTTGTTTATTGTATTTCTGGGGCGGCAACGGTATCCATGCTGAACCCTTTTACGAAAAAAATTATGAGTTATTCTATTACCCCAGGCCAAGTGGCTAATGTACCCCAAGGCTGGTGGCATTATGAAATAGCTACTGCTGATAACACTCATCTGCTTGCTATTTTTAATGCGCCTACACCTGAGGTGGTTTTGGGCTCGGACATTTTATATTTTACCCCTGCAAATATTATGGCACATACCTACTGCATGGATGAAAATAAATGGAAAGAAGCTATTGCACCGGTTCAACCAACCACGTATATCGGTCCTTATGCAAACTGCGATCAAAACCCTTCTACACAGCATATGCAATACCAGCATCCATACATTCAACACTATCAAATGCCTTATACGGCGCAGTATCGACCCTACTGGGGTTATAGATAAATTCGACAACTGCCTTAGATGGGGCGAATAACAAAAGGCGACAATCTTGATTTCAAACGACTACTTGAAATCAGATTTATCGCCTTTGCTGCCCTGCTTGCGAACGGCTTCAATTGCACTTTTCGCCCATCCGGGTATTACTGCGAAGTCAAACGCTCAATGGATAATTCCTCAAGCCTCCTCCCACTTCTGCTTAAAGAAGAGATCGTATAGCTTTACAACTACAATTTTGATCATCATATATACAGGTATGATGATAATTACACCTACGATGCCAAATACGTCATTGCCGACCAAGACCAATAAAATGGTGGTGAGGGGGTGGATATCCAACTGTTTTCCAAAAATCCACGGCGAGATAATATTATCCTGAATCTGCTGTGCAGCCAAAATAACAACTAACGACCAAATGGCAACTGAGGGAGATTCAATCAAGCCAATGATCACAATCGGTATAGCGGACAAAATAGCTCCAATAAAAGGGACAAAGTTCATAATGACAGCTACCACTGTAAGTAATAGAGCGTAAGGCAATCCAATAATTAGGAATCCCAAATACATTAAAACGCCGAGTGCAAGATTGACAACAACTCTCCCTACAATGAATCCACTAAACGATGAATCGATATCTTGAACGACTTTCTTGCCGTCCTCATGAAATCTTTTGGGCATAAAGCTAACAATTTTATCACCAAATTTATTGCCTTCCTTTAACATGTAAAAAAGAATAATAGGGAAGGTAAATAGAACGAGCGCAAAATCCGAAAGGAATGAAAACACTCCTGCTAAATATGAAGAAACAACTGAAAATCCTTGTTTCAAATAATCAGTCAAATTAGATAACGGATTGATATCATCAGGAAAAATATCAGATATAAATTTGTTCTGTTCCAAACTCTGCAACTGCTTATTCAATGTATCTAGCAATTGAGGCACGCTATTGATAAAGCTGAGAAACTGAGTTCGCAAAGATGGGTAAACTCCAATAATAAAAATGCTGCAAATAATAGCTGCGGCTAAATAAATAATAAGTACAGCCAACGTTCTATTTAATTTCTTCCGCTCCATCCAGTTCACAAGTGGGCGTAATAAATAATAGAAAAATGAGGCTAGCATCAACGGAATCATAACAATACTGAACAATGAAATGATTGGCTTAAAAATAAAATCAACAAGCGTTCCCAAATAAATAATACCTAGCATTAGGAGCACTACAATACATATTTTGATTAATTTGTTTAATGAGATCAAGAGGCACACTCCAATTTACACAACTTTATTAGCTCACATTCTATACTAACAAATATTCCTCAAAAAATGAAATAAGGGACTACCCGCAATCATTATTAATGACTTATGGAATACCCCCCCTTATTTACTACACGACTTTACAATATGCTAGTTTCCTTTGCTTCTGGATCTAGCCGGTTTTTGACTACCAATTGGATCTGTGCCATCCGGCTTCTTCGTACCTTTACTTTTATAAGGTTTTGGCGAATTTTTCGCTCTATTCTCGGCTGCCTGCCATCTATTCCAGCCCTTTTTCCCTGTGCCTCTGCCTGTACCGCCTTTTGCTTTACTCATAATGATCACTCCATTATATAGTCTTCTTTACTATTTCCTTCTTCCGATATACAACAAATGAGAGGAGATGCCCAAAATCGACGGGTCCTTAGCTAATTCAATGAGTAAATTCAACATCATCTGAGACTCGCCTTTTTCTTCCCAATACTGTCTTTGTTCATTATTTATTAATCCGCCAATACTAGAAGATCCAATTAAATCAATCGTCTCGAAACCATGTTTCTCCATGAAAGGCTTAATATCATTAATGTTAAAATAATAAGCGCCTGTAAACCGCCCAGCATCCGCGTGATTAAAATTACCCGTATTGCGAAACTCATGGATTGCACCCATATTATCATTTGGCTTCCAGTGCTGTGGATATTGCAGAGAAGTAATGGTCATTTTCATCCTAGTTTGAAATGCTGCAAAAATAATGCCTTCTTGCTTTGTAACGCGGAACAATTCTTTAACCGCACGAATCCGCTGGGCTTCCTCTTGCAAATGATATAATGGCCCTAACATAAGCGAGGCATCAAATGCTTCATCTGGTATTCCTTCTAAATTTGCGGCATTCAATACATGAAAACCGTTAAATTGTTCGGTTAAGCCCAGTTCGCTTGCCTTCTCTCTAGCCACTTCAACTAATCGAGGAGTTAAATCAGAAAGGGTAACTTGATATCCTTGTTTCGCTATTTCCATTGCATATTTTCCGGGACCTGCGCCATTATCGAATACATGACCCTGTTGAGGCAAATATTGCTGGATGTAATGCCAATTAATGAGAAACTCCAGCGGCTCCCTGTCCAGTCTTCCCCACTCGTCGAACTTTGAATAATAGTCGATAATATTTTCCATCTGATTACTCCTCCTCAATTGTTTATTATTTTAGTGTAAAACCAAGGATAACGGCTCCTTATAATTAAAAAAAACCTATCGCCTACAAAGAGGCGATAGGTTATCCTTCGCGGTACCACTCTTATTAACCCGTTGATTTGGATAAATGAACGAATTATCTTTAGACCTAATTACGGCGATCAACCGTTAAGACCTACTACATTTCAGTCTTATCGCTCACGGGTAAGTTAGGGAAGCTACCCGCTGTCTCGCATCGAAACGACAGCTCTCTGAACTATAGTAAATCCTTAATAGTCCCAATCATTGCGTTTAAGCGTATTGAATTTTATTCCAGAACAAATCGCTTTTCCGAATAATCTTTTACAAAGTACCGCTTGCCCTTTTGGATAACGTTATGGCCTTCTGCCTCCAGACGCAGCTTCTGCCCATCGATTCCGCTAGGATATTTCTCACTAAGCTCGCCGTCTTTTTTCAAGCTTCTCCAGTAAGGCGTTTCATCCGTCCCGCGCTCTTCGGACGCTTTTGCAGCGATATTCATGAAGATACCCGCAGTAAGAGGACACGTATAATCCGCTTCATGTTTCCTCGCCAAATAATCCCGGATATCTACCGAGGTCAATACCTGCCCTTCCGGCACCCTTCTCATAATTTCGTCATAGGCTAGAGGGGGAGCAATCAGCATCTTTGTGCCGCCATACCTTGCAATGGCTTTCATGTCGGCAACCTCAATAATCTCCGGCATATTTTTGCTATCATGCAGTTTCTCGTTAAATGATTTTTTTGCCAAATGGATGTACCCCCAAAAGTTTGATTGTTTTAAAAAACGCTTCTTAAAGTTATTATCTATTCTATTATTCAAAGTGACTGCCAAAGAATCCTGCCTAGTCGTGTAAGAAGGCAACATCCTATACATTCAGTTATGAATCGGAATCTCTTTATCAAAAAAGACGATAGATGCGATTTCTTTATCATTGATCACATTTTCAAACGTTTTGATCGTTAACATATGACTATTCCCATACTCGATCAAATGCATTCCGTTAAAAATTGTAGTCGTTTCCGATGATCCATCCTTATACTTAATTGTAATGGGGTAGTTATCTAAATGTTCATTTTCTCTAACCTCTACAAACTCGCCGGCGGCTTCGTTAATTTCTTTAAATGTTTCACTCTCTACCTTTAATGATATTGAAATCGGTGAGACAGAGATCGATTTTAAAACAGCATCATAACCAAACATATTAATTTTTTGATTGACCTGGTGCAAAGTAGAGTACTCCTTGAAATCCATCTTAAAAGCAGTTTCCCATGTATCCGGTATAATGGTTTTAAACTCTCCAGGGAGTGGATCCGCTGCTTGTAAATCCGTAAATTGAAAACGGGCCATCTGACCAGCCATTGACTTTTTGGTCATTATTGACATAACCAGGCTAATGGAATTGTCATTAGGATTTCCATCATCCAGCACCATAAAGCCAGAGCTGTGAAAATCTAGAGCATCGATAGAGGGATATTGAAAACGGTAGCGTGCAGCATCTAAGACAGTACCCTTTGGAGCCGTAAAGTCCATTAAAATATAAGTTAAATTACTATCGCCGATAACTTGCTTAATTGTAAGCACACCATTTTTGTTTGCCACTTTTTTGTTCACGACATATGCGCCATTTGCCAAGTGTTCCTCCTGCTCATGATTGACAGGGTTAAGAAACTTTTTAAAAGCTTCATCTAATCCCATAGTTACTGCCGCAAAAGCCGTTGAAGTTAAACAAACCATCAGCACAACAGCGAGCAGCGAAAATCTTAAACGCCTTACAGGGGTAAACCCTCTGTGCCTTGAACTTTCTTTAGTGCTTTGCTCCAAAATGTGATGCAGCATTTTTTCTTTTTGTTCGTTTTTAGGCGTAATAGCTTCAAAAAGCTGATTAATATTTTTATCGCTCAAGAAGATTCCCTCCCAAATCCATTTTGAGGCGTTTGCGGCCTCTGAATAGCTGTGTTTGAATTGTACTTTCCTTCAGTCCTAACATGTCTGATATTTCTTTTACCGAATATTCTTCGAAATAATAAAGATACAGCACCGTTTTGTATTTTTCAGGGAGTGACAATAGTCTGGAAAGCACCTTCCCCGAAGACGCATTGCCAATCCAAGCAGAAACTTCAGGTATAGCCTCTATATCTACCCTGCGCGTTTTCCACCAGTTTTTAAGGATATCTTTACAATAATTTCGAGTGGTAACGATGAGCCAAGCTTTTTCATGCTCGGTGTCATTAAAGATCATTTGAGATTTTACTAGTTTTAGAAATACAGATTGAACAGCGTCTTCTGCATCAACGGTATTTTTTAAATAGAGATAGCACTGCCTGTACACTAAGTCCACATGCCGTTGATATAGTTCTGCCAACTCTTTATCCGTACGCAATAAAGAATTGTTATCCATTTTTTCGCCTCCTGCATATAACACGACCGACGATTTAAAAATATCTCATATAAGATTAAATTATAAAATTTATTATAATTAATAGGGTATATCACCTTACTAACTAATTTCCAAAGTTTGATGGTCAGACGATCCGCTATTTGCCTTAAAATCACCTTTTTTATAATTTTGCGGTCACTCGTTCTGTTATTCACCTTTAACATGAGGTTTTTCAGCGTCTTTTTAATGAATAACGGAACGTCTGTCAATCTTCCCCCTCAAATCGAGCACTTTATGCAAAATAGCGGAACGACTGACCAGCATAATGGCGCGCTAAAAAAAATCGCCCTTAGTCTATTGTAGACTCAAGGACGATTCTAGCATTATTCATATTTATACAACTTCGTATCCCGGGCAAAATAAATATCCCCGTTCCCGTCTTCTGCAAGAAATAAAGCGTCGGAATCCAGTATATCCAATCGATCTTCTGCGATATCGTACGTGAACAATTTCTGCAACGTGGAGCCGATCAGCTTTCCATCGCCCCGGTATCGTAAATAACCGCCGCGCCAATAATGACTAATGCTTCCCCAATCGAATGGGAACAAAGGGATGGTGCGGCAAACCTCACGCTTCATCGGGTCGAACTGAAACAAACTGCCTGCGGTTAATCCCCATAACATTCCATTGTCATCAAAGGTTAATGCAGAAATTGCCTTTTCTCCTGCAATCGGAACTCCTTGCCAGAGGATCTTCGCCTGGCGGACATCCCACAGCATCAGGACGGCCTCGTCCTGCTCCGGCGCTATACCCAGCCCGCCCCAGATTGAGCTGCCGGCGTAAATAATTCCATCGCGATAAGCAAGAGACACGATGCTTTGCCGGTCAATCACATTTGGATAGACTGCATATTGCCCGCCCTTCGGGTCATATAAGGTTAATGCGCCTCCCAGGCGTCCATAATCGGGAACCGTTCCGATGGCTAGCCGGTCGCCGGCTGCCGCGAACGCAAAAGGACGATCTTGACGGTGCGGGCTCAGTGAAAACAGCAGCTCCGGGTTGCTGCCTTTATCCCAAGGCATGGAGGGATCATAACAAAAGATGTTCGCTTTCGGATAAACACCCATATACTGCTTGCCTTGATAGGCGATCATATTCTCTATTTGCCCGATTTGCCGGAACATGCGCAAATGCTCAGTAACAGGATTATAAATGGCAAGCCCGCCAGCAAAATAACCGCCGGCATAAATGCTGCCGTCAGGCCCCTGAGCAAGCGATTGAATCGCCACGGGAAGTCCCGCCGGTTTGGGATCTACTGTCACCATCTGTTCCGTATCCGGATGGTACATATAAAAGCTTCCGTCCCGGTTTATACAAATGAGAGTGGCGCCCGGCCAAAGCGGGTCGTCTCTTTCGATCCAGCCGAAATCTGCGGCCGGCTCCGATAACGGAACTGTTGTCCGCTCAAGACAGCGTGTATCCGGATGATAGGAATGAAGATAGCCGTCTTTGACGAAATAGATACGGCCGCGAGCATCAGGGGGCGATACAGCGAGCCCTGACGAACCTTCAATGCAATCGCCCCATGCTTGCTCCTCCAAATCATAAACGTGCAAATTGTTGGAGGGTGTAAGCCGGATAATCACCTTGGGATAAACGATATCCAGATCGTACACGAGCTGCTCTCCAGCCGCTGCTGGAGGTAGAGGAATTTCCTGCTTTTCTCCGGTTGCAGTATCCATCTCAATTAGATAAGGTCTGCGCGTGCCAATGCCCATATACAGCTTGCCGCCCCAAGCTTTCATACAGCGCACGTATTGTTCACCTTCAACCACCGCTCCGTAATCGCGGAATTGTCCCGTAACAGGATTATATTGAAACGCCTTTCCGCCGGGATAGCAGCCGCCATACACGTTGCCATCGCAGTCGGCAGCCATTCTCCACGTATAATATTCGCCGCTTATTATCGTGCCCAGACATACTACGCCTTGCTCTGGCACATAACGGTATAGATTACCGTCGCCTGTTATATAGACGCCGCTGGCGGTTGCAACTACACCCCAGCTATGGCTTGCGCTGTCAAGCGGCCACCGCTCCAGACAAGCACCGCGATGAGGATCAATAACAAGCAAAACACACGGCTTGCTGGATGAGACCGCATAGATCCTCTCTTGCCCGCGTTCCCCACCGTAAGCTGCCGCCCAGACGCAAACAGCTTCAATGGGTTCTCCGATATAACGCACACTCAATTAACCCAGCCCCTTTTCCAAACTGGCAGGAATGCCATAGTCCAGTACGATGCCAAGTGTATCTTTCAGATTCGCACGGTAATAGGCATAAGCATGCTCCGCTTGGCGAAATGGCCAAATTTTCGAAATAAGCGGCTTGATCCTGATATGCCCCCCAGCAATGAGACGCATGTATTCAGCCATATTCTTCCCTTCCGTCCAGCGCACATAACCGATAGGATAATCGATTCCGCCTCTTTCATAAGTAAAATCATACCGCCCGGGACCCCCAGCTCTTGAAATAAGCAGCTCCGCCTCCTTGGCGAACATTAAATCCCGCGAGAAATCCATCTTCAAATCGCCTACGATGACGACTTTGCCGCGATCCCGAATCCAATGCAGCGCCTGATCGACCAGATTGCTCTGCTTGCCTCCGGCACACAGGATTACGCAATCTGCACCAAGCCGATTCGTTTCCTTCGCAATTCTCTCGCCCACCTCCTCGGCTGAACGGCAGACGCCTACTATGCCAAGCTGTTCCGCTGCCGCACACCGCTCCTCCATAATATCGAAGGCAGTTACTTGATAGCTGGCTGCTGCGGCAATTTGAGCAATCATTTGTCCCAGTATACCGAGGCCAGCAATAACAACACTTTCACCAAACTGCAATCCTGCCTGACGCAGCGCATGAACAGCAATCGCCCCAAGACCAACCGTCGAAGCTTCAGCCGCAGATACGCAATCAGGTACAGGAACCGCCAAGTTTCTGGGAACGGCCAGTGATTCCGCATGCTTCACATACGGCGCCCCATAACAAGCAACACGCTGGCCGACCTTGATATGACTAACCTCTTTCCCGATCTGCTGGACGATACCCGCTGCACTGTAACCGAGAATAACGGGCGAGGTACGGTTGATGCCCTGCATCATAAGCTCAGTACCTGGACTAATAGCAGAATACTCCGTTTGTACCAAAATAGAATGGTCATCAAGCCGCGGCGCCGGGACATCAGCAATTTGAATTTGTCCATCTAAAGTGACGACTGCTTTCATTTTCACTATCACTTCCTACAGTTTATTCTCGCTGACCTTTATTCTTTGACTGCACCAATCATAACGCCTTTGACAAAATATTTTTGCAGAAACGGATATACGATCAGAATCGGAACAGTAGCCACGACAATAGTAGCGTATTTGATCGCCTCACTTACCCGGCTGAGCTCATCTTGAGCAACTGATGATGTTAAATTCTGCGCAGTGGATTGAATCAATATTTCTCTCAAAATCAATTGCAGCGGATACAAGGTCCGATCTTGCAAATAAATCATTGCCGTAAACCAGCTGTTCCAGTGAGATACAGCATAAAACAGCGTCATAACAGCAATAACGGGCATAGATAGCGGCAGCACAAGCGACCACAAGATGCGGAAATCATGGGCTCCATCAATCTTGCCTGACTCAACCAGACTTTCCGGTATCGTGTTCTGGAAAAATGTGCGCATTACAATCAGGTTGAATGCACTCACCGCGCCAGGGAGCAGCAGCGCCCAGACCGTATCGTACAGACCAAGATCGCGAATGTTCAGGTAGCCCGGAATCAGTCCACCGCTAAAAAACATAGTAAAGACGATGAATGCCATAATGAATCGTTTTCCTTGCAAATTGGGTCTGGATAGCGGATAAGCACCCAATGTCGTCAAAATCAAATTAATTAATGTGCCGGCAACAACATAAAACAAGGTATTGCCATAGGCGTCCAGTATCATACTGTCAGAAAAAACGAGCTGATATGCCCTTAAATTGAAATCGATCGGAATAAATGTTACCTTGCCTGCGGCAATGGCATGTGCATCACTGAAGGATGATACGATGACATACCATACCGGATACAAGAAAACAAAAGAACAACAAGCAAGAAACAATATATTAAAGACGTCGAATATTCTCTCCCCGATAGTCGGTTTGGCGACCACTTGATTCACCCCTTACCATAAGCTGCTTTCTGTCGTTTTTCTGCTGATTCGGTTGGCGATAATAAGAAGTGTAAAGTTGATCGCCGAATTGAAAAGGCCCACGGCCGCGGAGAAGCTGTAATCCGCTTCCATAATTCCTCGCCGGTATACGAAGGTGGAGATAACGTCAGCTGTTTCGTATGTGGCAGAATTGTAGAGCAAAATGATTTTGTCCCAGCCTACGCTCATCAACGATCCGATATTCAGAATAAGCAGGATGAGAATCGTCGGTAAAATGCTCGGTATCGTTATATTCCACAGCTGCCTCCAACGCCCTGCCCCATCGACAACAGCCGCTTCATAAAGACTCGGGCTAATGCCTGCCAAAGCAGCCAGATAAATAATGGAGTTCCAACCAATGCTCTGCCATAAGCCGGAGCCGATATAGAGGGAGCGAAACCATTCCGGCAAGATAAGAAAGTTGACCGGCTCTTGCACAAGCCCAAGCCCCATAATCAAACGGTTAATTATGCCATTCGGGCTTGTAAAATCAATAATCATGCCGCAGATCACGATAAGGGATATAAAATGCGGTAAGTACGACATCGTTTGCGCGATCGTTTTATACCATTTGCTTCGCACTTCATTCAGCATCAAAGCAAAGATGATCGATGCCGGAAAAATGATGAGCAAGGAATACACACTGATTAATACAGTGTTCTTGAGCAGTCTCCAAAAATAATAGCTATCGAAAAAGTGATTAAAATGTTTAAACCCCACCCAAGGACTATCCCATATGCCCTGGTAGGGATTGAAGTTTTTGAAGGCGATAATAGCTCCGTACATCGGCTTGTATTCGAACAGGAGGAAGTATGCGATTACGGGAGCCAGCATCATATATAAATATTTGTTCGCCATAATCCGCTTCAGCGCACTGGACGACTTTCTGTTCGCCGCCTTCACCTGTTGAGATCGAGCTGTATTTGCAGGCGTCCTCATTAAATAATCTCCTTTCGGGAAGACCTCCCCGAACCAAAAGGGTTCGGGGAATATCTGCCGCGGCCGTCGTAATTATTTTCCTTTGAAACGGTCGTAAGCTTTTTGATACTGCTCAAGCACCAAGTCGAACTTCATGTTTTTCAGCTGCTCAATGAATTTGTCGTAGTCTGAAATCGGCTTTTTCCCCATAATGAACGCATTGATCGTTTCAGTTACGTAAGTAGTGACGTCCGCCATAATCGGAACGACGATATCATTCTCCTCTGGCAGCAACTGAAGAGGCGGCATTTTATAGTCGAAATTATTGTATGGACCGAATAATTCTGCCGGATTGTCCATCTGCCCGCTCGCCTCACGTATTTGCTGTGAATAGCGCGGATCTTCAACCGTTGCCCAGCTGCCTCCGCCCACTGTATGGTTGAGAAGCTCTTCTGTATTGGACACACCGTTCTCCGGATGTGTAACTTCCCTCTTAAATTTCGGCTGCCCGTCCACGATGTCATATGATTTGCCTTCTACACCAAAATTGTTCAACGTTATACCTTCTTCGGAATACTGATAATCAAGCCATTGGATAATTTCGTCTGCATTTTTCGTTTGCGATGATACAGCTATACCTTGTGGTCCCGCCGGCCAGCGGAACGACACATGACGTTGATCACCGTTCGGTCCTTTAGGCGGCAGCACCGGTGCGATGGAGAACGTCGGATGCTTGCCCTCCATCAATTGAGTAAAGTTACCCATATAAGAACCGGCCCACCCGAACCAGGCGCCAGCCACGTCAGTCGTCACTTTCTCCGTCAATGTTTTAAAAGTAGTATCGACCAGGTAGTTCGGATCGAGCAATTTTTCGTTATACAATTTGTTCAAATATTCAACTACATCCTTGAATCTTGGATCGTATGGGCCGTATTTTACCATACCGTTCTCAACAAAGAATTCGTAGTCAACGCCGAATGCTGGCGCGAACAGGAACATGATATTGTTCAGGTTAACCGTAACGAGAGGAATTTCATCTGCCTTCCCATTGTTGTTCGGGTCCTTTTCCCTAAACGCTTTCAAAACGTTATACCAGTCGTCAGTAGTCTCCGGCATAGGCAAGCCAACCTTTTCCAGCCAGTCTTGGCGAATTTGCGGGAACATTTGCGTTAAATATCTGGAATCCAGCATCAGGTTCGGCAAGTAATAAATATGGCCATCCGGCGAAGTGATTAGCCCTCTAATATCCGGGTTTTCCTCTAAGATCTTTTTAATATTAGGTGCCTTCTCTTCAATCAGCTTTTCAAGCGGGAGAAGAGCTCCTTTTGAACCGTATTTGGACGCTTCCTTATCCCACATGGATGTATAAATCATATCTGGCAGCTTGCCGGAAGACATCAGCAAACTGAATGCCTCCTCACTGGCTTCGGTCGCATGTTGGAAATTGATATGGACACCAGTGTTTTCTTCCATTTTCTGAAATGAAAATTTATCATTGAAATCTTTTCCCTTAAAGTTACCGCCACTTGGCGCCCAAAGAGAAAGGTTGATTACTTTGTCTGCGATCGGCATCATCAGCCCGTTGCCCGCATCCCTTTTTTCAGATTTTGGGCTGTCTGTTGCTTCAGCTGCAGGCTTGGAACTGTTACCACCAGACTCAGGTGTTTTCTCTGATGTATTTTTGGAACAGGCAGATAGTGCTAGTGAGGCCATAAGTGTAAGAACAATAAGAACAACGCCAAACTTATTTACTTTTTTCAATAGTCTTACCTCCATTATTAAAGTAATGATATCCCCTATCACCTTCGTAACTACCTCTTTAATCGTTCCGATACTGGCAGACGCCCCCTTTTTGATTCCCTTCTAATTTACTTTTTAATTTAATTTTATGTTACGTAAATCAGATGTATGTCTGATGGTTTTTATTATAGTCAGCTAATGTAAGCGTTGTCAACAATTAAAATAGCTTATTCTCACTCTTTTTTGTATTGTTTCCATAAAAAATCCCTCAGCTCCAATTGTTTTAAAAGGAACCAAGGGATTATTTTGATAAATTATTAATCAGTGGTACATCAGTTGATGATATGCGCCCCGCTGTCACTTCTAACAGGTACATCAGTTTTTCCAGTCAAAAGATGCTCAAGCCTTTCTTGCAGCATCGCTTCATCAATCATTCCCGACCAATACGCCTTCAAGCTTTTACTGAATGAATTCAGCGAACGAATCGTTAATCCAAGCTCTTTATGATACTTGAAAGACGGAAGCAGCTCCCGATACATCAAATTCCGCGAAGGGCGATTCAATTCCGTATCCGACGGCAATTGCGCCGAAGGTCCCCTCGCTGGTATGCTCACGGTTTTCTCCCTAATGATGCGCTGCGCATCTTCCGATGCGAGAAAATCTACAAATGTACGAGCCGCTTCCTTCTCCCGGGAATTGTGAATGACGGCGGCTCCAATCGTGATAAGCAGCGATTTTTGAGGATCACCGCGGCGTATTCCCGGTATCGGACAAATATCATAGGATAGCGGCGAATGCTTGAAGGCATTCATATTAAAATACGTTGTCATGATGATCGAAACCCGCTCCTGGGCAAACAACTGAATCGTCTCGTCATCGTCCCTGCCAGCGAAGTATTTCGGAAATATCTCATGATTGTTTACGAGCTCGCTATAAAATCGTAAGCTTTCGGCCAGTTTATCACTGATTCGACTCCGTCCGTTCTCATCCATGACCGTTTCCATACCGCCCTGAAGTAAAAATACCGGGTAGCGGTTTTCCGAAGCCGGCACGAAATAAATCGAATGCTTGCCCCGCACTTCGGAGATTCGCGCAGCTGCCGCAATAAGATCATCCCACGTCCAATAGCTGTCCGGCTCCGGCACTCCCGCCTCTGCAAAATGTTCTTTGTTATAGCAAAGCACAACCGGCGAGAAAGAAATCGGCCGGGCATACAACTGCTCTTCGTATTGAAATGCTTCAGCAGCGATGGGATATAGCCCTTCATCCTCCTTTAAAGGCTCGAGCAGCGGAACAATACCGCTTTCAACCATATCTTGAAACTGTGCGCTGTTAAAGGAAATGACGTCGAGCAAGCCACCTGAAATCATCTCTCTGGCCGTTTGGACATGCTCAAAGTTTTGCAGCGGAATAAGACGTACATAAATATATGGATGAAGACGTTGAAACTCAGCAAGCAATTCGTTCAGCAGAAAATCTTCAGTCAGAGTCGTGTTGTAGCCGAAATGAAGGGTAATCATTTGATGCGAGGCTTCAGTCACCATACTGCCAACCCGGTCGATCTTAACAATCAACCCTTCTGCCACAAGCTGTTCCAGCCCTTTGCGGACTGACTTGTTGCTTAATTGAAATTGTTTGGAGAGAGCGCTCTCTGATGGCAAATAAGTACCCGCCTTACGCATACCGCCGACAATTTCCGTACGAATTGTACCAACAAATTGATCAAGCCGTTCCTGAAATGTCATTCGTTCTAATTTACCGCTCATGTATAATTCTCCTCAAAGGTTTAAGCTGAACATTAATTTCTATCACCATTTTGGATGAATCAATGTGAGTTGTCAACCAGCGTTAACACTTGATCACGTTGTGGAAAAACCAGAATATTTGACTACCAGCCATTTATCTCTCCGCAATGCCTTCATTAATTTGGGGCTGGCATTCAAGTCTTCGTTGCCGGTATTCTGAATATAGTATGCTAGTTTGTGTTTTTCAGCTTCAGCATCCTTACAATTGCCGACGCAGCTTCTGCGCGGTTAGCAAGCACCTGCGGCTCAAATGCGGCGTTTATGCCGCCAACGATAATGATGCCTGTTTCCTGCGCCTTCGATACGGACGGCTTAGCCCAGGCCGGAATAGCCTTGTCATCGGTAAATCCAGTTAGCTGCGGCGCTTTGTTTGTATCAACCCCCGACGCGCGCATGACCATAGTGATCATTTCTGCCCGCGTAATTTTGGCATTTGGCCGAAAAGTGTTGTCTCCGTATCCATTAATGATGCCAAGCTGTACAGACTGAGCAACAGGAGCGATCGCCCAATCGCCTATTACCGCCTTATCCTTGAAGGTCAGAGCCGCTCCTTCGACCTGCGGTTTCAACCCCCGCATCAGCATAGCCGCAAATTCGGCTCTCGTTACGCTGGCTTCAGGCCGGAAAGTGCTGTCCGGATACCCATTCACAATTCCCAGCCCAACCGCCTCAGCAATTTCCCTGCTGGCGGGATGCCCGTCAAGATCTGTAATCGTCTGCTTATTCGATTGCTCATTATCAGCTGGATCAGCTACAGTTACAACACATATGTCGCTAAAGCCGCCTTCCTCGGTTTTCACTCTAACATTCGCCGTTCCTGCGGAAACGCCGGTTAACTGTCCTGCTGAATTGACACTGACGATTGCGGGATTGTCACTGCTCCAAACCAGCTTTTTATTTGTTGCCTCTTCAGGCTGCACGGACGCGATGAGCGCTATGCTTGCTTCGGGCTGAAGCGATACAGCTTTTGAGCCTAACTGAACTCCGCTGACAGGATAAGCCGGCAGCGTTTGGCCGTCTTTGTTCAACTTCTCCCAAAGAGAGCTTGCGATCGTGTAGTCAATCTGATTAGTAATGATTACGTCCGTCGGTTTCGGTGTAAAAGGTTTGAGCTCCGGTGTCGAAATCAGCTTTGGATCTATATGGATATCGATATATTTACTCCAATCCTGAATCGGCGCTTTCGTCTTGACGGATACGTTGACTGAACCAGGATCGAGCTCCGCCGGAAGCTGATGCTCCTCCTGAAAATCCATCGATAGCGAATAGACGTAAATCGTATCCTTGGCCTTGTTCGTGCTTTTATCGGTATATACGAGCGGACCGACATGATCCGTCGAATCACTGACCAAAAATGTTTTCGTACCATCGGGACCGTAGCGCGTAATCCGATAAGCCTGTTCCATATTGGAATTGTCATCCCAAGCCAGCGTTACCGTGCCATCTTCATTTGCCGTCGACTTCACATTCGAAGGTGGTGCCGGCTGTAATATTTTGAAAGGACCTGCAATGCTTTCTGAATAGCTATCGGAACCCACAAGCGGTATAAATTTCACTCCGACCCGGAACATAGCCGATGTCAGCTCTGGATCAATTGGCACTCGGAATTCTAGAGAGCCTTCCACAAACAATTGATCCAATGAAGTGAAATAGGGCGGAAGCGAGCTCCATGTCCTGCCATTATCTACAGAATAAGAAAAATATATAACGGAACGTGTGTAGAATGCCCTATCGCTTTCATATACGGCGCGATATGGTTTCCCAGCGATTAGATAGTTATTGGCCAAAATTTCAAATTGAAAAATACGAGCAGCGGATACCCCTGCTGAAGGCCAAGCAGCGTATACCATCAGTAAAATTGCAATTAGAGAAAAAACGTATTTGCGCAATAGCTTCATACTGAATTAATCACCTGCCCCAGGAGCAGGTTTTTCATTGTCAAAATAAGAGGTATCCATTATTCTCGCGTAAATATACGGGTTCAAATTAGGGCTCTGCACATGGATTTTTATTTTTTCCAAGCCTTCCACATTAAAGACAAGCCGTTTAGTTTGGTCCTCAGGATTTATGGAATGAGTCTCCAAAACAGTCTCCGCAGCATTACCAGCGCTCTTTCCCGCATTGTAAAGCGAAAATTCTACCTCATGCTCTCCGGAGTTAACGATGGCGGTATCGAGCACAAGCCATTTATATTTACGGTCGACCGTAAATTCGATGTCGCCATATTGGTCGATTTTCAGCACTTCCGCGTATTGTTCATTATGAATAAGTGTATCCTTGGCGCTTCTGCTTGATTTGACATAAATTTGATCAATTTCAAACGGGACCGCTAAGATCGGCGTTTTACCTCCCGGAAGGCTGCCTATATATATTTTTTGCGTTGCGGAATCGAATTCGATTGGAACCTTTAAAGCCTCCGCTACAGCGCGCACAGGCAAGTAGTTTCGCCCTTCATAATGGATCGGTGTCAGTGCTTTGCCTGCATCATCTTTAGGACTCCACAATTCCCCATTCAGCACAAAGGAGATTTTATGATTAAAAAACGCTTTGATCGGCTCCATATTTGCCGCTGCATAAGCAGAACCTAGTGAGCTAAAGCATAAAGCTGCAATAAACAATAAAACAATAACCGGCTTCTTCTTCCAAAAAGCAGTTTTCAAGTATGATACCCCCCGTATTCATATTTTGCTTGAATACGTTAAGGATAACACTGTGAAGCTGCAGCGGATATTATCCGAAAGTTGTATTAAAGTAGCGGTTAATCAATTGGACGCGGCTAGTGACCTGCATCTTTCTAAAAATATTAGAGACATGCTTTTTAACCGTAGCCTCGCTTAGGCATAACGATACCGCGATCTCCATATTGGTTCGCCCTTCAATCAGCTGCCTGAACACTTCCCTCTCTCTAATCGATAGCAGCTCAGTCAACACTCCGTCATTTTTTTCAGATTTTTGCTCGATGCCGATTGGTGCGGTCATCCTGCCCAAGTATTCTTTCAGCTTCTTCCCTCTTGTGTCCAGTACAAAGTATGGGGTAGGGATCTGGCTGTCATAAGCAAAATGTACGGAATCTTTGACACGTTCAAAGCCGAAGCTGCGGAAAATAGTGTGAAAAAATGGGATAGCCGGCGCTGTGGTAACAATTAAACCGGCAGAGAGCATACAGTGGATAAATGTTAATCCCGCGGCATGCCGCATTGCCGGGTTAGAATAATCATATACATCGATCAACTCGATAAAATAACCGGAGACCGCATCATTAGAAGACTTTAGCTTATTTATTTCTGCGCCAGACAAGCCGGAAAAATAATCAGAAAATGGCGGATTGCTCTGTAGAAAACCCAATGTATGTGTATGAATCGGTATCATGGAAGCCAGGCCGCATAGCTCGCCCTGCATATTCCGAATTAGCTTAACGCTTCTTGAATCGATATCATACCGCTGCTGCAGCTGAAAATGCTTAAACCCGAAAAGGCCTTCTGCTGCTGTTATACTATATTCATAACGCTCTCCAGACTCCAGATCCTTCTGTATAATTTTCACATCGCGCGCGTTTGTGTAACGGTTTTTAACATATTGCTCCGTTTCCATCCAGTTCGAAGAATGGAGAGGCTCCAACTGGTAAAATGTATCATGCTGATAAAACAGCGTTCGGATCAAACGGTCTCCGATATAATAAACCCAATCCGCTCTTGCCCATTCCGCCGATTTCCCCAGCGTGGCATTCGTCATATGCCCATAATAGAGTCTCGCACACCGTTTCCATAAGCGGTCATAATTTTCCGGCGCCCTCAGGCGCAGCTCATAACCGATGGCATCCCTTAGCATATCGTGCAGGATCCAACCGTACTCCGTTTTGCGAATAAATGAATGGCCGATCAATTTCTGGAACTGTTCAGCGGGCACCTCTCTGTCCACTACAAAGCTGAGCAGCTCCTGGTTAAAATGGCGCAGCACAGCCGCAGCTTCGATCAAATCCCGATTTTCAAGATTCGTCACTTCCTTGAGCCAGACGCGCGCGACATAGTTGAAGATGCTATCCTGTCCCGAATCTGATTGCGGACTCAGCGATTGAACAAGTGATGTGGATACAAGCAGCGACAACGTTAAAGGATGTCCTTTCGTCCTTGTCCATATGTATTGAATATTCTCTTCATCCTTGATGCCTGAACGGGATAAGTATAATTGGACTGCTTCATAATCAAGATCGGAAAGAGGCATGCGAAACAACAAATACCGCCATGCTGGCGATGATAGCCACAGCCCTTGCAGAGGAAGCCTGCCAGCAATGACGATCTGGATGCCCGAGCTTAATTGCAATAGAAAATGCTCCCTCAGCCACAGCTCTAATTCTCCAATTTCCTCAAAGGTATCAAGCGCTAATACTAGCTTTCCTTGTTCAGCAAAGGTATGGATTTCACGCAGGCATAACGCCGTCAAGGCAGCAATATCAAAATCAATGGTGTCGGCCTGAGCTGAAGTATAATCCAGCAAATGCAGGAGCTGCTTGCAGAACTCGTAAGGGCTGCCTGTAAAGAGACGGCAATCCATATATATAAACCGCGCTGCCGCCTTCTCCGTTAGCCGGCGAAATTCGTCCAGCAAATAACTTTTGCCTACTCCGCCAGTACCGTATAGATTGATAATGCTGCAATCCAAGGAGTTTGAGGCTAATCGCTCCTGAAAAAAACGGATTTCCCGATCTCGGCCAACAAGAAATTGCTGCTTCAAACGCTCGATCTCGCTAGCGAATCTGCTTTTTGGATTTTCGCCTGACATAACGCTCTGCCCACCTCACCTTACCGAATCCATTTAAATCTTTGTCAATTATCATATTCGTGTCCCCTGGAAAAAATCCTTTACTATGCTCTCCTATTGCAACTGGTCACTCGACCGCTTGGTTCATTCACACGAGATAGTCGGTTCAGCCTACCGTACACATAAGTAGCTGTACCACGGGACACGCCGCCTTACTCACCCAGCCTAATCTCAGCAGCTTTGACGTGGCATGGCAATTGCTCGTAACTCCCTATCTCTTTAATAACCGGGTATATTTCCAGTAACGCCTCCTTGCTCAGTCTTCCAATCGTTGAGTACTTCACCATATCCTTGGATGTCACTCCAGAAAAAGCTCTGGCAAAATGGTTTGTCGGCAATACTGCAGTAATGCCAATCCCGTAATTAGCCGCTGAAAAAGGCGTATCGTCTCCTATAAGAATTTCACCTGCATGTTTGATTCGGGCTAATACTTGCCTCTCGATTTCATCATCACAAACAATCATTAAATGTTCTGATGCAAACCAATTAATAAAATCACAAGCTGCACCAATATCAGAAGCAACAACGATTGCCCCCTTCCCGTTCATGCCAAAAACATGCTGCAAATATTGTCTGCGTTTTTCTTCCGTCTCCTCTATAAATTGCCAAAGCAGAGCTTCTACTTTTTGAGCAAAGCTTGCAGAAGTTGTTACTAGAATAGAGGATGAATCCGGACCATGCTCCCCTTCATTCATTAAATCATAGGCAATTGTTAACGGATTTGCCGTTTCGTCCGCAAAAATCACACTTTCTGTCGGGCCTATTCCTAGCACACTCTTCTTCCCATATGTCATGGCTACGCTCATCGCCGCTGCAATACCGCCTGGCCCAGGGCCATAGATTCCATCAACTTCAGGAATCGAAGCTGTCCCTTGAGCAAATCCTGCAATTATAGCCACACCGTTGCCAACCACAAATTGATCTGCCCCCGCAAGCTTTGCCGCCGCTACTGTTCCTTGATCTCCCAAACCGTTATGCAATGGCGGCATCCCTACTACGATTTTGCTAACTCCAGCTGTTTTGGCTGCCGCTACGAGCATAATCGCAGTTGAAATTAATGGACCTTTTCTGGCAGGTATCCATATGCCAACCGAATCTAGCGGAACTACATTTTCACCGATAACTGTCCCAGGCCTGATTTGCCTCTCCCACGATTTTGGCAACATAGCCAGATTAGCTTCCTGTACATTTTTTATTGCTTGTTCTATTGCCGAACGCAAAGCTGGCGTTAATGATGATACGCAATCCTCGACATAATCTTTAGATAAAATCAACTCTTCCAAATCGACCGCATCAAATTTCTTTGTTAAACTTCTGATTCCTGCATCGCCCTGATCTGCCACTTCATCAAAAATCGACAGGACCCCATGAAGGATTTCTCTGTTGAATAGCGTTTTATGTGTTTTAAAACGTTCCATAAGCTGCTCATTTTGTTCTGGAATTTTAAAAATAACATTTTGATTTCCCATCTTTTCTTCCTCCTTTTATAAAAACAAAAAGAGCCACGCGGGATTAAAAAATACCCACATGACTCTTATCATTCAAGTCCGCAGGTACAACGCCAATAAGCGTTTGCACCTACGGAAAAAATCCGTAATACAAACGCTTAACTATGATGATGGCTATAGGATTTTAAAGACTTAAATATTATAAAATTCATTTATATATCCCCCTACACCACTTTGGACTTATTATAATCAGTGCATCACCATCTGTAAAGGTCTTCCAACGCCTCTTATATTTATTACTGCAGGTTGTTACTTAACTAATAACTAGACCAATAGTACATGGGGTACCTGGAGTGGACAATAACACTTGGGCAGCCAAATGGACAAGGCAACAAACAAAAGTGCAAATCGTTAATAGTGTCTTCCTTGATGCGGAATTTCGAATGCATTTGGCTGTTTTTAGGCAACCTCTTACTACTCTGTATGGTTTTTCATATACATTTGTGTTTTTCGGGTCATTCCTGCTCATTGTGTATGGTTTTTCATATACATTTGTGTTTTTTAGGTCATTTCTGCTGATTGTGTATGGTTTTTCATATACATTTGTGTTTTTTAGGTCATTCCTGCTGATTGTGTATGGTTTTTCATATACATTCAGCCATTTTCACTCAGCGCCTGACCATTTTATATGATATTTCGGACACATGTGACATCCCCTACTTCACAGCGCTTTGTCCTGAGCTTTCCCCTCGCCTTCAAACTTCCGCCGCATTGTCTGCCGATATTCTGTCGGCTGCATGCCCATCGCATCACGAAACGCGCGGGTAAAGCTTTTATAGCTTTCGTACCCCACCATGGCAGCTACTTCGACGATTTTATGCTCGGTTTCGGCGAGCAGCCGCCGGGCTTTATCCATACGCACATCGCGCAAGTATTCTGCAAAGCCTTTGCCAACGTTTTTCTTAAACAGGTTTGAAAAATACGCGTAATTCAGCGACACATGATTCGACACCATCGCGAGATCCAGCGGCTTATAGTAATTTTCATGTATAAAGCGGATCGCTTCGTTCAAGTCCTGCGTGTTCCGGTAGCTGCACTTAAATTCATAATAAAATTGGTTCAGCCGCAGCAGCTGCTGCTGCAGGGCTTGAATATAATCACGGATGCCCGGATGATCGAAAAGGTTATGCAAGCATGCAATATCCAGCGCTTCTTCGCCCATGTATGGACGGATAACACGTACATATTCCTCCAACATCTGCACAGTCGCACGACATAGCTGCTGCGTGTAGCGAATGTGATAGCGCCTCAATACATCCTTATGAAACAGATTAGAAATTCCTTCGGCGATTTTACCGCTGTTTTTGGTGCCGATTAAATGAAATAAATCATATAACTCCTCATAGGGCAGCTGCCACTGCTGTTCTAGCCCTTCTATATGAACGGGCAGAATACAGTGCTTTTCCGGAAAAAGGTAGCTATGGCGATATAACTCCAACACTTGTGAATAACTGTCCGGCAGCCCTATTAATCCTTGCTGCGCAGCTGTCATGGCAGTGACAGCGCGAATCTGCTCTGCCTTAAGTGCGGCAGGCAAAGCATTCTCATCTACGGACGCATCGACTGCGAGAATCAGGTGAGGGCGATGCTGCAGGCATATACACCCGCGCTTGCCGTATATACGGTAAGCAATAGACTCTATGCTATAGCTGCTGCCGGCTCCCGGCTGATTTATCCATACTTCCTCCCGCAGCAGGCACAAGCGGTAATTGCGCCATAGCGCTGGATTTTGCTGCTCGGTCTGATAGACCCAAGCCTTGTCGCTTACCGCGCCCTGCATAAACATACGCAATTCCTTGCGGTCCGTCTCCTTGACGCGGCGGGACAAATGCTCCATATTGCGTGAGATCGCCTGCTGTGTTTGTACCTCCTGCCATACATGCTCTACCGCTGTTTGCAGATCATCCCGCTTCACCGGCTTGAGCAGATAGCCCTTTGCCCCAAGGCCAATCGCTTTTTGGGCATAGGCAAAATCGCTATAACCGCTAATTATTAAAAAGTCTACCGTGATTCCTTCTTCTTTGGTGCGAGCCATTAGCTCCAATCCATCCATATCCGGCATTTTGATATCGGTAATAACTAGCTGGATGCTTTGCTGGTGTAATATATCCAGCGCTTCAATCCCGTTTACTGCGCTGTAAATGCTGTCTAGCTTCAGGGGAAACTGGTGCAGCATCGCCTGAAGGCCATCACGTATGTGCTTTTGATCGTCCACAATCAGAATACTGATCATACCCTACCATCCCCCAAGATTCACATTTTCCCAAGGCAAGCGTATGGTTACACAAGTATAACTGCCCTTCAAACTGTCAATCCAAAGGCCGCTGTCTTTGCCATAGTGAAGCTGCAGGCGCTTATGCACATTTTCCAGGCCCAGCCCGTTTTTACTTGCAACAATCGGCGTATCCGAGCCTCCCTGCAAAACAGCCTGCAAACTGCTTAGCGTTTGCGGGTCAACACCCGCGCCGTCATCACGAATCTCAATTTGCAGCTGGCTGTCATTCTCCACCCGCACAGTAATTTGAATGTGCACATTGCCGCCCAAGGGCGCTGCGTGATGAACGGCATTTTCAACGATAGGCTGCATGCACATTTTGGGAATAGCATAACGCAGCACCTCATCGGGAAGGTCCGCCGTCAATTCAAAGCCGCGGCCCTCCATGAAATTAATAAATTGGATATAGCTTTGTATATTGGCAAGCTCCTCGCTAAGGGCGACGGTATCGCTGCGCCACTGCATGCTGTACCGCAGCAGCGAGCCTAACGACACCAGCGCATCAGCAATTGCAGGCCGCCGTTCCACCTCTGCCAGCATACGGATCGATTCCAGCGCGTTATATAAAAAGTGTGAATTGATCTGCGAATGAAGCGAGTGCAGCTGCGCGTTTTTGGCAATCAGCTGCTTATCCACCACTTGTGTCATCAGGCCTTTAATTTCATCCAGCATTTTATTGTAGCTGACCGCAACTTCATCAATTTCATCACCGGTTTCACTTTCACTAAGACCAGTATCAATCTTCGCATCCAGCTGCCCTTTGCGAACCTTGCGCATCGATAACAGCACGCTGTCCAGCCGGCGAAAAATACGCCGGGTAGTATGCGATACGAGCAGCAGCATTAGCAGCAGCACGCATAATGTAATCGCTACCACCATTGCGTACCAGCTGCGCGGGCCTTTCATCAGCGCCTGATGGGAGGCTATATCCATCACATAGGCGTTCAACGGGGCGATGTAACGATACAGCGCGTAATAGGTTTGCCCTTCCACATTAACTTTAATAGGACTATTCTGCTGCAGCACATCCAGCCCGCGATAAATCGTATTAAGGATTTCGCCCAACCCCTCCTCCACATTGCGGGAAAACATATGTTGGGGATTGTATACATATCGGGAAGGATTCGTTCCATCGATGACAACTGAAAAGAAATCGCCCCCGGTGTCTTCCAGCATTTCCTTGAAAAACACGCTATGCTCCATACGGACTTCCATAATACTGGGCCGTTTTTGCTGCTGGCCTTGAAGACGCACAAGCCGGTAGTAAGATAGTGTATGCTCCCCGTCCTTAAAAGCAAACATGCGGTAAGCCGCACCGCCTTCTTCCCGAAGTGTCACCCAATAGTCCTGCGGCCAAAACTTGTCATAATGATAAATTTCCGGCCATATTTCATACAATTCCGGGTTATCGACATAAAAGCTGAGCTCGCTGATCATCTCATTGCTTTGGATAATGTTATGCATCTGCTCGAATTGATTTTGCTTAAATTTAACTAGCCGCAGGCCGTCCTCGCGCATATTGGAATGAATAAAATCCACAAACGCCTTTTGCGTCAGCACCGTTGAGGAAACGTTTTCAAGCATTTCCATTTTGCTGCGCAGCTGCTCGTTCAACCTCGAGACATGGCTGCCGCCGGCAGCCATAGCGTCCTTGTACAGCTGAGTTTCCTGCGTGCGAATAAATAAAAAGGATACCACAATAGCAGGGACGGCAATCAACATGCTAAAGGCCAGAAATAACTTTTGAGATATGCGGGAATTGCGATAAATCCTTCTCATTTTATTCAACAGAACCTTCATTTCAATGCCCTCCCCACCTCAGTAATATACCATATATTACAACTCGGACGGTAGGTAATCCGGGGCTTTATCAAGTTGCTTGAGCCGCAAAAGCAGGCAATACCGACCACCATTCCGGCGGCCGGCAGTCATTCATGATATAAGCATCGTTACTCCGCCATTTTCGCTTTTCTTGCGTCCAGCTCAGCTTGGCGATATTCCATTACTTTGTCAAATCCGTATTCTGTACGGCGTGACAGGAAACTTTCAAAAATTTTATCAAAGGCAGCCTCATCCTTGGCGGTAATCAGCTCCGGCAGCACTTCGTCCCAATTTTGAGAAATACGTGACCAGGCTACAGCCACATCAGAGTCTCCCAGCGGATCAAGACCTTTGTAAATGCCGCCGTCAATGTCGGCCTGCTTGTTGGAGAAGTCCTCCATTTGCTTAATAACAGGCGCTTTCTCCGGTCTCCACTGGTTAACGATTACAGGGTTTCGCATCATCCAGTAAGTATCCGCGACACCGTATTCCTTCTCCATCTTTTCAATATCATTTTCTAGCAGCTGCACCATTTCAGCCTTCAACTGCGGCTTGCCATTTACCATTTCCCAAGTTTCGCCTTCCTTGCCAAGGAATAAATCCCGCTGCCCTTCTTCACTTGCCAAATAAGTTAAAAAGCGGATAGCGCGTTCAGGGTTTTTGGTCGATTTGCTAATCATAGTAACCATCCAGCCGTCCATGTTGCCAGGGAACAGCTTGGCATCCTCGCCCTTACTGTTTTTTGGACCATCTACTGCGATATAGTAAGAATCCGGATTTTCACTTGCAGCCAGCATCGGGTTTACAGCGGTCATGCCCATCCACTCGCGAATCATCATAAAATAACGGGCATTGTTCGTTTTTTCTTCTACCTGTGTATCGGAATCGACTAGAAAATCTACATTGATTAGTTTGCGCTCATAAGCGGTACGGAATGTTTTCAACCAAGTTATATAATCTGGATCCGTGATGCGGTCGTATACTTTTCCGTCTTTCTCATGCGGAACGGCCAGCAGGTTTTGTAAATACTCAGTCATTCCGTAAGGTACATTCCCCTGTGCGAAGAATGGGCTGATCGACTGGCCTTTATACTTCGAATAATTATCTTTTAACAATTGCAGGGCGCCAAGGAAGCCGTCCGGAGTAGTCAAATCTGGTTTACCCATCTCTTCGTACAAATCTTTTCGTACCAAAAAGGTTTGGTTAGCAGCTGTCATTCCCGTTTCATGCATCAGATTAGGACTGTATGAATCATTCGGAACGCCATACGTATTGCCGTTTTCTTGACGATACCACTTTAGGGTTCCGTCGCCCGCTACCTTGAAGAAGTAAGGATCATACTGCTCTGCCAGTTCGTTCAAAGCATATACATGATCGCCTTCCCACAGCTTTTTGACAGCATTTTCCCATGAGCCCATACTGATCAAATCTGGCAGCTTGCCTGAGGTCATCATCAAAGTAATATGCTCGTTAGCCTCGCCGGATGGCACTTCAATCTTAACATTAACGCCTGTTTTTTCCGTTACGTACTTGGAGGTCAAGCTTTCTCCCCAGGAATGCCCATACCAGGAGGCACCTACAAACCAGGTCAAATCAACAGGGCTGGTATCCAGCTTCCACGCAGCTTCATCAGGGTTCAGCGTCACCTCAGCCGGGGTGGCTTCAGGCTGCTTGCTAGACTCGGGCTTTGCGGATGGTGCCGTCTCCGGGTTTTTAGCCCCTGTACATGCTGCCAAACCCAGCACCAGAATTACAGCTAAAATTATGGCCATGCCTTGCTTCATGTGCTTGTGCTTCATTACATGATCATCCTTTCTTTACTCCCTTTTTTACGATCACATATCTATCCAGCCATCGGCTTAGACCGATGGATGATGCTTACCCTTTAATCGCGCCGATCATAACTCCTTTGACCAAGTAACGCTGAATAAAGGGATAGACCATTAAAATAGGCAAAGTCGCTACCATCATAGATGCAAACTTGATAGAGTTACCGGGCAACTTTGCGCCAAACTGTGCCATAGCTTGCTGCTGCATAAATGACATAGAGTTCTCTGCGATGATTTTATAAAGAATCGTTTGCAGCGGCAGCTTATCCTGCGAGTGAATGTATATTACGCCCTGATAATAGTCATTCCAATGATATACAGCTGAAAAGAGCGATATAGTGGCTATAACCGCCATACTATTAGGCAGAACAATTCTGAATAAAACGCCATAATCGGATGCTCCGTCTACCTTCGCGGATTCCTCCAGACCTTCAGGGATCGTGCGATAGAAGCTCATGAATATAACCATATTGAAAAAAGAATACATAGCCGGAATGACAAATACAAAAAAGTTATCGTAAAGCCCCAGCTTCGTCATTAGAATAAATGTGGGAATCAGCCCGCCTGAAAACAGCATCGTAATTAATGCGATTTTCATATAAACCTTACGGCCAATCAAATTAGACCTGCTCATTCCGTATGCCACAATAGCGGTAAACAGCACATGCGCCGCTGTCCCTGCCGCCGTCCGCATAGTAGTAATCAAAAAACCGTTCATCATATGTCTATCGTTAAATACTACACTGTAGCTATCCAGCGATAAAGCCTTGGGAAACCAGTTGACTGTCCCCAGCAACGCCTGCTGCGGCGCATTAAGCGAGTTGACAAACACAAACCACATCGGATAAAGCGTTAAAAAGCAAACTGCCAGCATGATAAGGGTATTAAAGACATCAAATACACCGATGCGCCGAATACGTATGCGTCTTTCCATCGTTTTGCCTCCCCCTTATATTTTAAAAGATGCCTTCGCCGCTTAATTTTTTGGATGTGTAATTGGCCAGAAACAACAGCGCTAATGCCACAATAGAGCGGGCAAACAAGACAGCTGTGGAGAAGGAGTGACGCCCGGATACCAGACCCATGTTATAAATATACAGGTCCAGACTTTCTGCCATCTTCATGTTCATATTGTTTTTCAGCATAAAGATTTGTTCAAAGTTGCTGCCCAGCATCCCGCTTACAGCGAGAATAAACAAAATAGCAATGGTAGGACGTATGCACTGGACCGTAATATGCCACATCCGCTGCCAGCGGTTTGCGCCATCCAGCTCCGCCGCTTCGTATAGTCCCGGATCAATGCCAGATATGGCAGCTATATAAATGATGGCACTCCAGCCCGTTTCCTTGAGCGTATCGGAGAAGTAAGTAATCCACCAAAAATATTTAGGATCGCTGTTAAACAAAATTTCACGGTCCTGGATGCCCAGTGCTATCATCACCTGGTTAATAACACCGCCCTCGCCAAGCCAATTGAGCATAATACCGCCAAAAATCGTCCAGGCAATAAAGTGCGGCAGGTACGAAATAGTTTGTACAGTGCGCTTAAAGCGAATATTCCGGATTTCATTAAGCAGCAAGGCGAACAGTATAGGGATCGGAAAGCCCAGCATCAGCTTGATGCTGCTCATCCCCAAGGTATTGCGTATGGAGCGCCAAAAACGGTCATCCGATATAAATTCCTGAAAGTGCTTTAGCCCTACAAAAGGAGATTCCAGCATAGGCTTTGCAATACTGTAGTCCATAAATCCAATAATGAGCCAAAACATAGGGATATAACAAAAAAGGAACATCCAGACAATGCCCGGGACGACCATGCTTTGCAGTTGCCACTGCCTAAAAAACGTTTTCATTCGTTCTGACCTCGATTGGAACATACTCCCTGCCCCCTTCTTCTCCATCGTATGAAAATGAGCGACTAAAAAAAAGGTCACGATTTTTGACCGTATCCCATTTTTTTGGATTTGATTGAATAGGCGCGAAATATAAGTATGCTGAGAATAGGTGAAAGAGGATGAAGGGGATGAAGGGGATGAACAAGCTTGTATGGCAGCAGGATTTTTTAAATGGTAATACTGATTTGCGCACTTGGAACATTCGCATTGGCAACGACCTGGTTGATGACCTAGGCAATGTCATATGCCCGGGCTGGGGCAATAACGAGCAGCAGTTTTATACAGGTCATTCTAACAATCTGTATATCGATGAATCTGGATTAAACCTGTGCGCGCGCAACGAGACCATCGAAGCGGATGAACGGAGCTTTTCTTATACTTCCGCGCGTTTGGATACAAAGAATCATTTTTCTTTTTGCTACGGCAAGTTAATCATACGTGCAAAGCTGCCGGTCGGGCAGGGTCTATGGCCCGCCATCTGGCTGCTTCCCCAAGATCAGGCTTACGGTCCTTGGCCCGCTTCCGGCGAGATCGATATTATGGAAGCCAAAGGCCGGCTGCCCAAGGAGATATTCGGCACTCTGCACTACGGAAAAGACTGGGAACATAAAAGGATAGATGAGTTTTCTTACCAGTTTGACCATGCAACAATTAACGAATTTCATGACTACGAGCTAGAGTGGAATGAAAGCTCCATCAGGTGGCTGATCGATGGGCATTGTTATGCCGAGCGCTCCTTGCAGGCGGGCATTATGCCATTTGACAAGCCTTTTTATTTGGTACTCAACCTTGCAGTCGGCGGCTGGTTTGACAATGTACAAGTGGATGAAGCTTCGCTGCCGGCGGTCATGACCGTTTCAGGCATATGGCTGTATCAATAAATAAATGTTTAATTCGGGGATAGTGAAAATACCATAACAAAAAGCGTAAGCTCCAGGCTGGCTTTGCCTCGGAGCTTACGCTTTTTTATTCTAACAAAATCTACTTAGAGAGCACAGGCTGCGAAAAGCCCCATAAAGCACTTTGCAACAATGGCAAACTCTGTTTGTGGTACGAGCACTCACCACTAATGCTAACTTTTGCGAAACGAGCACTCACCGCTACTGCTAACTGTATTTCCTGTGCTTAGTTTTAAGAAATTTGGCTTTTTTGTGATTCTAAGCGGAAACAATCAGGCTGTTTAGAAACTCGTTTGAAAACTCTAACGAATCCTATTAGCGTTATTACACCGAAAAAGCTTGTATTTAAAATGTAACGAATCGTAGCATGCTTATTGGCTGTAAAACGCTGCCCAAATGAGCATTTGTTCACAGATAGAGCTTCTACGATTCGTAAGAATTTAAAAAGGGACATTTTAAGTGAAATAGCGTATTGAAGATTCGTTACAAAATGGACAGCCTCGCAAGCACTCCGCTTTGGCAAACCCTGTTTTGTGGTACGAGCATTCACGCGCTAAGGCTATCTTTTGCGAAACGAGCACTCACCGCTAATGCTAACTGTATTTCCTGTGCTTAGTTTTAAGAAATTTGGCTTTTTGTGATTCTAAGCGAAAAACTCAGGCCGTTGAAAAACGCTAACGGAACTGAGGAGGGTGTCGATTAATTGTGGGCAACGAAGGTGTGAAAAAGAAAGGGGAACGAAGAGCAAGATTGGGAATGGAGAAGCGGCAGCGTCCGCCTTTGTAGGCCAATTTTATCCTTTACAGAGGTTATTTTATCAAAAAAATTGGACTACAACAGCGGTCGGAATCCCAAACTTGATCGTAGTAAAATCCCTTTCGATTGCTTATTGACCTATCCGCAATAATCGACACCCTACTAAGACACGCTATTGTACGGAAATCAGCTTATTCTAAAATCTAAAGGAACTGAGGAACCTTGTTTACTCAAAATCACTACTTAAACGGGGAAAAGTCACCTATAGCGTTCCACAGTTCCGTTACAGTTTTAAAACACCTTTTTATTGCTAAATAGAGCCTCTCAGTTCCGTTACAGAAAATGTACTTAGCTGCCACGAGCACTTGTCCATTCATTGTATACTTTTTCGCCAGACTGCAAAAAACAATTAGCCGCACATCTGGATGGTGTCATGTAGTACTTTCCTGCTAGTGCTTTCCTGCTAGTGCTTTCCTGCTAGAAATAACCTCTACAGCTCAAGCCTTGCGCCCAGCCTCCCCGCGGCGGCGGAGGCGCTCACGTTCTGTAGCTTCGGCGTCAAGCTGCAGCCGCCGAACAATTGAACCTTCGCCGACGCAAATAACGACGCCGTAATCGCGCAGCGCTCCCGGTACGGTAACATACTCATTGCGGACATCGTCGAGCACTTCTTCCGCCGGACGGTCCAGCGGATTACCCCAACCGCCGCCGCCTGCGCGATCAAAGTGCAAAATTCCGCCGGGGGGCATCGGAACATCAAAAGCTGTTTCCGGCACGAGCAATGCCTGTTCGCTTCCCGCATCTACGATGACCCGGTTGGCGGGACCATCTTCGGCTCCGCACAGCCCTTTAATCGTATTGCGCACACCCGCCATCATGACGCTAGTGCGGCTTTCCTCCAAATGCTGGATTTGCACCTCCAGCCCCGGCGCACCTCTCCAGCGGCCTGCTCCAGTATAGTCCGCCCTGTACTCATGCTTAAGAACTCTGCTCGGGTATTGCAGCTCCGTCATTTCGATCGAAGGCAATATAACGCCGGTCATAACTGGCGGATAAAGCCCCCAGCCGTCCGTTCCATAGGCAGCCCCCGCTCCGCCGGTGTAGCCATAGAAATTCAAATTGACCCATGGCCGTCCGTCCTCGTACTTGCCGTGGGAATAAGCCAGTGGAAGCTTGTGCGCATTGACTCCAACACGCTCGGGTGCGCAGTTTGACAAGGCCAGCAGCACCGCTTCTGCTATTTCTGCACCGACGCATGCCGTAGCGTGGCCGCAAGGAGCCGGCGGCAGCGGATTAACGACGGTGCCGGGCGGGGCGGTTATTTTTACCGGATTCATATAGCCCTCATTGATTGGAATATCCTCGTCGCAGCAGGTTGAGATCGCGACGAAAGCAAACGAAGCCGTATTCGACAGCGGACTGTTGACGAATCCCGCAACCTGAGGGGAGGAGCCTGTAAAATCGATATCGAGCTCGTCTCCGCGAACGGTAACCGTCGCTTTGACGCAAATATCCTGCCCGCCCTGAAAATCATGGTCGGCCAGTGTCTCGGCCGTATATACGCCGTCCGGCCATTCACTGATTTCCGCCCGCACGCGCCGCTCCGTGTAGTTGATCCGCTGCTCGATCGCCGAGGCGACCGAATCCGCGCCATAAGAATCCAGCAAATCCTGAATCCGGGCGGCAGCTACCTGGCAAGCGCCAATCATCGCAGCCAAATCGCCCTCCAGCCAATGGGCCAGACGATTATTGCCAAGAATCATTTCGAACACATCGCGGCGCTTCTCGCCGCGTTCATAAAGCTTGATTGGCGGAATACGCAAGCCATCCTGCCAAATATCCCGAGATCGAGGATTGTAGCCGCCAGCGACCGGGCCGCCGTTGTCCCCCATATGACTGCGCACGGCTGGCAGCAGCAGCGGCTTGCGGCCATGGAAAACTGGCGTTACGATTGTCCAGTCCAAGCTGTGCGATCCGCCGTAGTAAGGGTCATTAACCAGTAGCACATCGCCGGGATGCAGATCATAGCGGAAGGCTTCCATCAGCCGATCAACGGCGCTCACAACGGCATACAAGTGCAGCGTACAGCCGGGCGCCTGGGCGACAAGCCGAGAGCTGCTTCCCGGAAGATCAAAGATGCCAGTCGTAAAATCATGCGCCTCATTGAACAGCGGCGACCGGGACGTCCGAGTAACGACGGCGCTCATTTCCTGTGCGATCGCATCCAGTGTGCCGCCTACGACCTGCGTCAAAATTGCGTTGCCCGCATCAGTTGCCATATTCCTTCTCCTCCCTTACTGCAGTTCCGCCCGCATAACTCATTCGGATAACATCGCCGCTCGTTAATACAGGACCGCCAAACGAGATGGCTTGCTCTATCCTGCCAGTTTCATCCGACTCTCCAGCATCCCCTACTGCGGCAACTCCTGCATCGTTTTCCAGAACTCCCCCCGTATTTCCACCTGTTCCTTGCGAGTGCCATCGGTCAATATGAATACTTTCCTCGCCATACGAAAAAGCCTGATACTCCCATTTTCCATTCAAAATATGCAATTCAACCTGCATTGATCCGTCCGACTGACGCTCTCTCTTCTCCAGTCGAAATCCGTAGCCGGATTCCAACTCCTCCGCAGACAGCAGTCGTCCCGAGCCAAATAGCGCGGAAGGCCCCCAGCCTTCCGTCACTTCCGCGAACCCCGGCTCGAATAAAAAAGGCGTCACCTTGGCTGATCCGACGGGATGATACAGCATAGCCCATGTGCTGCCTCCGTGTATTGTCGGATATGAATCACCGGACGCGCCTGTCGCCTGTCGCAGCGCTGCAGTTACCGCCGCTGCGATGGCGTGCGCCGTCACATGACCGCTTAGCGCTGTAGCTGCGGGGAATCGCGGCGCTACGAGCGAGCCTTCCGGCAGCTTGAACTCAAGCGCGGCAAGCAGGCCATCATTGATCGGCAGCTCGTCCAGGCAGCCAGCGAGTGCGGCCGCGGCGGCAACAGACTTGGTCATCGCTTCCGTGCTGTTGTACGGCGCGGCCAATTGCCCGGCCGTTCCGGAGAAATCCAGCACAAGCTGATCACCGGACCAGAACGCGGTCACCAAGACGCGTCCGCTGCCGCATTCAGCCGGCAGCTCGGCGGCGCTTTGTCCGCTCGCGGCTGATCCATGCTGTATCAGGAAGCGTCTTGCTTGCGCTTCCGTGTGCGCGATCATCGCGGCGGCTGCCTGCGAGACTGCAACCGCTCCGTATTGGCCGAGCAGCTCCAGCAGCGCGCGCTGCATTTCCTGGCAGCAGGCATACAGCGCTCCAAGATCAGCGCCCAGCCACTCTGCCGTCCGGCTATTGGTCATAAGGAAGCGGAACACGTCCCGCTGCAATTTGCCGCCAACGTACAGCTTGACCGGCGTCAACCGCATGCTTTCCTGCCATTGCTCATGGGCAAGCGGATGGAAGCCGCCAGGAATTTCACCGCCCAAATCGCTCATTTGCGCGCGGATCGCCGGGAAAAGTACAAGCTCTCCTTCCACGAAGAGCGGCATTATCATCGTCAGCGTTTGTCCGCGCGTTCCGCCTCCATAAGCATCCGCCGTTACGATGACATCGCCTTCGGCGATGTCATAAGCAAAGAAGTCAAGCGCACTCCGCACACTCTCGCACAAGGCATACATATGCTCTACTTCAAATTGAATTTGATGGGCAAGCTGCACATCCGGAGTGAGTATAGCTACAGCCAAGCGGCGGCTCTCCGCAATGAGCGGCGATCTTGCGATGCGCTGAATCCGCTCGCTAGCATGCAAGTTGATGGCGGCGAGCTTGCCGTATATAATTTGCTCGCGGATGCGACCAGCCGCACCGGCTGATTCAATTCGGCCGCTCATAGGCTTCCCTCCGTCCTGCCCGGCCGGTCTCTGCGCACCTCGATCGTGCAATTGCCCAGCGCGTCAATCAGCGCCTCATGACCGGGATAAATAATAATCGTCGTGCCCCACTGTTCAATAATTGCCGGGCCGACAATCATATTGCCGGGCTTCAACCGGTCTCCGTCATAGATTGCCACCTGCTCGGCCGCCGATTCAAAATGCACCGTACGCGTTCCGGTATACGCCTCAGATGGGTCTTCTTCAGCAAACGGCTCCTCATTGAGCGCGATCCGCTCACGCAGACCGAGCAAGTCGAGCCTGAGGTTCAATATTTCAACATGCTGTGCCGTATCCTTATGGGCAAACAGCCGTTCATGCAGCTCATGGAACTGGCTGACAGCCGCCTCCAGATTCAGCGCTGTAATGCGCTTCGTCCGCGTCCGCAGCGGCACTGTCACTTCATGCACTTCCCCTTCATAGCGCATATCGACATAACGCTTGCTTTCCAATTGTCGAACAGCTTTGCCGCCGCCCAGCTTCTCCTTGGCCGCTTGCTCCATCTCGTCGAACCTTGCATTAACCAGCTCTAGATCAAGCTGATCAGCCCGTTCGAAACGGGTGCGCATCTCCGTCACTTTCAGGTTGGCCGATACATCGCCGAGCGCGCAAAGCACCGGAGCAAACTTCGGCACAATGATCGTCTCAATGCCAAGATCCTCCGCCTGGCGTCCGGCATGGATAGCTCCAGCGCCGCCGGCAGCCAGCAAAGCAAATTTCCGCGGATCGTATCCACGCTGGGTCGTCACGAACCTGATCGCATTGGAAAGATTATTGTTGACGATTTCCGATATCGCGAGCGCCGCCTCGATCGGCGTAATGCCGAGCGGTTCGGCCACATGTACCGCAATCGCCTGCTCCGCCGCTGCACGGTCAAGCTTCATCTCCCCGCCCAAGAAATGGTCGGGGTTCAAGTAGCCGAGCAGCAGGTTGGCGTCCGTAACCGTCGGTTCGGTGCCGCCGCGGCCGTAGCAAGCCGGACCCGGATTGGAGCCGGCGCTGCGGGGTCCAACCTGCAGCAGACCGCCTTTGTCTACCCAGGCAATACTGCCTCCGCCGGCTCCGATCGTATGAATATCCATTGTCGGCAGCGCCACGCGGTAACGGCTGATCCAGCTTTCTGTCGTGAGCGGTGACTGCAGATCTTCAACTACAGACACATCGTAGCTTGTACCGCCCATATCGACGACAATCAAATCTTTGTAGCCTACACGCTCGCCAATGTACGCCGCTGCCGTAACGCCGCCGGCAGGACCTGACAGCAAGCAGCCAGCTGCCAGCTTTCCGCTTTGGACAATATTTTGCACACCGCCGTTGGATTGCATGACATAGAGTTCTCCCACAAAGCCCTCTTCATTAAGAGAGCGGCTCAACCTGGCCAAGTAACGCTGCAGCGCCGGACCTGTATAGGCATTGACTACTGTCGTACTGACCCGCTCGAACTCGCGGATTTGCGGCAAAACTTCGCTGGAAAGCGATACGAACAACTGCGGCGCTTCCTCAGCAATCAGCTCGCGAACACGCAGCTCATGCGCCGGATTCAAGAAGCTGAACAGGAAGCAGACAGCAACTGCTTCGACACCTTCGGCAACAAGCTGACGGACTGCTTGGCGAACAGCTTCTTCATCCAGCGTGCGTATAACCTTTCCGGAAGCGTCAAGCCGCTCCGGAACTCCGAGACGCAGATGACGCGGAACGATCGGATGAGGCGGCTGCAGCCTTGGCGAAAAAACACTTTCCTTATAGGCGCGGCGAAACTCAATCTCATCGCGAAAGCCTTCCGTTGTAATAAGTCCGGTTTTTGCGCCAGAATATTGGAGCAATGTATTCGTCGCCACGGTCGTTCCATGGACGATAATCGGACATTGCAGGAGCAGTTGCTCCCGCGACAAGCCGAGCTGGCCCGCCAGCTTGGCAATGCCGTTCATTACCCCTTCCGAAGGGTCAGGCGTAGACGGCGTTTTGGTCGATACCAATTGCCCATGGTCGCCAAGCGCAACCAAATCCGTAAACGTGCCGCCGACATCGATACCGAGCCTCCATGCTTGCGTCTCATCTCTAGTTTGTAGATTCATTTTGTGTACTCCCTTCCAATCAGGCGAACATCAATAATTCGCGCATCCGGTCTATTTTATATTAGAATCCGTTCTCGTCTTCCTTGCTTTTACCAAAACCGACAGGCCAATCAAACCTGTTGAAAATCCATGAAATGATAAAATATCCTGCGAATGCAATAAGCGTCGCATTAATAGCTCCTATCCCCCAATTCAGCTTGGAAGCCGTAAAGCCGGCTCCCACAACCACCGCAATTGCTGCGACATTAAGCTTGATGTATTCCGTTCCAGGGCCGAACTGGTAAGAGCTCTTGCGGATGAAAGGACCAACGAGAAAATGGTCAGCAATCATAACGCCGGCAATCGGAGGCACGTAAGTGCCAAGAATATTCAAAAACGGTACGAACTTATCTTGTATTCCGGCTACTGCAATAATAATGCCGAGTACGCCCATAACGAGCACAATCACAAATTTGGGCAGTTTGATGACATTGCGCAGCCCAAGCGCGCCTGTATACAGATTGCTGTCATTGGTCGTCCATTGAGCGAATACCAAAATAAGAAATGCTAGAAAACCAAGACCGATCTGCGCCATCGCAGCAGGAATGTTAGGTGTTGAACCCATGCCCGGCACTTGTGCGGCAAACGACATTGCCGCGCCTCCGACAATCGCGAACACTCCGCCCAGAAAATAACCAGACGAAGCGCCGAATCCACCTTTAAAGGGCGTTTTTCCGTAACGGGTTACATCGGGGAATACCACTGCGCCAAGCGCGGCATTGCCCACAACCAGCGTAATGCCCGCGAACAATGTCATACTGCCTCCAAGCGGCTGTGAATGAACAAGCGCCTCAAAGCTGCCTGCATAATTAACCGAAGCAATAAATCCCCATACGGACAGCAAGACAATAAGCGGAACCGCCACATAACTTATAGCGGCCAGTCCCCGGTAGCCGATAAATGCCGTCGAGATCATTAGCAAGCCGCCCCAGATCATAGCTACGGTCTGATCAGCGAACCATTGTCCGGGAAACATCTGCTCGATCGTCAATCCGAAGAACGCGATTTGCCAAGCAAACCAGCCGATGCCGAGCGTCAAGGAGAGCAAGAGACCGAACAAGCTAGCGCCGCTGCGACCGAAGGCAACTCTTGCCAGCACCGTAGTAGATACGCCGTATTTTGCGCCCATCCAACCTTGGAAAAATCCGTAAACAGCCAATATAAGCATTCCGGATACTGCGGCCAGAACCGCTTGTCCAAAGCTTAATCCCGCTGCCAGCGCGCCGCCGGTGAACAGGGTCGAAAGCGAGATAATCCATGCGCAGCTAGTAATAGAAACATTTAAAAAAGACTTGCGTTGATCAGAGGGCACCGCCACAATGGAATAGTCCTCCACTCCTGCCTGCTTCGGCAGACCCGATACCGCCCGAGAAGAAGTTGACATATATAACACACTCCCTGTTCTAATTAAACAATATGATAAGTGATTTCACTGCCGCGTTTATAAGTATTGCCAATGGTGCAAATCATGGAAGCATGTTTCAGCAGCTTCTCTTGATAGTCGCTGCTCAAGTAAGGCGGCAACGATACCTCCACCTGAAAATGCTCCACTCGGGAAGCGCCCGCTTCAGCCTTTCTTGATTGCAGCAGCACCTCCATCCACTCCGCCTCGATATCATCGCGCTTCATTACCGCTTGAAGCGACTTCGCCACGCACAGCGCAAGCGCTCCTTCCATCATCTCCAGCGGCGACCAGCCTGCAGCCGCTTGGGAGGCCCATTCCTCTTCGCGGCCGTTCCATGCCCGGAACGTGCCATTACTCAAACTCACTTTTATCATTCCTAATTCCTCCTATATGTTAAGTCGGAAATGTCAAAAAAAATTACATGCCGAGCAAGCCGAAAAATTCAAACCGGGCTGTTTCCTCCGCCAATTGCTCTGGCGACTTGTGCTGAATAGCAGACTCGGGGTGAACCGGACCGAACAGCCAGCGTGAAATGACACCTTCGACCAAACTCATCAGCAGGGCGGACCTTGCGTCAAGATCCATTGATTCCGGCAGCATGCCAAGCTCGATCGCCCGCTTCATGTTTTGACGAAACGCATCCTCCATGGCAATACGAGTTTCATACGCGGCCTGTCTGATCATGTCATCGCCGCCGCCTCCTGTAAACAGAATTTGCATTAAATACGGATGCTCCAGGGAAAACCTGAAAATTCCCTCCAGCAATTTAGCGGAGGCCTGAACCATGTCAGATACCGAGCCTTCCTGCTTGCGATATCCTTGCTGGATAACGGTCAGCAGCCTTCTCTTGCCCGACTCAATAATTTCCAGCGCTATGGCCTCTTTACTCTTAAAATGCCAGTAGAACGTTCCTTGCGATACCTCGGCCTTGCTCACAATATCGGAAATTTTTGTCTGCCGATATCCGTGGCAAGCAAAATATTCAGCTGCGATTTCCAGCAGCATATCTTTCGTTTCCTGTGCTCCAGATCCGCCTGAAGTCTCCTCATTCATTACCGTAATCCGACTCCCTCCCAAACTGACTGATCAGTCAGTTTATTTTAAATCATATAGGTTAACTTGGTATTTGTCAATTAGCAAGTTATCCGTCAATAAACATTCCTGTAGGTGCTAAGTTTTAGACTTGGACAAAAAAAGGGGCGCCTCGTATGATAGGGGTGTGACGGGTCGATGCCCTAAAAACCTATCAGGAGGCGCTTATTATGAAGTTTACTGGAAAAGCTGCAATAAATCAACGGATTGAACGAATTACCAATCAACATGCTGTAGTCGGGATCGATATTGCCAAGGACGTACACGCGGCTCAAATGATAGATTTTCGCGGGCGGGAATTGGCACGTCGCCATCTTAGTTTTACGAACACGCGAGAAGGATTTGAGAAGCTGGTTAAATGGATGCATGAAGTGGGCTCTTCTCATAACAAATCCTCGTTCCTTATCGGTATGGAGCCCACGGGCCATTACTGGCACAACCTTGCAGACTGGCTGCTGGAGCAGGATCTCGAAGTGGTATTAGTGAACCCGGTGACCACACATCGCAACAAGGAAAACCGCGATAATAGCCCATCAAAGAACGATCCAAAAGATGCACTTGTGATCGCCGATGTGGTCAGTCGCGGCTACTACACCGATTATGCGCCGCAAGCGCCTGTATTTGAGCGAATTAAAGCTGTCATGAGCTCGCGCGAATATTGGTCTGGGCAGTCCATCAGTCTAGGCAACCGCATTGTGCGTTGGATTGATCTGTACTTCCCAGAGTTTCGAAGCGTCTTTTCTGAATGGAATGGTGTTCGTTCTCTCGCCACGCTAAAGGCCTTTGCGTTGCCTGACGATTTGCAGCAACTGGATGTGGACAGCGTATTAGAAGGTTGGCGTGAACAAGGGATGCGGCGTGTAGCTGGTGCTAGTGGTAGAGCAAAAGCAGCTCAGCTTCTAGCTGCTGCGGCACGTAGTATCGGAAAGTCGGGCACCAATGATGCCGCGCGTCAAGACATCCTGCGACTGCTACAATTTTACGAAGAGACGCAACGCGTACTGAGCGAGATGCAACTAGAGGTTGAAGCCCTTTTGGAGCAAGTCCCTTTCATTGAACAACTCCGTAGTGTGCACGGCCTAGGCACGATTACGCTAGCTTGTCTGCTGGGGTGTGCAGGCGATTTACGCCATTACGCACACGGCAGGCAACTGCTGCGCCGAGCTGGCCTTAATCTGGCAGAGCGAACATCGGGGAAACACAAGGGGCAAATTAAACTTTCCAAGCGAGGCGACAGCATGCTGCGCAAATACTTGTACCTGGCCATGTTAAATCTGGTCAACCAAAATGTGGACTTCAAGTACTGGCATATACGAAACCAACTCAAAGGAATGACGAAGATGGGCTCTATCTTTAAGCTCATTGGCAAGCTGGCTCGAATCCTCGTAGGGATGGTTCAACGTGGAGAGCATTACCAAAGCCCGCACGAGACAACGAAAGCTGCATAATCGCAAAAAACATCGTATTTAACAAGTAAAATCGACTCTCACGAATGTTCATTCGTTCGCAGGATTTTTAACAAAGAACGCACAGAGGACCGAGTATGGCAACCAAAAGGGCTTTGACCCGTCATC
>NZ_JBOZWO010000109.1:0-646 GCF_050864975.1 Paenibacillus sp. GXUN7292 | reverse complement strand
TCCGCTAAAGCAAAAGTTGATCTAGTGGCGGATAGTGCGGAAAAGTCTACTTTGCTCGCAGATATTCAATATGCCCAGCAACTCTTAGATGCACAACTAGAAGCTATTGCTAAACTACAAGCAGCCACTGAAGCCGTAAATGGCTTATTCACGGACAGTACCAAAACAGCACTGAAAGTGGGAGTGGACCAAGCTGCGATTGACGTTGCAAGTGCAAAGGTGGATTTGGTGGCGGATGGCACAGAAAAGTCATCGCTGGTCGCTGATCTTCAAGTAGCCCAGCAACTCTTGGACGCACAACTAGAAGCCATCGCAAAATTACAAGCAGCTACCGAAGCAGTAAACGGCTTATTTACGGACAATTCAAAAACAGCATTGAAAGTGGGAGTGGACCAAGCTGCGATTGACGCCGCGAAGGCAAAAGTCGATCAAGTGGCAGATGGTGCAGAAAAGTCTGCTTTGCTCGCGGATATTCAATATGCCCAACAATTCCTAGACGCACAACTGGAGGCCATCGCTAAATTACAAGCAGCTACTGAAGCAGTAAACGGCTTATTTACGGACAATTCAAAAACAGCATTGAAAGTGGGAGTGGACCAAGCTGCGATTGACGCTGCGAAGGCAAAAGTCGATCTAGTGGCGGATA
>NZ_JBOZWO010000108.1:0-685 GCF_050864975.1 Paenibacillus sp. GXUN7292 | reverse complement strand
CGTTAAAACCGGCGCTGCTAATGGTACGGGCACTTCAATAGTAACCTCAGCGTCCGCATACCCTTCCGCTTTGATTAGAAAGTTATGCGTTCCTGGGCTTAGGGAAGCACCAGTAAGATTAATTTCAATTATTCCTGCGGTAGATCTGTTCACCCTAGAGCCGTGGATGGGAACGGAGTTGCCATTTTGATAAACCCCTGTAATTTTGTCTCTCCACGCAGCATCATCAGAAAATGTAATTCGCACCGTATTAACATTCGGAGCTGTCCCCATTAATTCCGGCGCTGCTAATGGTACAGGCACTTCAATAGTAACCTCAGCGTCCGCATACCCTTCGGCTTTGATTTGAAATTTATGCGTTCCTGGTGTTAGTGAAGCACCAGTAAGATTAATTTCAATCATTCCTGCGGTAGACCTGTTCACCCTAGAGCTGTGGATGGGAACGGAGTTGCCATTTTGATAAACCCCTGTAATTTTGTCTCTCCACGCAGCATCATCAGAAAATGTAATTCGCACCGTGTTGACATTTGGAACTGTTCCCGTTAAAGTCGGTGGCGCCAATATTTGACTAAGTAAATCTTGAGCAATTTCTATAGCTTCTTTTAGGGCAGACTTTTCTGCACCATCCGCCACAAGGTCTACTTTTGCGCTTGCAGCGTCGATAGCGGCTTCATCTACGCCCACT
>NZ_JBOZWO010000107.1:0-686 GCF_050864975.1 Paenibacillus sp. GXUN7292 | reverse complement strand
ACGGCATGAATATGCCGGGCCTGCCTTACGGCGAGTAACGGGGTGCAGGGAGGTGTACTTCCTGCACATTCCTTAGGGGAAGGGGTAGATCATTCCTTAGCTCGAAGGCAAAAACCTAATCGCTGGTTAGCAATCTGATATTCGTGGATTCACACACATTCTACATACGTCTGAAGGGCTTACCGCTAACTATTGACGAGTATTTGGTTCCAAACCTAACTCAAGCGCTTCTCGCGGATTTCCCTTCACCTTGCCTGATTTTGCCTTCGAAGTAAAAAATGATCTCTCCCAACATCGCCTCCTTTCATCTATCCTTAGACTCAATTCATTTTAGCTAGGTTATTCATGCATGATTTTGCGTTACGCTGCTTTTTCCGATTGCTGTATTTTTTCTATCTCCATCGCAATTACCCATACAAATCCAGCTAATTCCCTTGCGATTGCAGTAACGATCGTCCCTTTGTGTTTTCCCATACGCATCATTGCTTTGTATTTTTTGTGTAACCGTTGTTGCGCGGCCCAAGCTATAGCTTGCACCTTTGGCGGCAAGCCGGAAATCCGTTCCCTCATTGTTTTTTTGATGGCAGGACTATAACGGTAACCCCAGGCCGATTCGACTAGCACTCTTCGAATATGTGCGTTTCCAGCTTTCGTAATTCTTCCCTGATGACGACTGACACCGCTAG
>NZ_JBOZWO010000106.1:0-699 GCF_050864975.1 Paenibacillus sp. GXUN7292 | reverse complement strand
TAATTATTTATCCAGTATCATTCTTAAAAAACCTGGCTTATTTGTTATAATACCCGCTACTCCCAAATCAATGAGTTTTCTCAAGTCGGCTTCCCCATCAACTGTCCAAGGATAAACGGTTTTGCCAGCGGCATTTGCAATGTCCATATAGGATGCCGTTACAAGCGGGAAGTGCGGATGGAGTGAAAACACCTCGACTCCCGATTCCTCCTCAAACTTTTTGAAATCCGCAACCTCAGGATGATAAAGCAAGCCAATGCGGATTTCAGGCAATTGTTTTTTCAACTCCGCCAAGCAGCCAAAGTGGAACGAAGATACGACTGTGCTTCCGATGCGGTCCGTTTTTCTTAAAACATCAATTAAGCAGCTTACCATGCCTGGTGTTTCAGCGGCTTTTATTTCTACATTAAACTGTACATTTGCTGGCACCTTCGTCAACACTTCTTCAAGCAAAGGAACATATTCTCCAGCATACTGATCGCTAAACCACTTGCCGCAATCATAACCTTTAATATCTTCATAATTCAGATTAGCAATTTCACCAACACCATTAGTCGTGCGTTCTAAAGTATGGTCATGAATAACGACGACCTGCTTGTCCTTCGTAAGATGAACGTCCAGCTCGATCATATCGCATTCCTGCATAACACCCAGCATAAATGCTGCTAATGAATTTTCAGGAGCCTCCGCCGAGGCACC
>NZ_JBOZWO010000105.1:0-762 GCF_050864975.1 Paenibacillus sp. GXUN7292 | reverse complement strand
AAAAAATGTTTTACCTTCGGACTTATCCGAGAAATGATGTGGAGCTGTGGTGTAGAGGCCTAACATGCCTGCCTGTCACGCAGGAGACCGCGGGTTCGAATCCCGTCAGCTCCGCCATTTATACCATCATCAGGCTCGGTAGCTCAGTCGGTAGAGCAGAGGACTGAAAATCCTCGTGTCGGCGGTTCGATTCCGTCCCGAGCCACCATTAAGTATGAAAGACATTGGAATATGCCGTTGTAGCTCAACTGGTAGAGCAACTGACTTGTAATCAGTAGGTTGGGGGTTCAAGTCCTCTCGACGGCACCACATGGAGGATTAGCGAAGTGGCCAAACGCGGGAGACTGTAAATCTCTTCCTAACGGTTCGGTGGTTCGAATCCATCATCCTCCACCATTTACCTAGGGGCATAGTTTAAAGGTAGAACAAAGGTCTCCAAAACCTTTGGTGTGGGTTCAATTCCTGCTGCCCCTGCCAGATTTACTTATATGTGTTCACATGGCGGTCGTGGCGAAGGGGTTAACGCACCGGATTGTGGCTCCGGCACTCGGGGGTTCAAGTCCCCTCGATCGCCCCATTTTAAACACATATGAAACTCCAGATTGTTGGGGCATAGCCAAGCGGTAAGGCAACGGACTTTGACTCCGTCATCCCTAGGTTCGAATCCTAGTGCCCCAGCCAGTGTGCGGAAGTGGCTCAGCGGTAGAGCATCGCCTTGCCAAGGCGAGGGTCGCGGGTTCGATTCCCGTCTTCCGCTCCATA
>NZ_JBOZWO010000104.1:0-766 GCF_050864975.1 Paenibacillus sp. GXUN7292 | reverse complement strand
TAAACACAGAACAATTAAAAGATTCCATTATGAATTCGAATATGGATGCTGTCGTGAAGTCATCGATTGTATTAGTGTTAAACGAATTCATGGAAAGAGAACGAGATAAGCATTTGCAAGCAGTTGCTTACGAACGAACACCAGATCGTCAAGATTATAGAAATGGCTACTATGATCGGGATTTAGTGATGAACATAGGGCGAATAACCTTGCGGGTGCCCCGTACGCGCCAAGGGGATTTTTCTCCTACCGTTTTTGAGAAATATGCACGTTGCGAACAAGCGCTTGTCCTCTCTATGTTAGAAATGGTGATTCATGGTGTTTCCACTCGTAAAGTAACGAAAGTCGTGGAGCAACTTTGTGGGGAAAATGTATCGAAATCCTTCGTCTCTTCCCTAACAGAAAAACTAGATCCGATCGTAAATGCATGGGCGAACCGCCCGCTAAATCTCGTGTACTATCCGTACTTATTTGTCGATGCGATGTACATCAAAGTGCGTGAGGATCAGCGCGTCGTTTCTAAAGCTGTTTACATTGCGACCGCACTAAACGAGCAGAACCAGCGTGAAATTATAGGACTGATGATTGACCATGCGGAAAGCTTTGAAAGCTGGAGCAGATTCTTTCAGTTGCTTCAATCACGTGGTATCCAGTCGCCCAAGCTTGTCATTTCAGACGCGCATGCTGGATTGAAGAAAGCCATTGGTCGTGAGTTCGTTGGGACGAGCTGGCAAAGATGTAATGTACATTTCAAGCGAAATATTTT
>NZ_JBOZWO010000103.1:0-852 GCF_050864975.1 Paenibacillus sp. GXUN7292 | reverse complement strand
GGATGGGGCATTTTGTACAACAAAGAGCTGTTTGCGAAGCATGACTTGCAGGTTCCAAAAACAATGGAAGAGCTGATGCAGGTTGCAGATGCATTGAAAGCAGCCGGCATTGAAACACCGCTTTATATGGTTGGCAAGGAAGCCTGGTATTGGGCGATCTGGTTCTCGCAATTCGGTCCAAAGGCTGCAGAAGCTAACCCGGGCTTGTACGACAAGCTGAACAATCAAGAGATGAAATTTGCGGATGTAAAAGAGTTTGAGACATTTTTGGCGGAGTTCAAAACACTGTATGACAAAGGCTACTTCGGTAAAAATTCTTTGTCCAATGCTTGGGATTCCAGCTATGAGGCAATGGGCACAGGCAAATCGGCCATGATTATGATGTATCAGTCTTATCAAGGTGAGGTTGCTGAAAAATATGCGGATTCAAAAGCAAATGAATGGGAAATGTTCCCGATCCCGCTGGCAGGCAATGATATGTATTCGCATTCAGCAGGCGGCAATATGCGCGTAGCTTACAAAGATTCCAAAAACTTGGACAGCGTGAAGCAGTTTTTTGACTTTATGGCAAAACCGGAAAACCTGAATACGTTCTATGACGGCCGTCCTGATTTGCAGTCTAATCCTTCGTTCACGGATGTAGCGGGCAAGCCGTCGCAAGCTGGCAAATCGATCCTTGAAAACGCGCCGGGCGGTCAAGGGCTGGATATGGAATATGGCCTGCTTTACTGGGATAACACCATTATCGGCAAGTATATTCAAGAGCTGATGCTCGGCAGCAAGACCCCGATCCAAGTGCTAGAAGCGATTGACAACGATCGTAAAAAGCTGTTTGACGCTCAAAACCAGTAA
>NZ_JBOZWO010000102.1:0-852 GCF_050864975.1 Paenibacillus sp. GXUN7292 | reverse complement strand
CATTCAAAACCAAAACAGAGCTACAATCAAAAAAGGAGTCGGTTATTATGAGTATAACCACAAAGTATATAGGTTTAGACGTATCCAAAGCAAAAATTGCTGTTGCTATTGCGGATGAAGATCGACAAGAGGCACGGTACTGGGGAGCTATTGCTCACACAAAAGAAGCCGTCCGAAAGCTAATCCAACAATTGCTTAAGAAAGAAGATGTTACGCTGGAAGTCTGTTACGAAGCTGGCCCTACAGGGTATGTGCTGTACCGCTGGCTGCTGGAGATGAATATTTCGTGTGCAATCGTTGCTCCTTCCCTTATTCCTCAGCGGCCAGGAGACCGAATAAAAACGGACAAACGAGATGCACTACGTCTGGCCCAACTATTTCGCGCAGGAGAACTTACTTCCGTTTATGTCCCTACACCCGAGGATGAAGCATTACGAGATTTAGTTCGTGCACGGGAAGATGCGAAGGAAGATTTAAACCGCCATAAACAGCGGCTAGGAAAGTTTCTATTACGGAATCAACTGTCAGATCCCAAAGGGTCTAAACCATGGACATATGCCAATGAAGAATGGCTAGATACGTTAAAGTTTACAAATGAGTGTCAGCGCCTTGCCTTTCAAGAATATCGCCACGCCATATGGGAAACCAAAGAGCGTATCAAAAGATATGAAAAAGAAATGGAACAGCAAGCGGAAGTTGGGGTACAGGCTCCGCTGCTCCAAGCCTTGCAGGCGTTACGAGGGGTAGCAATGATCACTTCAGTAACATTAGGATCAGAAATCATGAGCATCACACGATTCCGAAGTCCCACAGCTTTCATGAGCTATTGTGGGCTTGTACCCAGTGAGTTTT
>NZ_JBOZWO010000101.1:0-969 GCF_050864975.1 Paenibacillus sp. GXUN7292 | reverse complement strand
TGCCACAGAGCCTATTCGGTAAAAAATAAGGTGTTTTTAAATCTAACGGTTGCCATTGCCGCTATTCAATCAATATCAGCTAAAAATACGCTAAATTGCTGAAATAGCCGCTAATACAACCGTTAAAAAATTAAAAAGCATAAAATCAGCCCTTTAGCGCCTGTAGCAACCGTTACACACTTTCAACACCAATGTAACGATTCATGATGACAATCATTACTAACTTTTCGACGCCAGTGCCCATAAAAATAGACGCCCTTTAGATTCATGAAAAGTCTAATGGACGCCAAGTTTCTAAACTATGAATCACGGCAACTATTGTCTGCTTTATTACGATTCAAAGCAATAACAACTAGTTGCTTTTTCTACTATTGTAACTGTAACTATTACCTACTTTACTACTGATTACTTCTACTTTTGCCTAATCTACTATTGTTCCCAGCAACTGAACGATGGTGTGCGTGCTTTTAAGCTTTCAGAACGATGGTGAGTGTGCTAACGGTTGCCACAGAGCCTATTCATTAAAAAATAAGGTGTTTTTAAATCTAACGGTTGCCATTGCCGCTATCCAATCAATATTAGCTAAAAATACGCTAAATTGCCGAAATAGCCGCTAATACAACCGTTAAAAAATTAAACAGCATAAAACCAGCCCTTTAGCGGCTGTAGCAACCGTTAGACACTTTGGACGACAAAATAACGATTCATGATATCAATCATTTTTGCCTCAACAGCTAAAGTTACTAATTTTTCGACGCTAATACGATAAAATAGACGCCCATTAGATTCATGAAGAATCTATGGACGCCAAGTTTCTAAACTATGAATCACGGCAACTATTGTCTGCTTTATTACGACTACAATATTGCCTTCTCTATTGTGGTATATTGCAACTTTGCTTACTCCTCTATTGTTTACTGTAACTTTTGCCTTCTTCTATTGTTCATTGTAACTTTTGCCTTCTTCTAT
>NZ_JBOZWO010000100.1:0-1066 GCF_050864975.1 Paenibacillus sp. GXUN7292 | reverse complement strand
TAAACATTCCTGTAGGTGCTAAGTTTTAGACTTGGACAAAAAAAGGGGCGCCTCGTATGATAGGGTGTGACGGGTCGGATGCCCTAAAAACCTATCAGGAGGCGCTTATTATGAAGTTTACAGGAAAAGCTGCAATAAATCAACGGATTGAACGAATTACCAATCAACATGCTGTAGTCGGGATCGATATTGCCAAAGACGTACACGCGGCTCAAATGATAGATTTTCGCGGGCGGGAATTGGTACGTCGCCATCTTAGTTTTACGAACACGCGAGAAGGATTTGAGAAGCTGGTTAAATGGATGCATGAAGTAGGCTCCTCTCATAATAAATCCTCGTTCCTTATTGGTATGGAGCCTACGGGCCATTACTGGCACAACCTTGCAGACTGGCTGCTGGAGCAGGATCTCGAAGTGGTGTTAGTGAACCCGGTGACCACACATCGCAACAAGGAAAACCGCGATAATAGCCCATCAAAGAACGATCCAAAAGATGCACTTGTGATCGCCGATGTGGTCAGTCGCGGCTACTACACCGATTATGCGCCGCAAGCGCCTGTATTTGAGCGAATTAAAGCTGTCATGAGCTCGCGCGAATATTGGTCTGGGCAGTCCATCAGTCTAGGCAACCGCATTGTGCGTTGGATTGATCTGTACTTCCCAGAGTTTCGAAGCGTCTTTTCTGAATGGAATGGTGTTCGTTCTCTCGCCACGCTAAAGGCCTTTGCGTTGCCTGACGATTTGCAGCAACTGGATGTGGACAGCGTATTAGAAGGTTGGCGTGAACAAGGGATGCGGCGTGTAGCTGGTGCTAGTGGTAGAGCAAAAGCGGCTCAGCTTCTAGCTGCTGCGGCACGTAGTATCGGGAAGTCGGGCACCAATGATGCCGCGCGTCAAGACATCCTGCGACTGCTACAATTTTACGAAGAGACGCAACGCGTACTGAGCGAGATGCAACTAGAGGTTGAAGCCCTCTTGGAGCAAGTCCCTTTCATTGAACAACTCCGCAGTGTGCACGGCCTAGGCACGATTACGCTAGCTTGTCTGCTGGGGTGTGCAGGCGATTT
>NZ_JBOZWO010000010.1:0-169904 GCF_050864975.1 Paenibacillus sp. GXUN7292 | reverse complement strand
TTAACAAGTAAAATCGACTCTCACGAATGTTCATTCGTTCGCAGGATTTTTAACAAAGAACGCACAGAGGACCGAGTATGGCAACCAAAAGGGCTTTGACCCGTCATGTAAACGCAATCGGTCTCCACGCCTTGGTCAGGTAGAACGAAGGAATGTAAGGGCATAGACCCGTAGAGACATGGGAGGGTGAACCTCCAAGGGACAGGTGGAGAAGTGCAGTAAAGTATGCCTCTAGAAATGCATGAACGTGCGATTTCTGTTCCCGCATGCCCAATTTGTCACCGATCTTCTACAGTCCTTACGTTCTGCCGCCTTATCTGATTTCTACATCATTGAAATCCTGCGAATGAGTGAGCATTCGTGAGAAAAACCCTTAAATACGAGGGACGGTTGCCAGAGAGGCTATTTCGATTATTGTAGCTCATTTGAGATTTTAACGGTTGTCACGAGCGCTATTGTACCCTTTCCCGTGCAAAATCAGTGCTTTTTCGAGAATTAAGCGAAACAGCAACCGTTAGAAAATTTAAAATGCCATTTTTTCACGATTAGCGTTTGTGGCAACCCTTAGAAGTTCATAAATAAAAAAAGCATTGTGCTAGCCGCAGATCATCTCGATCTTGGCAGCCAGCACAATGCTCTTCATTACATTAAGTATTGGATTGGCGCTTTTCCTTCAGCCACTTGGGAGCGCCTTTATTTTTGCCTTCCTTCTTTTTCTTCTCCTTCTGCTGCGCTTTCGTCAGCGGCTTGGGAGCCGATTGCGAGCTAGTCTTATAGCTGCTGTCTGCCCTCTTATCGCCTTTGCTGCTCTTGCTAGATGAAACCGCGGCTTTCCCGGCTCCACTTTTAGCGCCTGCCCGTTTGCTGCTTGCCTCATAATCCGCTGCTGCAGTGCTTCTGCCGTCACGGTTGGAGGCTTGCTCAGCCGGCCTGCTTCTGGCAATTCCGCTACTTTTCTCTGCTGCTTGCGAAGCAGCAGCTTTGCTGGTTCTGTTAGGTGCAGCCGGCTTTCTCATTTCCTCTTGCATTTGCTCCGGTGTAATCAGCCTGCCTTTATACATCACGTATTCCTTCAGATCTATTCCGAGCTGATTGCGGAATTTCTTCATAATAAACAGCTCTTGAGGCATAACAATCGAAATAACTGTTCCCAGGCGGCCCATTCTGCCTGTCCGGCCTGCACGATGCACATAGTGATCAGCGTCGATTGCCGGTTCAAGCTGCAAGACGAGCGGCAAGCTTTCAATATCGAGGCCTCTTGCAGCTACATCTGTCGCCAGCAAGAGATGGCAGCGCCCTTCCCTGAATCTGGCCAAGGTAGCAGAACGCCTTTGTTTATCAGCATCTCCGTACAGCGACTCAACCAAAAAACCCTCGTAACGCAGCTTAGATTCCCAATTTGCAACCTGATCCGTATCATTTAAAAACAAAAGTGCCTGTTTAGGCTTCAGCAAACGAAGCAGCCTTCTGGCTGTATCTGTTTTATCACGGCGCTCGCTGACGATATAAATATTGTCTATCGTTTCTGAAACCCGATGCTCAGGCGCAACGATAATACGCTCCGGCTCTCTCATCCAGCGCTGCTCAAACCTCGCCATCTGATCCGGATAAGTAGCTGAGAAAAAGGCGATTTGACGCTCGCGCCCCATACTGAACAGTACTTCCTCTAAATCCTTCGTAGATCCCAGCTGAAAGACCTGGTCAGCTTCGTCGATAACTACACTTTTCACCTCGCTGAGCTTAAGCTTACGGGCTTTGACCAGCTCGGCAATCCGGCCAGGTGTACCGATAATAAGCTGCGGGCGCAGCTTAAGCTTCTCAATTTGGCGCTTAAGCGCAGCTCCGCCGATTAGCTGCTGCACTTTAATGCCGAGCGGCTCGCCATATGCTTCTGCCACTCTCACAAGCTGCATCGCCAGCTCTTGCGTCGGCGCTAGTATGACGCCTTGAATCGCGCTTGAAGCAGGGTCAATCGCTTGCAGCAGCGGAAGCAGAAAAGCGATTGTTTTACCTGTTCCCGTTTGCGAGCGGGCTGAAACATCCTTGCCGGCAAGCAATACGGGTATCGTAAGCTCCTGCACTTTGGTCGGCGTCACGATTTCAGCTTGCAGCAGGGCATGATTAAGCGGATCGCTTATGCCTAATTGCAGCCAAGTTTTTTCATTGCTAATGCTCATCTTATATTCCTCACTTAATCATCGCTATTTTTGATTGAACAAGCGGCCTGCAAGACGGTCGGCAAGCCTCGGGAATAATCCGTAGATTTTAATTCCAATTGCTGCAAGCAGCGGAAGATCAAGCTCAGCTCTGCCGCTGTTCATAACGGAAACGACGCGGCTTGCCACTTTATCTGTTTTCATCATAAACCATTGTACATTTTTTACATAACTGCCCTCAGGATCCGCCAGTTCAAAAAATTGTGTATCGATCGGGCCGGGATTAATAGCGGATACTTTTATGCCGCCTCCCTTCAGCTCCATGCGCAGCGCATTAGTAAAACCAAGGACAGCATGCTTGGAGGCCGAATACGCCGTTGATTTGGCGGAACCGATCTTGCCCGCCATCGACGCGATATTAATAATATGGCCGCTTCCTTGCAAGCGCATGTAGGGAACTATTATTTTGGTGCATCTGACAATGCCCAAATAATTTGTATCCATCATCTGAGCAAAGCCTTCTACAGGCATGTCCTCAAGTGATAAAAATTGACCATAGCCCGCATTGTTAAGTAATATATCAATTCGGCCATATCTTAGTATAACCGCAGTTACCACCTGCTCAATCTGCTGCATATCCGTTACATCCAGCTGAAAGATAGCATATTCGCCGTCAAGTAAAGCTGCAGCGCGCTCCAGCCGCTCACTGTGACGCCCTGTCAGAATAACGATGGCGCCTTGCCGGGAAGCTTGCAAAGCAACTGCAGCTCCTAATCCGCTGGATGCGCCTGTAATAAATACGACCTTATCCTTTAGCATCTATAATCACCCAAATTACAGTTTACTTGATTATCGCGCAAGATGAAACTACTTCATTGTGTTTTTGCACGGGCTTTCTAAGTTTATCAAAAAAAACAGACTCCAGCGGAGTCCAGGGGAATCTGTTTTTTATGAAGCTATAACGACTTGAATATCAAGGCTGCCGATGCCATCAATAATGAGCGGTATTGTTAAAGCTTTCTTCGCATGAATGCCTGCGCTTAATGCTGATTGCATGACGGTAGGCGGCGTAATATCTACTTGCACACCTTTGTTGTATAGCAGCGTGCTCGCATTTCCGCTAATCATATTCCCTAATTCGGAAATAGCGCTCCTAACCATCTCGTCAATTTCTGAAAGTGCATAACCGCCCATCATGACAGAAACAAGCTGGAGAGCTACCTTATCGCTTAGCCCAAATACAATATCTCCTTGCATCTGTCCATTCAAACCAATTTGAATCCAGGTATAGTTCTCTACAAATTTAATATCCTTTATTGCTAAAGGACCTGCAGATGGCTTTACCTGAACAACCTGTTCAATAACATCCGTAGCAGCCTCAAGAAATGGGTTAATATATTCTGCCTTCATAAAAGAAGTTTCGCTCCTTTTCGACAAAATTCGCCGCGATTCAGTTCTAGTTCTATTATACTTTATACCTTGGTCCTAGTATACTACTTTGTTCATATATATGTTTATTTACTAGTTCTTTACTCACGGGCGAATCCGTCTAAAGCAGCTAGGATATTTTACTTACTGTCTCGCTTCTTCTATATCGCAGCCTTAAAAACCGGATAGCTTCATAGATTTTCTCTTTATTCGTTTGATCAAGCTCGCTCTCTTTCCCGCCATATACCTGCTGCAGCACAGGCTTTAAATATCTGTCCCCTACAGAGGCGATCGCTTCAATAATTGCCTCCTGCTCCTCCTTAGGCACAGTATGCAGCTCCTGCTCGATAAGCGGCTCGACGCTGTAGCCTTCCTCCTCGATTTGCTCAAGACGCACTACAATTTCCCTGCGTGACAAAGACAGCTGCTGCTCCAGCTCATTCATTTTTCCACCGGCATGGATGATTTCCAATATCATTCGTTTCTGCTGCTGTTTGATCAGCTCGGACTTGTATTTTTGCTCCTTCTGCTTGAACTGCCAGCGCTCCAGCTCGCCATAATCAAGCTGCTGCTCCACCCAGTCCAAAGGGAAGCTTAACTGGCGCTCAACCTCTCGTGTAATCGCCAGTATCTCCTCGCCGTAGGCTGTTTGCTTTCCGCGTCCCCAGCCGGGCAGCTGCAGCATTTCCTCCTCAGTATGCGGAACGAAGCAGCTGATCAGGCGGAGCATTCGGTTGTTTGCGATTAAATAAGCTGACTTGCGGTCGGTTACAGCGCGTTTTCGGCGCCAATCCCTGAGCTCTCCGTAGAGCTTCTCATCACTGTGCTGCTCTGCGTAATACTGCAGCATATCATTTGTTTTGCTAGCCGATGGCCGTGCTGCATCCTCCAGCTGGCCTTTAATAACCGGCATATAGCCATCTGCCATTCGGCTTGCTGCGCCGTGACGCAAAGCTGCCAGCATCTCATCCCAGAATACGCCTGCGTACCAGCTTTCAGGCACGGCTTCCGGTTCCCCCAATTCTAGCCACTGTACATGCCAGGTTCCATCCTGCTCGCCGATCGAAAGCTGTGCGCTGCGAAGCAGCTCGCTGCCTTTCTGTTCAAATGTGTTCAAAAAAACAATTCTCATCCTAATCTCTCCTTTGTCGTTCATAATTGTTGCCTGTCATAAAATACGGCCCCAAGCGAACTTGACGCTGCAAACAAAACTAACAGAAGCGGTCCGTTATTACAGGTGTTTTCAAGGCAGCATCCAACAACAAAAAAAAGCACCTCCACTGCAGTTATGCAGTGGAGGTGCTTCCCCCGTATCACTTCTATTAGCTTTGTTGCACTAATCATATCATAGCTTAAGCAGGATCACAAGTATATGACCAGCACTCATTCATGTATAATAAAGTAAAATAGATTGGAGGTTAACCTATGCTTTTATCCGATTATGACTTTATGTCAGATACTACTGAGCAGACTACTACACGTTTTGTAACGTTTATTACCCCTGCGTTAAACCGGTTCGACCTTGCTATTATGACAACAGAACGCTTTTATGGCAAGAAGCTGATTACTAACCTGCAATCTGGCATTACTGCTATTATTGGGCCGGATGATTTGGCTGAGGAAGGTTATTTGGAGCGCGCCTATAAGCTGAATGAGGAAGAAGCAGCTGAACTTAGCCAATTTCTGTACTTAGTAGTAGGTACTGTGAATTTTACAGAGTAAGCTGGGTACACTATAGTTGAAATTTACTAAATAGTGTAGGAGGGGTTTGCTATAGACCGCAACAAAGAAACTGATCGCGATCCTGTCGAAATCGAGAACAGTGTTGAGTCGCAGCTTAGCTCTTATATACCCGAGGAGTTTCCAGAAGGGTCCTATAGCTCAAGCGCTGAGAGCAGCAAGCATTACGCAATGAATAAGCAGCTGCGCAAAGCATTTCCTGAAGTGCAGGACGAGCCTTAATTCATAAACAATTTTGACTAAAGCAGCCCCCTGCCGCAATTTTAAATGGCAGGGGGCTGCTTATACTATACGGCAGCTGGATTTAAATCAAGCTCATCCTCTTCATCTTTATTAAACGATTCGCGATCGAACTCTCCTTCGGAATTTGCAACGAGCAGCGCAGTAACCGTTGTTCCTGTTGCATTCACAGCAGTACGGCCCATATCAATTAACGCTTCCACTGCGACAACGAGCGCAATACCTTCAAGCGGCAAGCCGACAGCTGTCAATACAACCGTTGTTGAAATGGAAGCTGGTCCAGGCACGCCAGCCACTCCGATAGAAGAAATCATGCTTACAAGCACAATAATAATGTAATCCGTAACGCTAAGAGTAACACCATATACCTGAGCAACGAACACGGCTACAATAGCAGGCCATATACCGCCGCAGCCATTAAAGTTCATCGTAGCACCTAGCGGGGCGACGAAGCTTGCAATCTTCGGTGAAACACGCAAGCGCTTCGTAATTACTTCAAGATTAATCGGTAAAGTTGCAAAACTGCTGCGCGTTGTGAACGCAACTGCAATTGTAGGATAAGCCTTGCGGAAAAATTTAAATGGATTTACTTTAGCAACAAACGTTACGAGTCCGCCAAATACGATTATAAAATGAACGATAAGTGCAATATAAGTTACAGCAATCAGCATCGCAAGCGGCTCCATCGTCTCCCAGCCATATCTGGCTGCCATAACTGCAATAAGCGCATATACACCGTACGGAGTAAAGCGAAGTACGAATTTAACAACCTGATGCAAAATATCAGTAGCTGATTGAATGAATGCCTTGAAAGGCTGAACAGCTTCCGGCTTTTTCGCTCCGACCTTGACCGTCGCAACCGCTATAAACAAGGCGAAAATAAGAATGGGAACAACCTTGCCTTGAGCAGCATCATTAATCGGATTTGATGGCACCTGATCTAGAATTACTTTGAAGAAGCTCGGTATTTCTCTAGCTGTAAATTCGCCAGTTGTTGAAACCTCAAAGCCTGCAGACGGGCTAATTATTGCTGCCACTATTAAACCGATAATCGCAGCAACTGCAGTCGTACCAAGAAACCATCCGATCGTTTTAACACTTAACTTTCTTAAAAACGAAATATTCGTAATCGAGATGACACTGTTAATGACTAGAACAAATACTAATGGAATAACAATCATTCGAATCAGATTAATATAAATGGAGCCAATTGTCCCTACACCTTCCGTGTCGAGCTTGAAAATGTTAAATAAAATACCTGCTCCTAATCCAAACCCTAAAGCAAGCAACACGCGCGTGCCGAAGCCCACCCTTTTCTTTGCCATGAAATGCAATACGCCAATGAGCACTAATGTGACGAGCAAAGAAATCCAATTTGATTCTAACGCTGATAACAGGTTATTATCCATCGTGTCTCAAACCCTCCATTAATTATAATATAAAAACAATAATTCACATCTTTTTACTTGGATATAAAAATAATAACGACTTCAGACCTAATTGTCAATCGTTATTTTTATTATCGTTATATGCTTGTTTTGTTTTAAATATGCCAATTTTACAAATAGTGCAATGTTATTTCGCTGCGAACGCCGACTCTTGCATTTATTCCTGCTTGTCCAAGCCCTTTGGATATATAGTAGGCCCCCTGCTTCGAACGGTGCAAACCTTTGTAAATACCTGACGCTGCCAATTTCCCTTTAGGTTTAATCGAAAAGAGAAACGGAATATTAAATTGTTTGCCGTGAAAATGGCCTGCCATCAAATATTGATACGGGCGATCGATTGCAAGCACGGCATTAGGATCATGCGTCATTACAACAATCGGCTTTTCCTGTAGCGGCACTTCAGCAAATGCAGCAGGGATATCGCTGTGCTTGGAGCAGTAGTCATCAATGCCTACCAAATAGAATGAGCCCAGATCGACAGATTGATTGCGCAGCACATGTATGTGGTGAAGCGATAGTATAGTTAAAAGCGGCTGCAGGTCGGGCAGACGATAATCGTGATTGCCAAGCACAGCATAGGCCGGAACTTGACATGCTGCAATTTCTTCCAAATATTGATCAAGCAGCGGCAAGGATCGAACATCGCTGGTAAAATCCCCTGTCAGCAAAATATAGTCCGGTTTGCTTGAGGCAATAATCGCCTTCAATTGGGCTGCAGGTATACGGAGCTTATCAACATGGACATCGCTTATTTGCATAATCATGCTGTTAAGCCCAATCCGATTTTCAATTTTCTCTACTTTAAGCCACTTTGTAGGCAAAATAAATAGGACATATATAAAAACCGCCAAGAAGGCGGCTGCAATAAGAAATATATACAAAGCTGGTCCTTCCCCCTCGCAAATACGAATAAGTCAAGAGTATCACAACTAATAGTACGTAAACAATTGATACAGTATAAGTTTTTCACGTGACAAAAACATAATAAAGTTTATAACGATCAGCTCACAAGCCGCTCGCTCCCAATCATATCTTTGGCATAATTGTTCTATTAATTGCCCAATCGCTACTGGCTTGTCAATCGCCTGCCAAATCCGGCTTCCAATTATGCTGAAGCTGTAGCTCCGCTGGTTGTCTACATCAACCAACACGATAAACTCACCTTTAGTATTAGTAATTAAATTATCCTTAACAGAAATAATGAGCTGCATTGGTAAAAGGTCCGGCAAAGGGATATGCTTATCTAATCGTTCTGCATGCGCTGGCGTTATTTGCGTTCTCATAAGCCCTCCACCTTCATTCTTCGCTCATCATCATCTATAATTCTACATGATTTACTTCATCTCGTGCCATATCATCGTATATTTGCAAAAACGGTCTTAATTGTCGAATCGTTGCAAACTGTTATTTTTTTTGCCTGCAACTGCTTGTCCGGTAAAAAAGTTTGTATATATTTGAAAATAAAACGATTCGAGACGGGCTTGACTCATTCAATATTTGCTCGGTAGAAGGCTGTAAAAAGCTCAATAAACCATAGCATTTATGTCGAAAAGTAAGAACGGATTGAATACGGCTGTTTGGGGACTGATGCGTAGTATCTAGTGTAAGCTGGTTAAGCATGTCATGCGCAAGCCAGTTTGCTTTGCTAGAATGTATAATAAGTTTAATATCTTCATGAGGCGGGATAGAAATAAGCTGCGCCAAAAAAATGATGGTGGCTCCTCCGGCATTGCAAAGCCTGTATTTGCGCAGCAATTCAATAAGCAAAGGCCAATTAATAGATTGGTGCAGCAGTTTTTTCATATCGACAAGCATGCTGGCAATCGTCCAGTTATGTATAATGCCATTAAGCATAATATAAATGAATAAATCTTCGCGGCTCAAGGCTGCAGAAAACCAGCCCTCGCTTCCCCCGCTCCTTCTGCGCTGCCACAGCTGCTCAAAGCCGTATTCACGAATCGGCAAAGGACTCAATCTCCATTGAATAATAACAATCTGCTGCAGCTGCGGGTGAAAATAAGCGAGTCTGTACGACCTGAGCTGGCGGGAGCTCGCTGTTTTGGGCAGCTCAAGCTGTTCGTATCCGAGCTGCATTAATATGTTATTTACTTGAAGCAGATGCTCCTTTTCCACTAAATAGACGAGCTGGCTGGAGGTTTGAAAAAAAATATCAGATTGCCAGTCCTTAACGACAACCGGACCTTGCAAATAGACGCTCCTTATTTGCAGCTTTGCGAAGCCAGCGTTTATTCTGACCTGCTCCTTTTTGCGCTTACTGGCAGCTGCTAAAAACTGCTTATATTTCTGCTCAATTAATGCGAACAAAGCATCAGACACTAACTTAGGCTTCATCGAGTTCATAATATGATACAAATAAGGAACCAAATCATGCTGCTCTACAAGCTCCGCCAATGAGCTGTAATCTACCTGCTGCAGCAATTCATAATATTCGCAATCAAACTCCGAGTGAATGCTAGTTTCAATCCAGGCAAGCAGCAGTTGCATTTCGGCAGACATATGTTTTTTCGTTAATGTAATAATATTGTTCATATAACTCCCCTCGCTTCAGCTAGCAAATAACGAACCAGAATGAATCGACTTCGCTTTCCTTATTCTGAACAAGGCTTGATTAAGCTTCTAGGAGTATGGCATGCAGCTTTTTGTCGTTCTATATAAAGAACACATCATCAGATTATCAAAACCGCTATAATATGTCAATTAACAGATCAGCTATGTTAATATAGCTGTAGAATACTATAATTAGCAGCGCATTGAAAGGAGCTTTTTATGCAGAGTATTGTCATTATTGGAGCTGGCGGCCATGCTAAAGCTGTTATTCATACGATAGAAAGAGAAGGGAAGTATCATATAGCAGGCTTGCTAGATGCTAATAAGGAGCCCGGCTCGCTCGTGTATGGCTATGCCATATTAGGAGATGACACCTGGCTTGAGCAAAATGCTATTCGTGCCGGAATAATCGCTATCGGAGATAATGCTGTACGGGCTGCAGTAAGCGCAGACCTTAAATCCGATTACCCCGATTTCCAATTCATTACGGCGATCGACCCTGCCGCAATTATAGCAAGAGGCGCCGAAATCGGCGCAGGAACTGTCGTCATGGCAGGCGCCATCATCGGAAGCGATGCTGTCGTCGGGGAGCATTGTATCTTTTATGGCCATACGTGCGTAGAGCATGATTCCGTATTGGAATCTTTCGTCAGTCTCGCTCCAAAAGCCACGGCAGGTGGACAGGTACGTATAGGCGCTTGTACCGCAATTGGAATAGGCGCAACCATTATACATATGGCTACGATCGGAGAGCACACGGTTATTGGCGCCGGCGCAACTGTCGTCCGCTCCATTCCAGCATTATGTGTAGCCTATGGCACACCGGCAAGCGCCAAGCGAAGCCGGAGTGCAGGCGATAAATATTTATAGCTTACAAGCGCGCAGCCTCTTTCTCTACTATTTGCTGCAAATATGCGAGCAGCTCGGATCGAAGCTCAGGACGCTGCATTGCAAAATCAATTGTCGTTCGAATAAAGCCCAGCTTTTCTCCAACGTCATAGCGCTGGCCCTCGAACTCATATGCGAATACCGATTCTGTCGCATTTAGTGCTGCTATAGCATCCGTAAGCTGAATTTCACCGCCTGAGCCAGGCGGTTGATTTTCCAATATAGCGAATATTTCTGGCGTAAGAATATAACGACCCATTATCGCAATTTGTGAAGGAGCGGCTTCATAGCTCGGCTTCTCCACTAAATGGTGGACAAGATGAATGCGATTGTCCAGCATGGAGCCATCAATGATGCCATATCGCGATACTTCATGAGGCGCAACCTGCTGCACGCCAATGATAGATGAGTGCCGCATTTCAAATTGCTCGATCATTTGCTTTAAGCAAGGCTTTTCAGCAGCTATAATATCATCGCCCAGCAGTACTGCAAAGGGCTCATTGCCAATAAATTTGCGGGCGCACCAAATAGCGTGACCGAGTCCGCGCGGCTCCTTTTGGCGGATATAATGAATATCAACCATCTCTGAGGATTTGCGCACCTCCTGCAAAAGCTCAAACTTATTGGCTTGCTCCAGCTTATTTTCCAGCTCCCAATAGTTGTCAAAATGGTCCTCAATTGCCCGTTTGCCTTTGCCAGTCACAATAATAATATCTTCAATTCCTGATTCAATCGCCTCTTCTACAATGTATTGAATGGTTGGCTTATCAACGATAGGCAGCATTTCCTTAGGCATTGCTTTTGTTGCAGGCAAAAACCTTGTGCCTAAGCCTGCAGCAGGAATAATGGCCTTTCTTACCTTCATTCTTCTTTCACTCTCCCTTTTCAATACAGGTGCGATGACAGCATTATAACTAATATTGGATTGTATTACCATGATATATTTTTAATACTTCTCCGCTTTAAATGATAAGTAAAAGTGACTAATCCAATACTATTGACGGCTTGGTCGCCAATGCCTCCTTCCTTGCGCTTCTCCAGGAGCGTTTTGCTCCGCTGCAATCTATTCATATGCTGCAACAGCTCGTCAAAGAATCTAACAGGCTCTGCATTGCTGTTGCAGAATAGAAGAAGACCGCCGACCGCCTTCATATGAATACGCAGGCAGGAGAGACGATCTTCTTTCACTTTTACCCTATCAGCTTCAATAAGCTGTTAAATTCAAGCTCTTCAAATTTACTTTCCACATTCGCGCGATTATAGGACCAAACGCATTCCTCCAGCTGAATGGCAACCGGCACCTCGCAGCAAATCGTTGCCAGTTCTCTGGAAAGATGCAGCATGTCTAAATCAGCTTCTATCTTCTTGCGGACCGAAGCTGACAGCTGCTCCAAATTAACAAGCAGCTGGTCGATAGAGCCATGCTCCTGCACAAGCTTGATAGCTGTTTTTTCGCCAATACCGCGAACACCAGGGTAATTATCGCTTGAATCACCCATCAAGCCCTTTACGTCTATAATTTGCGCGGCTGACAGCTGTCTTTCCTCCAATAAGGATTGAGGTGTATAAACCTGATAATTGCCAATGCCCTTCTTCATAATAGCGATTGAAACATGATCGTCCACCAGCTGCAGCAAGTCGTGATCGCCTGTAACGGCGATTACTTCAGCATGCCCTTTAAATGCCGCCGCAAGCGTGCCGATGCAATCGTCGGCCTCATAATTGTCTACGCCTATATTAGGCACATTGAAGCTGGAAACCACTTCTTTAACGAGATCAAATTGCGGTATCAAATCCTCTGGTGCGGAGGGACGGTTAGCTTTATAGCCGTCAAATTGCGTCGTTCGAAACGTCGTGCTTCCCATATCCCAGCAGCATACAACATGGGTAGGCTGAAACGTTTCTACAGCATTAATAAAATACCGGACAAAGCCATGTACCGCGTTAACGGGCACACCGGCACTCGTCCTGCGAATATGTCCTGTAAAGGATGTTGCAAAATAAGCACGGAACAATATGGCCATTCCATCAATTAACAGTAGTCTATCCTTTTTCTCCAATTCTGGCTCATCTCCCTTACAATCATTATAACGTAAAATATGCTTTGCAGGGCTAGCAGCTTTCTCCCCGAATAAACTTGCCGATTCGGCTTGCAGCTTCCAGCAGCTTTTCTTCACTTTCGACGAGCGCTATACGAACATAGCCTTCGCCTGCAGATCCAAAAGCCGCTCCAGGAATAACCACAACACCCGTTCGCTTAATCATTTCCTGCGTAATAGTTCTTGAGTCCCAGTCGCCTTCAATTTCCCATTGCATTTCAGGCAGCGGCGCCCATACAAACATCGTTGCTTTCGGCTTCTCCATATACCAGCCTTCAGCACGAAGCGCTTCAATAAAAATATCACGCCTTCTCTCATACAGCAAACCGGCCTTCTGCCAGTTTTCATCTGCCATCGCTTCCTGCAGCGCTGCAACAGCCGCCTCCTGAACAGGATCAAATACGCCGTAATCAATATTCGCTTTAAGCTCTCGCAAAGCGCTTACTGCCTCTGTGTTGCCAGCTAAAAAGCCGATTCGGCAGCCAGCCATATTGAAGCTTTTGGACATGGAATGGAATTCAACCGCCTGCTCGCATGCTCCTTCCACCTGCAAAATGCTGGGCGGATTATAACCGTCAAAGCCCATTTCAGAATAGGCAAGATCATGTACTACAAGAACGTTATACTGCTTCGCTTTTTGCAGCAGCCGCTCAAAAAAAGCAAGATTAGCTACAGCAGATAACGGGTTATTCGGATAATTTAGCAAAATAAATTTAGCCCGTTTCCAATCCTGCTCAGGTATGCTATCCAAATCCGGCAAATAATCGTTTTCCTTGCGCAAGGGCATTAGTATGGCCTCTACCCCAGCCAATGCGAGCGAGGCCGCATAAATCGGATAGCCGGGATCAGGCAGCAGCGCAGCATCTCCGGAATCGCATATAGCCATCGCCAAATGTGCAAGTCCATCCTGCGAGCCCAGTAAAGTAACGAGCTCCTGCTCTGGATCTATCGTCACATCAAAGCGGTGCTTCATCCAATCCGCCGCAGCTTGACGGAAAGGCATGCCGCTTTTTATAACAGGATAGGCGTAGCTGTCCTCTCTCAGTGCAGCGTTGCTCAGTACTTGGCGCACATGGCTCGTTGGCGGCTGGTCAGGACTGCCTATGCCCAAATCTATCATGTCCTTGCCATTTGCTGCAGCTGCACGCTTCCAGTCTGCAACTTCAGCAAAAATAGATGAGCCTAGCTGTGAAAGCCGATTCGATCTCCAGCTTTTTTCCTTACCCCATTGTTTGCTCATTTCGCTCCCCAAACCTGTTCATAATTTTCTTCTTTATAGCCGACTGTAACTTTAGTCCCATCCGTCACAATCGGTCTCTTAAGCAGCATGCCGTGCTGTGAAAGCAGCTCCAGCTTCTCCTCCTCGCTCATTAACGGCAGCTTGTCCTTTAAACCAAGCTCCCGATACACCTCGCCGGATGTATTAAACCACTTTTTCATATCAAGACCGCTTAACGCAATAAGCTCCTTTAGCTCTGAAGCTGTAGGCGTCTGTTCCACAATATGGCGGGAAGCAACCTCATTTCCTTTGGCCTCCAGCGATTTCACAGCAGCACGGCATGTGCTGCACTTTGGATACTGTATAATGGTTACTTTACCAGACATCAATAGCTCCACTCCATTTCTTAACTTGCATTTCTATATCAACGTTTTCTATTCGTTACATTAAGTAGCTTTTCAAGCTGTGCCAGCTCTGTCGGCAATGGCGCTGTCCACTCCATATACTGCTTCGTAATCGGATGAGTAAAGCCCAGCTGCTCAGCATGCAGCGATTGCCTCCCCGCCGTTTCCTCCCATAGCCGATTGCCGGCCTCCATGAGTCCGTACAGCTTATCGCCGATTAATGGACAGCCAATATGCTTCATATGCACACGAATTTGATGAGTTCGGCCTGTTTCCAGCTTTAGGCGGACAGAGGAGGCTAGGGAACACCCGTCAGTGTATACAGCCGACACCTGATAATGAGTAACTGACGGATAGCCTTTCCCTGGCGGCGTTACGACGCGAAGATGCGGGTTGATCTGATCTCGGTCAATTGGCGCCTCGATTGTGCCAAGCCTGCTGGCCGGCTCGCCATATACAAAGGCCCGATATTGCTTATTCACCAATCCTGCTTGCAATTGTTCAGAAAGCTGCTGATGAACGTATGAGGTTTTCGCGATTGCAACCACTCCCGACGTTTCCTCATCAAGCCGATGGATCGGACGAAAACGCACCTTTTCCCCTCTCTGCTGCCAATGATAGACGACCCCATTGGCAAGTGTTCCGGTATAATGACCATGGGTAGGATGGACAATAATACCTGCGGGCTTGTTAATAATAAGCAAATCGTCATCCTCGAATAATATTTCCAAAGACATTGGCTGCGGGAGTATGTCATCCGACTCTTCCCTCAGCATTCTTAACTTGATAATGTCCCCTTCCGCAACTAGCGCTGTCGTATATACACGCTGTTCGTTAACGGTTAGTCCATGCTCGGTGAGCTTTACCTGTGATAATAGCTTTCGCGAAACGCCCAGCCTGCGCTCCAATACCGTTCGTACCTGCTTGCCTGCATCTTCCTTGCCGACTTCTGCAACTAAAGGCTTGTAATAAAACTGATCTATCATTTATTCTTCTTCAGCCTGAACACATCGGCGCTCCGTTCATACGCGATATCCTCTTCACCAAGCCTTGCATTGGCAATTCTCGCTGCTGCAAAGAAAAAATCAGATAGACGGTTTAAATATTTGATAACGTCTGCGGACACCCCATGCTCGGCGGCAGCCGTTACGGCGCGGCGCTCTGCCCTGCGGCACACTGTTCTGCAAATATGAAGCTGGGAGGATGGCACACTTCCTCCAGGCAAAATAAATTTTGTAATCTCTGAAGCTTCATCAGTAAGCTGATCTATCCATAGCTCCAATCTGTCAACCGATTCAGCTGCTAGCTTGGAAGGAGCGCCTTCTACTGCATAGGCAAGATCTGTTCCGCAATCAAACAGCTCGTGCTGAACGACAAGCAGCATACCTGCAAGATCCTGCAAAGAGTCATGCTGCTTCAGCAGTGCATGGGCTTGTCCTGTAAAGCTGTTCAGCTCATCAATTGTGCCATATGCCTCGACTCTGCTGTCATCCTTGCGGGTTCTGCCGCCAATTAATGAGGTTTGCCCTTTGTCTCCGCCTTTCGTATAAAGCTTCATGGATGTCCTTCCTTCCTGAAAACTTATTCATTTCCTATGTTAAATGAGTCAAGATTGACTTCAAGCACGAACAATTGCTGTTAAACAAACAGCAGGCCGGATGTATAGTCCGAACCTGCTGCTTCGACTTGAACTAGCCTTGCTTTAATTTATGCACAAATGAACCGATACGATCCAACGCCTCTACCAGCTGATTGACAGAGGTTGCATATGAGCAGCGTAAATGCCCTTCGCCGCCTAGGCCAAAAACATTGCCCGGTACTGTAGCTACGTTGGCATCCTCTAGCAGACGCTGAGCAAATTGCTCGCTATCGAGTCCGGTTGAAGCGATAGAAGGAAAAGCATAGAAGGCTCCTTCCGGCTCATGGCACTCAAGACCGATTTCACGGAAGCCGTTAACGACCAGCCTTCTTCTTTGATTATAGGACTCCATCATGCGGTCCTTTTCTTCCATTCCGTTTCTTAGTGCTTCAAGCGCAGCATACTGCCCAATAATCGGGGCGCACATTACGGTATATTGGTGAATTTTGAGCATCGCTGCAATAATATCCGGATGACCGCAAGTATATCCCATGCGCCAGCCTGTCATAGCAAAAGCTTTTGAAAATCCGCTGACTAGTATTGTACGATCCTTCATGCCAGGCATTGCAGCAAAGCTTACATGCTTTATGCCATAAGTCAGCTCTGCATAAATTTCATCGGAAATAACGATTAGGTCGTTCTCTTCGACAATTTTAGCAATCGGCAACCAATCCTCATATGTCATAATGCCGCCTGTCGGATTGCTAGGATAACTTAATATAAGTATTTTGGAGCGAGGTGTGATCGCAGCCTGCAGCTGTTCTGCCTTCAGCTTGAAATTGTCTTCTGCAAATGTCTCAATACCGACAGCTTTGCCACCGCTTAGAGAAGTAATCGGTGAGTATGAAATATAGCTGGGCTCAGGAATAAGAATTTCATCCCCCGGCTGAATCAGCGCGCGCAGTGCGAGATCAATCGCCTCGCTTCCGCCGATTGTAACGATCATCTCGTTGGCAGGATTGTATTCCAATTGAAAAGCATCGTTCAAATATTGGCCGATCTGCTCTCTTAGCTCCGGCATGCCCGCATTGGATGTATATTGCGTTTTTCCCTTTTCCAGCGCATAAACAGCTGCCTCGCGCACATTCCAGGGCGTTACGAAATCAGGCTCTCCAACGCCTAGCGTAATGACATCCTTACGTGTGCTCACCAAATCGAAAAAGCGCCGAATGCCGGATGGCTTCATATCTCTTACCAGCGGAGACAAATAGTCAGCCATCGAATTACGCTGTCTCGTTGAGAGCAATTGTTGCGTCTCATTGTTCATCTTCACCATCATCCTTTATTTTACGGCGATACCATTAAGCGCTGGTCACCTTCACGCTCTTCGAAAATGATGCCGTCCTGTTTATATTTTTTTAATATGAAAAATGTTTTGGTCGATAATACTGCTTCAAGCGGCGAAAGCTTATTGGATACGAAAGAAGCTACTTCTTTCAAGCTTTTTCCTTCTACTTCGACAAGCAGATCATAGGCCCCCGACATTAAATAAACGGATTTCACTTCAGGATATAAATAAATGCGTTCCGCAATGCCTTCAAAGCCGCGGCCGCGCTCAGGCGTAATTTGCACTTCGATTAGAGCAGTAACCTTATCATCATCAACCTTGCTCCAATTTACAACTGTCGCATATTTCACAATAATATGATCGCTTTCCAAGGCGGCTATCGCTTCCTTCACGGCTTCGGCCGTCTCGCCTAACATCGTCGCTATAAGCTCAGCGTCCCTACGGGCATCTTCTTTCAACAGCTCTAATACTTTTAACTGTAATTCGTTCATTCTAAAACTCCTTCCAGCTCGCCAATGGTTATAAAGGATATTTTACAATGAATCTGTATTTCCTGCAAAGATTATTACTGAATCATTCCAATTAGCGATTAATTATTTTGGCATTTGCTCGTAATATATGCAGGATTGAGCTAAATGCCTCCTAAATGCTTCATTTTTCATTAAAAAAAGCTATCCGGTGGCGGATAGCCTTTTTCATCATTCCTTGCTTTTTTTATTGCATGTAATTCGTTTGTGTTTGAGCTCCATTATTTTGCATCATAGCTCCGCTTGCTTGGTTCAAATGCTGCGTAATCCAATTATTCGTATTTTGCTGCGTTGTCTTGTAGGATTGAATTTGCTTATCCACCTCTTGCTTAAGAGCAGATGCGGGAGCAGCATACATATTCAGATTGGACATCGTTGTGTACAACTGGCCTTGCATCGTTAATGTGCTGTTAAGCATATCCGTAAACAATTGACGAATTACAGGACAATTCGATTCTGTTGCTGCGGTAGCATATTCACGCACTACCCGTTTCAAATCGGATAATACCGCTGATGCCAAGTCTTCCTCAGAAAGTATAGATACTGAACCCTGGTTCATTTATTTTATCCTCCTTGTTATTGTGGTTGGGCAGGCGCCATTTGCTGATGCTGCTCCAGGCACTGCAGCAGCTTGCTGTAATGATCCTGATGAGTTTGCACCATTTGCTGGCATAAGCTTTTAAGCTCTTGTTGAGTTGTGGCATTTACAATGCTTGTGCATTGCTTCATTAATAAATCTTCATTACTCATGCAATCGATAACATATTCCAATTCTTTTGATGTGATCGCGTTCACAGTCATTTCCTCCTCAGCTTTATTGAAAACATACGGAACTACCTTTGTATTATGTTCTATGCCGTTTTATTTATGTGGAATTAATCCATCCAATTCAAAACACTTGATGTTCACTTATACTTTCTTATATTTAAAAAAATATCGCATTATCCACCAGCTAATTATAGGAACAGCGCCAACTGCGAACAACAGCCACGTAATCGCTGTTGCTGAATCATTAATTGCCATTACTGCGAAATAAGCTGCCAGGCCAGTAACTCTTCCAATCATAAGCGCTGCTTCGCGGAGTACGACATATTCTTCCCTTTCCTGTACACTTTTTTCATTTTGCCCAATCATATCAAATACTTTAGACGTCATCGGGATGGAATACAATGGCATGAACAGCGATACTCCGATGCCAAATATAAGCAAGCGATTAAATGAAAGCTCCCAAAACAACGGAATAATAACGACAGTAGTCATTACTGCGCCAATAAACATTGCAGTACTGCGATACTTCTCCTTCATCCATCTGCCTGCTGCCCAAAAGCTGATAAAAGCGACAAATGAGGTAACGAGCGCATAAAAACCGACCTTGCTTTCATCAGATGTTGCCGTATACACCGTCAAGCCTACCAGAAACATGAATACACCTTCGCGGACGCCTTGGGCAGCAATAGCCGGAAACAATCTTCTCCAGTCATTTCCTTTTTGCTTTAGCTGCTGCCACCCATGCGTCCAATTATAAACACCTTTAGGCGGTCTTTTTTCGAGCCAAAAGCTCAAAATTGCACCTGCAATAAAAATAATAAGTGATACCGTAAATATAAATCGGTACCCCGCTTCTCCCTTTAGCGTCGTAATCAAAAAACCGGACAGCCAGGGAGCGATGATGCCAGCGCCTGATCCTAATAGTCCAGCCCAGCCATTATAACGATCCCGGTTTTCCGGTGATGTAATTTCAAAATATATAACATTAAATGCAAGCCAAAAAAAACCTAGCGCGATACCCTGCAAAGTGCCCAGCACAAAAATATAGTGCACAGCTTGATCGCCAAGCCACAATACGACACAATAAAATACACCGCATAACGCCATGCCAAGCCGCAGCACATTCATTTTGTTTTTTTGCTTCACCCATTTGCCCGCGATCCAAAAAGTAAAGCCGCCGCAAATATATTGCAGCAGCGTAAAAAAACCTATTACCATATAGGATTCGCTGGATTTCCACAAGTAAACGGGGATAAAGGTGCCTGATAGAGCGGTAGCAGTGACAAACATTGCTTGTACAGCTAACAACAGTATAGATTGTTTATCGAGTATTTTATTAGCCAAAACGCTTCCTCCTGACCAAGGATAAACGGCATCTCGCCCTAGAGAAGCAGGCACGTTTACCAATGAACTATAAGAACTGGTATTAGGAGACAACCTATACGTTCTTATATTTGAAAAATACGTTTTGTACTATTCCCTAAACGTCAAGGCACCATTCGACAAATTCTACACTTTAAAGATTTTCTGCAGAAAGCTTTTGAATCAATTTCAGTCTTTCTTCGGCTGCCAGCTGAGAAGACGTATGGAAGCAAGAAGGACATACATACCATATAATTTTGAATGGACTGCCTAATACACTGTCCTTTAATACAGGTGAAACAGTCGGCTCATAATCAGCACCGCCGCCAATTGACTGCCTGCCCGCTTCAATCATATATTCACGGCAGTGCGGACATTCGGGAACATCCTCCTGCTCATCGACAACGCGCTGAACGTTATGATCCATAGCAAGCGAATGACGATTGCCGCTTCTGAATCCATTATCCGACGTCCACTCATTTGCGCTGCTTGTAGACAACTCATCCTCATCCCATAAATCTTCATCTGTGAGCTGCTGCTGTTTTTTAGCTTCTTCTTCCTCATGCTCCAGATCATTGTCATCGTCTGGTTCATCTGTTAACGGCATTGTGCGGTAGTTGCCGAGCTCATTATCGCAATGCGGGCAAAAATCTTCCGGGCCCAATTCCTCATCCCAAATAATTTCTGATGAGCACCAGGGGCAAATTGTTTGTTCTTCCATATGTAATTTCCCTTTCTAGTCGATTAATTGTTCATTAAATAAATAATTCCGAATACAAAAAATAAAATAGCTACAATTAACAAGGTTACCCATAAATATTTCATAATAGCCTCCTGGATGCAAGCCAAATATTAATTGACAGTTGCCCCAATAACAAATGATATTGAAACTGAAATTATCATCGCTATAAAACCTACAGCGCGGTTATCCTTGGCAATTTCCTCATCAATATGGAAAAAAGGCATCAGAAATTCAAATAAAAAATAAGCGAGCAACAGGATGACAAACCCAAACGCAGCCCAAATAAGGCTTACATAAATAGAGTCATTCGCCGCAATCGAGAAGCGGAAAATGTTGCAGACTCCGAACATTTTCCCTCCTGTTGCCATCGCTACCGCCAAGTTCCCTTTTTTGATCTCAGCCCAGCATTTGTATTTGGTTACCATCTCAAAACAAGCAAGAAACACAATGACCGCAAGAACCGTTACGGACACGTAAAGAAAAGAAGAAGCATACTGATTGTTCAACAGCTTATCAATGATCCCGCTTCTATCCATCTAAAGTCCTCCATTTCAGCAAGCTGTTTATTTCAGCTCGACAACTGTAACGCCGACGCCACCTTCGTTAAAGGCTCCATTGCGGTAGCTTTTAACGTGGCTATGCCTGCGCAAATATTGCTGGATGCCGGTGCGCAGTACGCCTGTGCCTTTCCCATGAATAAGATGCACCAGGCCCAAACCTGACAAAAAGGCTTCATCGAGAAATCTGTCTACTTCCATAATTGCTTCTTCCAAATTTTCACCGCGCAAATCCAGCTCCAGCTTAACATCGTCATCCTTCGTACGCTTCAAGCTGGCAGCCTGCTTCTGCGGCTGCTTGACCGGCGCTGACTGCAGCAGCTCCAAATCGGCAATAGCTACCTTCATTCTCATAATCCCAAGCTGAACTGTCGCTTCGTTGCCATGAAGCTCAACAACAGAACCTTTTTGGTTCAGGCTGATCACCTTCACATCATCCCCTGCTTGAATGGCCGCCGATTTTTTATGGCCGCTTGGCTTGGCGGACAACGCATTAATTGTCGCCGGCTCAGCCTCATCCAGCTTTCGCTTCGCTTCGATCAGCTTGTGCTCTTTGACGGAAGCGCCTTCCTCAAGTGCAAGTTGACGAAGCTCGGCAATAATTTGCTCGGACTCTCGCCTTGCCTTTTTAACGATTTGTGCCGCTTCCTCCTGTGCCTTGACGAGCAGTTTTTCCTTTTGCTCCTCAAAGCGCCTTTTATCCTCTTCATGTTTTGAGCGAAGCTGCTGCACCTCCTGACGCAGCGCCTCTGCCTCGATGCGTTCATGCTCAGCTGTAATCCGGTTTTGCTCCAGAGAGGCAATCATTGATTCTACCCTCATATCCTCCTCGCTGACTTCACCGCGGGCACGATTAATAATATCATGCTGCAAGCCCAAGCGCTCTGCAATTGCAAATGCGTTGCTTCGGCCGGGGACACCAACGAGCAACCGATAGGTCGGGCTTAAGGAAGCGAGGTCAAATTCCATACTGGCATTAATAACGCCTTTGCGATTATAGGCATAAGCTTTAAGCTCGCTATAATGGGTCGTTGCAATAATGCGGCATTCCTTGGCATGAATATGCTCCAGTATAGCAATAGCTAGCGCAGACCCTTCAGCCGGATCTGTTCCTGCTCCAAGCTCATCGACTAGCACGAGGCTTTTGGACGTCATTTGATTCAAGATCCGGATAATATTAGTCATATGGCTGGAAAAGGTGCTCAAGCTTTGTTCTATACTCTGCTCATCGCCGATATCTGCATAAATCGCATCAAACACACATAATTGGCTGCCTTCCTCGGCTGGCACGAATAAGCCCGACATCGCCATTAAGCTGAGCAGTCCGACTGTTTTTAAAGTAACGGTTTTACCGCCAGTATTCGGACCGGTGACGACGATTGTAGAAAAGGAATTGCCAAGCTCTATATCAAGCGGCACAACCTTATGGATATCAATTAACGGATGACGTCCGCGGCGCAGCTTAATAAAGCCTCTGTCGTTCATTCGCGGCTGAATAGCTTTCATACGATGTGCAAGCGCTGCCTTTGCAAAAGCAAAATCAAGCTGTGCCAGCAGCTGCATATCAATGAGCAAATCCTCTTCGCATTCTGCTGCCTGCGCTGTCAGCATTTGCAATATTTTTTCAATCTCGCGTTCTTCGTTTGCCTTGAGCTCGCGCAGCCTGTTATTCATCGCTACAATAGCTTCCGGCTCAATAAACAGCGTGGCGCCCGATCCTGACTGATCGTGAACGATTCCGCCAAAGCTGGACCGGTATTCCTGCTTGACCGGAATAACAAAGCGATTGTTGCGCAGCGTTATAATTGCATCCTGCAGCATCTTCTGAACAGACGTGGAGCGAATCATCGATTCCAGCTTTTCTCTAATGCGGCCTTCGCCGGCTCTTAACTCACGCCGTATTGCTGCCAGCGCAGGACTGGCAGAATCCATTACCTCTGCTTGCTCGTCTATACAAGCATATATTGCATCCTCAAGCTGCTTGTTTTCACTAATCTGCTCCGCCAGGCCGTTTAACAATGGCAGCGGATGATCAGCATTTATATTTATAATATGACGCTTCACACGTCTTCCGCCGCGCGAGGTGTCGGCAATTTCAAGCAGCTCTGCTGCTGACAGCATTCCGCCAATCCTTGCTCTATGCAAGGATGCTTCTATATTTGTTATGCCTCCAAAAGGAGCACTGCCCTTCAAGCGGTCAGCCGCATAGGCTTCATCGGTAGCTTGCAGCATTCGCTTTACATCCTCGAGCGAGGACGAAGGCGCCAGATGCTGCACAAGCTGTTTGCCTAATATAGTCGCGGCATGCGCTTCTAATCGATTGATGATTTTGGGGTACTCCATCGTTGACAATATTTTTGAATCCACTAAAAAAACACTCCCCTCGTCTTTTATTATAGCCGATCAATCACGCTGATGCACGACATCTCATAAAGCAAGAAGAAAAACATAATGATTGTCCTGTTCTTAAAGCTGTAATTTTTCAGCGGCCTACATATTATGCTTCAAAAAAGGACATGATAGTGATGTTTAAACTTTATGCATGGACATAATTGAACAAAACAAGGAGGAACTGCAATGAATTTCTTAGGACATGTTGTACGCTTTGTCGTCGCTGCATTAGTACTTATGCTCGTTGGAATGATTGTACCTCAATTTAGCGTAGGCGGATTTTGGAGCGCGTTTTTCCTTGCGCTTGTAATTGCTGCTTTCGGCTGGATTATTGAAGGTATTTTCGGCAAGAAGGTTACTCCCTTCGGCAGAGGCATCGTTGGCTTCCTGACAAGCGCGTTAGTTATATGGCTCGCTCAATTTATCGTTGGCGGCGTAACGGTTACGTGGCTAGGCGCTATTCTTGCCGCACTTGTAATCGGCATTATCGACCTCTTTATACCGGTCAGCACTCCGTATGAAGCAGGCAGAAAAAATGATGCTCGTTCATAAGAGCAATCAACGGAACGTAACAAGCCCTTGTGGTCGCCTCGCGATCATTAAGGGCTTTTCCTTGTTTATTCAAGGATTATTCATAAGTTTGTCATAAGGCTGTCACTCATTTCCACGTTATCTATAGGTAATATCATTTACAATATAAAAGTAAAGATACTACCTTAGATAGGAAGGGGATTTTAATAATGAAAAAGTGGGCTTCATTAGTAGCGGTTGCATTGTCTTTAGTTCTTGTGCTTGCTGCCTGCGGATCAAATGATAAGGGCGGAAACTCCGACAACGGATCAACTCCAAGCAATAGCGCAGCACCAAGTGAAAACACAGCTGCAGAGGGCGGAGTTACAATTGTTGCTTCCAACTGGAAATTTGACAAAGCTGAGTACAAAATTAAAGCTGGCGAAAGCATCGATATGACAGTCGATTCTGCTGAAGGCATTCATGGCATCAAAATTTTGAAAACAGATGTGAACATCGAAAATAAGCAAACTGTTGCTGTTAAAATCGATGAGCCTGGAACATACGACATTATTTGCAACATTCCGTGCGGCGCAGGCCATGCTAAAATGAAAGCAAAATTAGTTGTTGAAGCTTAATCGCTTAAATAAATCCATAACAGCCGGTAGTACAGCTTAAACTGTACGCCGGCTTTTTTGTATTTATGTACAAATGAATCATTGTATAACGTTTGGTTATTCTAATGAAAAGCAGGAAAGGAGCAAGCAAAATGGGCAGAAGAAGAAAATATGTCGTCCCCGGTGCAGAGCAAAGCATGCAGGCCTTCAAGGCAGAGGTAATGAAGAAAGAAGGGTATAGCGTCAACCCAAACAATCCTGACGAGGTCAAATTTGAAATAGCCAATGAATTAGGCATAACTTTAAAACCTCGGGATAACGGAGATCTATCTACGGAGGAAGCAGGACATATCGGCGGAAAAATTGGCGGATCAATGGTGCGGGAATTAATCCGCATGGCACAGGATCGCTTGTCGAATCAAAAATAACGAATAAGGGACGGCCCTGCAATAGCAGATGCCGTCCCTTATTTCTTTTTCTTGATCGATGTTAAGATTTTACTGCTTGATCCAGCTCACTTAGCTTTAACCGCACCATATAGGGCGCTCGCTTACCCTGCATCCGGTTCGTGGTAGCTAACTAAGTACATTTTGTACATCTAGGTTCTCTTTTTTCGCCGAACAAACGATTCTAAATGGATTCAAGTATCCAGTTTCGTTGAATTACCCTAGATGTAGTTTTTCCCTCTAGAATTAGAAATCAGGCCGTTGAAAAACGCTAACGGAACTGAGAAACGCTATTGTACGGAAATCAGCTTATTCTAAAATCTAAAGGAACTGAGAAACCTTATTTACTCAAAATCTCTACCTAAACGGGAAAAAGATCATTTATAGCGCTCCACAGTTCCGTTACAATTTTAAAACAGCTTTTTATTGCTTAATAGAGCCTCTCAGTTCCATTACAATCTAAACAGATCCTCGCATTTATGCAAGCCAGCTCTTCATCGTTTTCTAACTTTGCTCTATCAATTCAATCCATTCATTATATTCCGTCTGCAGCTTGGAATACTCACTGCGCAGCTTTTGATGCTGCTGCTCCAGTTCCTGAGAAGACTGCTTAAGCTGTTCATATTGCTGCTTCATCTGATTATATTCCTCGAGCATCTGTTCATGCTTATGCTGTGCATCATTGTGCTGATTCATAGCCTCCTCAAGCTTGGCCGAGGCGGCAGCCGCAACTTCCAGTTGACCTGTCGCAAGACGCTCTCTGGCTGCAGTTATTTCTAATATTTCTACCAGCTCCTGCTCCTTCTGCTTCTGCTCTTGCAGCTGTCGCTGCGCTTCCTCAGCTTGTTGCTGGGCTTCATATAACCACTGCTCTGTTGCTGCGGCCTGCTGCTGAGCCTCCGCGAGCTGGCGCTCGGCTAAAGCTGATTTGCGCTGTGCCTCGGCCAGCTGCTTCTCCATTGCTTCGGATTGCTGCTGTACCTTAGCCAGCTGACGTTCAGAGGTCGTTGCCAGCTGCTTGAATTCTGACAGCTCATTCTCATTCTTTTCAGCCCGGTCGCGCGCTTCCAGCAGCTGACGCTCGAGCGCTTCAAATTGCTCCTGAGCTCGCAGCAATTGCTGCTTGCTTGCATCGGCAAGCTTGCCTGCCTCCTCAGCCTGCCGTGCGCTTAGTTCGGCTGCTTGCTCCGCTTCGGCGAAAGCAAGCTGCTGCTGCTCAGCTTCCTTTTGCTGATCATCAAGCAGCGCTTTGATTTCGTCGGCTTCCTGCTGTGCAGCAACTAGCGACTTGGCCATCAGGTCATTTTGCTCTAATGCCTTTCTCAGCTCAAGCTCCTTCTCTTCTGTATGCTGCAAAGCATCAAGCAGCTCCAGCTCGGCTGCTTCCGCCTGCTGCTTCACATCCATCAATTGATTTTTCAGCTGCTCATACTCGCGTTCCCATTCATCAGATTTCTCGGCCAGCTTAGCTTCCAGCTGCTGCTGCAAATTCTGCTGCTGCTCATCCAAGCGCGCTTGCAGCTGCTCAGCAAGCCTTTTCTTCTCCGCCTGCAGCTCAAGCTCGAGTTCCTTTTGACTTTCATGCAAGAGTCGTTCTTCATCAATCGCAGCCTGCAGCCTTTGTTTCAATTCCTCCAGCTGTTCTTGTGCAAATTCCAGCTCCGTGCGGCTGCTATCCGCCTCCTGCTGCAGCCTTGTGCTGGCCGTTCTCCAGTTTTCCTCCTGCTCAAGCGCTTGAATCAAATGCTCATCCGCAACCTCAAGACGCTGCTCAAAAGCAGCCTTTTCTTTATTCCATTCAGCCTGCAATCGGTTTAGACGCTCCTGCAGCTCTGCTGCTTCGCGTTCCCGCTCCTCCGCCAACTGTTCGCGCAGCTCCGCTAATTTGCACTCCCGCTCATTTACTAGCTCTTCTTTAACTTCCGACAATTCTCGCTCCCGCTCCTTAGCAAGAGCATCACGCACTTCCATCAGCTCGCGCTGACGCTCATGAGCAAGCTCCTCGCGAGTTTTTGCAACCTCGCGCTCCTTCTCCCGAGCCAGCTCTTCACGCACGGCTGCGATTTCACGCTCATGCTCTTTTGCCAGCTCATCCAGCACTTCAGCAATTTCACGGGCGTTATCACCAGCCATCGACTCACGCACTTCTGCTGCTTTGCGCTCACTCTCACGTACCAGCTCATCCCGCACACTTGCCAAAGCTTGCTCATGCTCTCTTGCCAGCTCGTCCCGCACACTTTGCACTACTTGCTCATGCTCTCTCGCCAGCTCATCCCGCACACTTGCCACTTCTTGCTCATGCTCTCTCGCCAGCTCATCCCGCACACTTGCCACTTCTTGCTCATGCTCTCTTGCCAGGTCATCCCGCACACTTGCTACTTCTTGCTTATGCTCTCTTGCCAGCCCTTCCCGTACGCTTGCCACAGCTTGCTCATGCTCTTTTGCCAGTTGTTCGCGTACTATCGCTATTTCTAGCTCGCGTTCCTCGGCCAGCTCTTTGCGCATCTGCGCCAGCCCCTGCTCAAGCTCCTGCTGCTTATCTTTTATCAGCTTAGCAAGCTGCTCATCATATTCTTCCTTGGCGATCGCCAGCGCAAGCTCATTTTCTTGCGCATACTGCTCCTTCAATGCCGCTTGAGCTTCCTCCGCTTGCTGACGCCTCGCTATATCACGCTGCTTCAGCTCGCTAAGCTGCCGCTCATATTCAGCAATGCTGGCTGTCTTCTCGGCTTCCAGCTGTGTCAGCAGCTCCAGCGTCTGCTCAACCTCGCCTTGCAAAGCTGCGAGCTCTCCGGAATGCTTCTCCTGTAATGAAGCGACACTCTGCGCATGCTTACTGCTTAATTGCTCGATTTGCTGCTGGTGCTCTGCGCGCACGTTTGCGAGTTGCTCCTCTAGTTGTCCCTGAAGCTTTGCAAGCTCTTCATTGGCCGTCAATAATTGAGCCGAATGCTCCTCTTTCAAAGAAAGAACAGCTTGCTCATGCTTTTCGATCAATTGCTGCAAACGCTCATCCTGCTCGGCTTCGATGCGGGCAACATTGCCGGCATGGCTTACTTTAAGCGCAGCCTCTAATTCATCAAATTCTTTGCTTTTAATAGCCAGCTGCTCAATTCTGTCTGCTTCAAGCTCTGCAAGCAATGCCAGCATTCTGTCTATTTCCGCTTGCTTCGCCTCCAGCTCGCTGTCCTTGCTGCTTGTCAGCTCCTGCAGCATACTCTCATAGGCATCAGCAGCGCTAGCCTGCTCTGTAGCAAATCGGGTTTGCTCAGCTACAAGCTCTTCTTCAAGCCTGGTCAAATCAGCGCGAAGCGCTTCAATCTGTTTATCTTTATCTGCTTTCAGCATTTGTACGGATGACTCATGCTGATTATGTAATCTTGATATTGCAGCTTCGAATTTCTTCTTTTCCTCCGCCAGCCGTTCCTCACTGGCAGCCTGTAGCGCGGCATTTTCTGTCGCCTTTTCGGCTTCTACTTGAGTCAGCAATGCTAATGCCTGCTCCAGCTCAGCAGCCATTTTTTCTCTCTCTGCCGCAGCTGCAAGCTTCAGCTCTTCTATTTGCTGCTCGAATTGGCCTGTCAGCTGCTCGGCCTGATCAGCGCGATCTTGCTCCAGCTTCGCAATATCCGTCTCAAAACGGCTTTTCATTTGAACTAAAGCAGTTTTCTTCTCAAGCTCCAGCTCTTCCTTCAGCTGCTCCAGCGCAGCTATATGCTGATCTGCCAGCTGCAGCTGGCGCTTTTGCTCCTCTTCCCATTTGGCTGTCCATGCTTCCAGCTGCGGCTGCAGCTCTGATCGAACATCGGCAGCCGTCTGCTTGACTCTTTCTTCTGCCTCCTGCCGCACCGCCTCGAGAACAAGCTTTAGATCAGCTAATTGCGCGCGCTCCTGCTCCAAAATCTTACGCACCTCATGCAGCTTGACCTCTTCCTCCTGCAAACGGGTAACGTCTCGACGCAGTCGAAATGATTCCTCTGTAATTTGAACGGCTGATAAAACAGCCAATTTGTTCATATCTAGACTTGGAAAGCTTTTTGCCAGTTTTTTCATAGACTCATCTATAGAGCTGGCTACACGCTTCATATACTCGACATTGGAATGTCCCTTTAGTTTATATTGAATGCCATATATATCAACGGTTACAACAATTTGTTCCGAATCCATACTCTTACCCTCCGTCAGAATGTTCTATTCATTCGCGATTATGCGGATTAATGCTCACAAGGAATAATAGCTCGCCAGTCTTTAAGACAGGCATGTTACCAGTAAATAGAAAAACAATAAAAGCTCTGAAAACCAAAGATAAACGGCTCCGCTGTCCTTTGGACAGCCGCGTTTACCGATGAAATATAAGAACAGATATGAATCAATTACTTAATTGGAATATCAATTAAGAAATTGATTAAGGTTACAAAAACTTATACTTTCTTATATTACAAAAAAAGCAATTCTTGCAATTAAGCGGCTCCTGCGCCTAAAAAACATGGGTAAACGGCTTATAAAAAATATAAAAAAGCCGTACCGAAGTTCACTAGGAACTAATTCGATACGGCTTAAGAAGTTTCCTGCTTATTTTCTCAATTGAGCTGCAAAAGTTTGCTCCAATTGTTGGATAACCTGTCCGTGAAGCTCCGTTACTTCCTCATCTGTTAAAGTACGCTCCTGATGTCTGTAAACTAGCGCAATAGCGACGCTTTTTTTGCCTGCGCCGAGGCGGTCTCCCTTGTACACATCAAACACATGAGCGCTTTCCAGCAGCGCGCCTGCTTGAGCCTGCGCAAGCCCGATGAGTTCCGCAGAGCTGACTGCATCATCAACAACAACTGCGATATCTCTTTGAATAGCCGGATAACGAGGCAGCGTACGATATACAATTTCATCGCCGGCCAGCTCATATATTTGCTCCAAGTCTATTTCAAGCACATACGTATCTGCCAAATCCTCTGCAAGCTGCAATGCAGGATGCAATTGTCCTACGTAACCAATCGTAACCGGCCCGCCGGCAGTTTGCAGCAATACAGCTGCCGTTCTGCCTGGATGGAAGTGCTCTGGCTGTGCTTGCGCATAGCTGATCTTATCCTGCAAGCCCAATACAGAAGCAACGGTTTCAATGATACCTTTCGCATCATAAAAATCTACCGCCGAAGCTTTGCTGTTCCATTGCGGCTGCTGACGATTGCCAGTAAGCAGCGCTGCAAAGCGATGCTTTTCAACAGGCAGTCCAGTAAGCGTTTCTTCATTAGTATGATAGACGCTGCCAATCTCGTATAGCAGAGCAGATTCATTTTTGCGGTTACGGTTATAAGCAGCGGTCTCAATCAGCTGAGCTACAAGCGTCGTTCTTAGCACGCTTCGCTCCTCACTCATTGGCATTGCCAGCTTAACAGGCTTTGTCTGTTCCGCCAGCTGCGGGAACAGCTCCGTGCGCGCAGGAGAAGTAAAGGAATAGCTGATGACTTCGAATAATCCGGCATCCGACAACCGCTTGCGCAGCTCTCTGCGCACAGCCTGCGGCTTCGTTAACGCACCAGGGATAACTTCACCGTAAATTGGCGTTGTCGGAATATTGTCATAGCCGTATAAACGCGCTATTTCCTCAATAATATCCACACTGCGAGTAATATCTCCGCGCCGCGACGGCACAGTAATTTCAAATTGCTCCGCACCGCTAAGCTTATAATCAAATTGAAGCTTGCTTAAAATCGCTTCAACCTCTGCTGCCTGCAGCGCTGTTCCCAAGTAGCTGTTTACTTGAGGCAATTGAACAATAACCGTTTTGAGCTGCAGCTCGCCGGCTTTGTCTTCAACGATTCCGCTGTTTACCGTGCCGCCTGCAAGCTCAGCGATTAAAGCAGCCGCACGATCGAGAGCAGCAATTACATTGCCGGCGTCTGCTTCCTTCTCAAAGCGGATGCTGGCTTCTGAGCGCAATCCTAGCTGACGTGAAGTTTTGCGAATAGAACTGCCTGCAAATTTTGCGGATTCCAGCAATATATTGCTCGTCGATTCCGTAACCTCTGTGCTCGCGCCGCCCATTACGCCTGCGAGGCCGATCGGGCCATTGTCATCGGCAATAAGCAGCATATGCGGCTCCAGCTTTCTCTCCTGGTCATCAAGCGTAACCAATGTCTCGCCTTCCTTGGCTAGACGCACATGAATCCGTCCGCCGGGTATGCGGTCCGCATCAAATGCATGCAGCGGCTGTCCATATTCCAGCATAACGAAATTCGTAATATCGACTACATTATTGATCGGTCTTACTCCTGCAGCCATCAGCTTGCTCTTCAGCCATTGCGGCGACTCGCCAATTGCAATGCCGCTAATATATCGCGCTGCATAGTGGGAGCACTGCTCCTTGGCATCAATACGAACTGCGATATGATCAGCAGCACGGTCTGCGCCTTCTGCCACATTCGCTTGCGGAAGCTGTACGCTGCGCCCAGTAAGCGCGCCTACTTCGTAAGCAACCCCCAGCATGCTAAGGCAATCAGAGCGGTTTGGCGTCAAATCCAGCTCAAGCACTTCGTCATTCATCGCCAGCACATCAACAATCGGCGTTCCAAGCGGCGTATGTTCCGGCAGCACCAAGATGCCTTCCTGCTGCTCCTTCGGCAGCAGCTTGTCGTTTAAGCCAAGCTCCTTGGCCGAGCAAATCATCCCCTGCGACTCAACGCCGCGCAGCTTGGCTCGTTTAATTTTGAAATCGCCAGGAAGTTTAGCGCCGACAATAGCGACAGGCACCTTCTGGCCAGCATCCACATTGGGAGCTCCGCATACAATTTGCAAAATCTCCTCAGTGCCGACATCCACCTTGCACACATTCAGCTTATCCGCATCAGGGTGCTTTTCCTTAGAAACGACATATCCGACAACTACATCAGATACACCTTTATTCAGCGGCTCAACGATATCGATCTCGATACCGCCTCTTGTCATTTGCTCAGCCAGCTCAGCAGCGCTTATTTGCTCCAAGCTAATATAATCAGACAGCCATTTATATGAAACCTTCATTGCTTTCAGTCCTCTCCTTTTCGTTACATTCGCGCAAACTGCTTCAGGAATCGCAAATCATTTGTGTAGAAATGTCTAATATCATCTATGCCGTATTTGAGCAAAGCAATACGCTCGATTCCCATGCCAAATGCGAAGCCTGTTACTACTTCCGGATCATAACCGCCCATTTCAAGCACGCGCGGATGAACCATGCCGCAGCCCAGTATTTCGATCCAGCCAGTATGCTTGCACATTCTGCAGCCATCGCCGCCGCACTGTGCACAGCTTACGTCTACCTCTGCGCTTGGCTCTGTGAACGGGAAGAAGCTTGGGCGAAGCCTGATTTTTGTTTGCGCGCCAAACATTTGTTGAGCAAACTGCAGCAATGTGCCTTTCAAATCGCTCATTCGTATATTTTTGCCAATGACAAGTCCTTCAATCTGGTTGAATTGGAAGGAATGCGTAGCATCATCATCGTCTCGGCGATACACCTTGCCAGGGCAAATGACGCGGATTGGCGTTGCGCCGTTATGCGATTGCATCGTTCTTATTTGAACCGGTGAGGTTTGCGTGCGCATTAAAATTTCGTCAGTAATGTAGAAGGAATCCTGCATATCTCTCGCCGGGTGATCCTTCGGCAAATTCAGCGCTTCAAAGTTATAATAATCGGTCTCAACCTCAGGCCCTTCCGCAATCGTATAGCCCATGCCGATAAAAATATCTTCAATTTCCTGAGCAACCTTGTTGAGCGGATGAATCGCGCCTGTAGGCAGCTGCTTGCCGGGCAAGGTTACGTCAATCGTTTCCGCCATTAGGCGATGATTCGTTTCCGCTTGCTGAAAAGCTTCCTGCTTCTCATCTATAATCGTTTCAATAGCTGTGCGGACATCGTTAGCTACACCGCCGATAATAGGACGCTCTTCAGCACTAAGTCCGCCCATCCCGCGTAAAATTTCAGTTAATGCGCCTTTTTTGCCTAAGTATTTGACCCGCAAGTCATTAAGCTCCTGCGGATTATCCACAGCATTCAATTGCTCTAGTGCTTCCGAGCGGAGCTGCTCCAATCTTTCCTTCATTACTTTCGCCTCCATGCAAAATTAATAAAAAAAAGCCCTTTCTCCACAAAGGGACGAAAGGACCGTGTTACCACCCTAATTCAGATCAATAAAGCAGAAAAAACGAGCCTTATTAAATCTCTTGAGCCCGATAACGGCGGGAAACCGTGCTTGCCCTACTAGCGCTTCAGCTGCTTTAACGCCAGCCAATCCGTTCAGGTGCCTGCTCCAGAGTGAACTTCAACAGCCTGTTGTCACAAAAACGCTCGCAATCCATGGCGTTTTCTCCCTGTGTGAAAGTGCTGCTTACTCTTCTCTTTCTTAGCATTTGCTATTGTCCATTATAAGCAATAGACCTTCAGGTTGCAACTGTCAGACGCTATTTAGTCACAAAATTGAATCAAGGTTGCAATCGTTGAGGAGCTGCTTGTGTAATGTATATAATTGTCATAGGCCTGCTGAATATTATCCAGCTTATACACATCCGTAATTAAAGCTTGAATTGAAATTCTCTTTTCGGCAAGCAGACGAATATACTCGCCAATGTTACGCCCCTCTGTCCATCGTACAAAGCCGATCGGATAATCGATATTATCCTGCTCGTAGCTTGTGTCGTAGCGGCCAGGCCCGCCAGCTCTCGATATGAGCACCTGAGCTTCCTTGCCGAACATAAGCCCCCTAGTATACTCCGTTGATAAATCTCCGACAATTACAATTTTGCCGCGGTCCCGCAGCCAAGAGAAACTGCGGTTGATCAGCACTTCGCCTGGACCGCTTGCGCACAGTATAATAGCGTCCGCACCGTGCTTGCCGACGGCTGCCGTCAGCTGCGCTTCCATTTGCTCCTGCGAGCTGTAGAAATGCGGCAAGCCCCGCTCCCTTACCATTTTGGCACGTTCTTCGTTCAAATCATAACCCGTTGTGCGAAATGCAGCAGCATTTGCAATTTGAGCAATGATATTGCCCAAAATGCCTAAACCTACTACGACAGCCGATTCGCCGAATTTCAAATCCGCAACCCGCAGCGCGTGAATAGCAATTGCGCCAAGACCAGCAAATGCTGCCTCTTTAGGGTCTACATGATCAGGCACTATGGCTGTCAGATTGACCGGTACGCTTAGCCACTGCGCATGCTGAACGTACGGTGCGCCGTAGCAGGCTACGCGTTGGCCGATTTCCAGCTCACATACGCCCTCCCCCAGCTGCTCAACAATCCCGACCGCGCTATAGCCGATTTCAGCTATATGATCGGAATTTCGTCTTATAAAAATCATCTCTGTGCCAGGGCTGATGGCCGAATATTCAACCCTAATAAGTACGTGGCCAGGGCGCGGATGCGGCTTCTCCTTATCGATGATAAGAACCTTGCCATGCTGTACTGCTACTGCTTTCATTAAATAATCCTCCCCGTTATGCTCAGCTGTTGCACTGTTTTCTATATTCGCTTGGTGAAATGCCAAAATACTTTTTGAAGGTAGTAGTAAAAGTGGAGGAATTCAAATAGCCTGTTTTTTCTCCAATTTCCGCAATCGTCAAATTCGTATCCTTCAGCAGCTCTCTTGCATGTGAAAGCCTGACTTTATTCAAATATTCCACATAGTTAACACCAAATGTTCTTTTAAAGTAGCTCGAAAAATATTTAGGCGATGTTTCTGTAACTTCAGCGATATCGTCCAAATATAAATTTTCCATATAATGCAGCTCAATATATTGGGAAATAAATGAAGGATTCAGCTTATTAGCTGTTTCCTGCTTGCTTTGCTTTGCAACAAGCTTAGCCACTTTATACAGCTCCTGTTCAATAACTACGTAATTATTAGTAATTGTCAGGCTCTCAAGAAATTTCTGCTCAATTTGCAGCAGCTCCTGTGTGTCGTTAGGCAGACTGTCAACGTGCTTCAGCATCGAGTAAAACATCGATTTGGCCAGATGGATAAATTGATGATAATTAATGTTACGGTTGCGATTCTCTTCAATAATTTCGGAAATAACATCCTTGCTTTCCTTCAGTTTACCATTTAATAAAAAATTGGAAAGCTTTTCAATCTGCTCAAAAGGATTATATACCATCCACTGATAGCGGATCTTCTCAACATCAATAACATTCGCGTTTTCCCTTACATTGCGGAACTGCATATCCAGCTTTACATCGCCGAATGCTTTTTTGCAATTGTCCACCTCAGATAAATAATTGCGGCTTACACTGGCCCATAGCGTATAGTTAGAAAGTTCATTTTTTTCGAGCTGGCCCAAAATACGTGCAAGCTGTTTAATGAATGGCTCACGATCTGTAGGCTGGTCTAAGCCAATAACAGCCAAATAACGAAAATCTTTTTCATACACAACATCCATTGCCAGCTTATTGGCAGGTAAAGCTTGGGTAAGCATTTGGGCTATTGCATCTGCAGCAAGCTGACTCTCCTCGCTGCCTGGATTTTTTTCGACATGGATAGATATTACGAGAAAATGCTTTAACTTAAAGAAACCAGGTACGTACAGCTGCATTAAACCGTCATCTATAACCTTCTGGTCATATTCGTCGAAGCTGCGCAGCAATATCGTTCTTTGAATATGCTCATCCACCTCGGCAATCTGATTCCGATACTGCTCTACCTCATGCTGCATTTTTATAATACCGCTATGAATTTTCACAAAATCATTGCCTCGGCTATTGCTGGTGCCAAATTGCTTCAAAATATTTTTTATTGGCTTATTCAAATAAACGCTCAACAATATAGAAAGCATAATGGCACTTAAAATCGAAATGATCATAATGATCCGATTGGCTGATGTAACAGATTCGATATTTTGAAATTGATAAGGCAGCTTTTCGATATAAATATAACCGTTATAATCCGACTTAAATAGATGATACTCATAGTTTTCTTTGGTCACGCTTGCTTCTTTTGCCGCGCCCAAAAGCGCTTTATCAAACAGCTCTTGAATATTCCAGTCTGACCCCGTGTCCGCTATGACTCTGCGATCCTGGTCCAGCACGACAAGCGAGCTGCCTGGAATAAGCAGGTTTTGCTGCACGTCTTTCATAAAATCGGCTTCATTAATAAGCAATATAATATTTTTATTCGACATCTTTACTTTATTGCCGCCTGTTACGATCATGAGATTGCGCTTTCCTTGCTGCACATTCGTAGAAGTGGATATGGTGAACATTTCGCTAGGAAAAACACGCAATGAATTACGTGTTTTCATGTAGCTGCGCCAATAGCTGGCATTATATACATTATGCTTGTATTTCTCGTTAAACAAATGCGAGAAGCTGCTCGTTCCTCTTGAAGTGATCGCAAGATCAATATCATCATAAAAAACAATAGCTTCTTCTATATAATCTGTTGAATTAATCAGATTGGAAATTTGATCCTGCAAGCTATAAACGCGGCTCATATCGATCTGCGTGCTGTTTTCATACTCCATATTTTCAAACGGCATGCCATGAATGGTGTGAATCATATTGTAGATCGTCCGGAAATTATTATCGAAGGTTTGAATCATATTTTGGACAGCAAGCGTGTTCACCTGCGCCATTTTATCATAAATACCGGAAATGGAATTTCTATAGACGATATAGTTGGATACGGACATGATGGAGATCACTAATAAAAAAGCAAGCAGTACTTGAAAAATCCCTCTATTTGTAAAAAGCTGTTTCATCTCCGCGTCCTCCGTTTCTCTCATGCTGTGTATCCAACTATTCTACTCTATATCCATCACTTTAGCCCTTCTCTGAACCAAGCATGACCCCTTGCGCAAAATATTTTTGAGCAAATGGATAAATCATAAGCACTGGAATCATAGAAAGTACAATCGTAGCATTTTTCTTCGCCTGCGGCGCCAGCGCAGCGGCATCGACAAGTCCGGAATTATTGCCCTCGCTAAAAATAAGCATATCTCGAAGCACGACCTGCAGCGGGAACAGATGGCTGTCCTGCAAATAAATCATCGGGATAAAGAAGCTGTTCCAATGCCCCATAAAGTAAAAGAGCCCGATTGAAGCAAGCGCAGGCTTCGACAATGGAATAACGATATTGAACAAAATCCGAAATTCAGAAGCGCCATCAATAATGGCCGCTTCACGTACCTGCGAGGACATATTTTCGTAAAAGCTTTTCAAAATAATAAGCTCCATCGTCCAAATCGCATTTGGGATAACAAGCGCCCAAAACGTGTTATAAAGGCCCAGTTCTTTTACAATAAGAAAGTTGGGAATAATCCCCGGGTTTAAAAACATCGTAAGCACGATACCCATCATCCAATATTTTCTCCAAATAAAATCAGGTTTGGATAGCGGGTATGCTGCTATTGACGTAAACAGCAGGTTAATAAATGTGCCTAGTGCTGTATAGAACACCGTATTCAAATACGCTCTTGGAATTTTAACATCTTTCAGCACCTCTGCATAAGCTCCAAAGTTAATTCCCTTAGGCAGAAGCGTCACCTTTCCTTGCACAACTTGCGCAGTCTCACTCAAGGAAACGGACGTAATATACAAAAACGGATAAACCGTTATTGCAGCAATAGCTAGAAGTATAACTGTATTAATTAAAGAAAACAGGCTGAATCTTCTTTCTCCTACCATAGTCCTCGACCTCCAAGCCTTCTGCTAATTAGGTTAGCCGTTAGAAGCATGACCATTGCGATTAAAGCTTCAAACAAACCGACGGCGGACGCATAGCTATAGTTGGATTCCAACAACCCTTTGCGGTATACGAAGGTTGAAAATACATCCGCAACCTCATATGTTGGCGGCGTATAAAGAAGCAGAACTTTTTCATAGCCGATACGAATCATAGAGCCAGTTTTCAAAATAAACATAATTAGAATAGTCGGTAAAATGCTCGGAATCGTAATATACCACATACTGCGCAATCTTGTACTGCCATCAACCTTGGCTGCTTCGTATAAAGTCGGGCTTATGCCCGCGATAGCTGCCAAGTAAATAATGGCTTCATACCCCATCGTCGCCCAAATATCCGATGCTACATAAATAGTACGGAACCACTCTGGCATAATAAGAAAATAAATTTTTTCAAAGCCGAGCGCAGCAATCAGTTTATTGATAATACCGTTGCCTGGAGACAGAAAGTCAATAATCATACTGCTTATAATAACTACCGACAAAAATGACGGCAAATACGTTAACGTTTGTACAGACTTTTTGAACCATCTTGTGCGAACTTCGTTAATAAGAACTGCCAATATAATCGGAACTGGAAAGCCGAAAATTAGTGTAAATAATCCAAGCAGCAACGTATTTTTAAATAAAAGAAAGAAATCATTGCTGGAGAAAAACTTGACAAAATGCTTCAATCCAACCCATTCACTGCCTATTATGCCTTGAAAAACACTATAATCCTTGAATGCAATAATCAATCCGTATAGCGGTCCGTAGCGGAATAATAAGTAAAAAGCTATGCAGGGAATAAAGAGAATTAGAAGCTGCCGATCGCGTTTAATATGCTTCCACGTTTTTGCCAATCGACTGCTGGATGATTTTTTGCTTACCTCTACTGTAAATTCACTGTTGAGTTGCGGCAAGTCTCTTCCCTCCTGAAAGTATAAGGAATGGCACTCGGAAATGGTTCGTCTCCAAGTGCCAATCATTATGCTATGATTTGTACTTTAAGAGAAATAATGAAGCGCTTAGTTAGCAGCGTCATAACGCTTTTGAGCATTGTTGTAAATTTCTACAATTTTGTTAGCGCCAAGCTTTTCAGCGTTTTTAATCCACTCATTCCACTCTTTTTCACCGAATGATTTTTTAAGCACATAGTTCGCATTGAATGCATTCGACTCTTTTTCAATTGTAGACTGCAATTCAGCAATTGCACTCAGCTCATCCTCGCTGAAGTTCAGTACAGGATCAAGCACTTCAAATTTGTTGCCTGCAAGCATTTTGTCTTGTGCTTCCTGCTCTTTTTCAGTGAAGTTGTAGTAAACGCTTCGTCTGTCTGGAGCAAGATACATGCCTTCAAGCCATAGGCCGTAACGGTCCTCAAGCACTTTAATGTCTACAAGAGGCACATCTGTAAGCTCAGGGTAAACCGGTTTGCCGTTTGCATCGAAATTAAATGTTTCGCCTTCAACACCTAGCGTTACCAACGCAGCGCCTGATGGGCTTGTTAGGTAATCAAGCAATTTAAGCGCTACTTCTTTATTAGCATTGTTGGCTACAGTAATGCCCCACTCTGCATCAACCTTAGGAAGCGTACGGATATTGCCTGTAGGTCCAATTGGGTTAGCATAACGCAGGTTGTAATCAGGATTTTCGGAGCTGATCTGGTTGTAGAACAGATCCAAGCGGCCGATCCAATCCCAAGTTACAAATGATTTGCCGGAAGTCATTTTGGAAGTCCAGGAATCTGGTGTGTCTGTAATAAATTCAGGGTCAAGCAAGCCTTCGTCATACAGCTTTTTCATAAAATCAAGCATATCTTTATGTTCAGGCGTAGTTGCTGCGAATTTCCACTCTTTGGAGGACTCATCATAGTAGACTGGGTAAGCTGTACCGCCAATTCCCCATCCGTAAGCCAAGTCTCTGAAAATATATTCCTTTGTTTTAGAAGCCATTGGGTAAGAGTCTGGATACAGCTCTTTCAGCTGCTTCAACACTTGATAAAACTCTTCTGTGTTTGTCCACTCCTTGATGTTGTGCTTATCTAGAATATCTTTACGGAACATCAAGCCGTGGTTTACGTCACGGTTCATATTGTAGATCGGCCAAGTGTAGATATTGCCCTTTTCATCGCCGTAGGATTTGATTACCCAAGGGTTCTCATCTACGTACAGGCGCTTGAAGTTAGGCAGCTGATCCAAGTAATCATTGATCGCAACTACAGCATTTTGTTGTCCGATTTTGTTAAGCTCAGCACGCTTAAGACCGTGGAAAATGTCTGGAAGCTTGCCGGAAGCTACTGTCATTCTTAATTTATCTTGGTAAGTAGCAGATGAATACGCTTGAATGTCTAGTTTAATACCTGTGCGTTTTTCGATTTCTTTTACAATCATTTTGTCATTTACAGGGTTGTCGCTTACAAGCATCCATGTAAGAGTAGTAGGCTTGTCAACGATTGGAAGCTTGATACCGCCTGTGTCACCATACTGGTCGCTGTTATCTGTCTCTTCGACCTTATCGGATGGCTGGGCTGAAGGTGATGCTGGAGGTGTGGAGCTTGCTTTGCCTCCCTCTCCTTCATTGTTTTTCCCGCCGCATGCCGCCAGCATTGTAACCGCTAGCACAAGTACGAGCAAGACGCTGATGATCTTTCTTGACATGTCATTTCCTCCCTATTTGTATTCAATTATTTCGTCAGCCGGCCGTTCAGATCGGCTAATTCGAATTGTAGATTCCGCATCCAAAAACGTAAAGATAGCGTTTTCACAGGCTATTCTTTTTCGCCTCAAAAAGGGATGACATTCCGTGAAAAACCAGCAGTATCAAGGGTTTAAAGCGTGTGGAATTTGCTAAACTAGTAGAAAACCATAATTATTATTTATTATTTTTCAGCTAATTACAGCTTACCTTGAAATAACAGCTCTGTCCTTGCAATATATGGATGATGCTGCTTTTTATATCGCATGCTCCATGCATCGTTTCGATTCTTAGAAGCAGCTTCTGCATCCATCATATTTCGGAAAGATAATCCTCGCAAACGTAAATTTTTTACAGTTGCGCAAAATTGAATCGAGCTGGTCACACGTTCCGCTATTCGGTAATAATTGAGACTTCTTCTGCGATTTATGGATCATTAACGGAACGACTGTCATTTTGCTGCCTCAAAACTGCGATTTTGGATGTAATAACGGAACGACTGACCAGCTGGTGAGTAATGTTTGACTCTAACGGTTGCTACAAAGGCTATTCTCGCTAAAATCGCATATTATATTTTCTAACGGTTACTATCGAGCTTAAATCCCCAATAAACTACTTATTTCTTCAGAAAAGGACGCAATAACCCTCAAGGCAACCGTTACAAGTTTAAATGAGCTAATTTCATCGAAATAGCGCAAGTGGCAACCGTTAGAAGCTAGACCTCTGGACTCCCATTATGCGAGGCACTTCTGCGAAATCGTTAGATATTGGGGCGTATCGGATTTCTGCTCATTAGTATTTTTCTGCGAACTGTTAGTTTTCAAAATGAGCTCATAATTAGCTGAGACTCGCACAGAAATCAAAAAAAGGATGCGCAATAGCATCCTTAGTATCCTTTTCTTATATAACATTCGTACTTCGGTGGTTAAACATTTCATTGAACCAACAGCGGCAACGCCAGTTCTATAGCTTATAGCCGCCAAGCTCGGCCAGCCGCTGCAGCGCAATTGCTGCGAGTAAAGCAGTTCCGTGCGCCAAGCAATCCTCATTCAAGTTATACTTCGGGTGATGAAGCCCGAATGCTTGATCAGCATTCTCGGCTGGACCGGCGCCGAGCCAGAAGAAACAGCCGGGAACCGATTGCAAATAAACTGAAAAATCTTCCCCCGCCAGCGTCGGTGCTGCTTCAACACGATTATTACGCCCAATAACTTCGTCGATGACAGTCTCCATATGCTCTAGCGGCTGCTCGTGATTAACCAGGACAGGTGTTTGCGAAATATATTTCAAATTTGCTTCGCAGCGATAGCTTGCTGCAATTTGCTTTACAATTCTTTCAATACGTTTATGCATCCCCGCCTGCACAGCTGGATCAAATGTTCTAATTGTGCCTGTCATCTCTGCATAATGAGGAATAACATTGTTGGCAATACCCGATTGTATACTGCCGATTGTAACGACAACTGGCTGAAACGGTGATATTTCTCTGCTTACAATCGTTTGGAGTCCCATAACGATAGCAGAGGCGGCTACTACGGGATCAATGCTTTGATCAGGTATAGCGCCATGTCCTCCCTTGCCCTCCAGTTTTATCTCGATCCGATCGACAGATCCCATTAAAGAACCGCTTCTTGTAGCAGCCATCCCAGCAGGCAGTGTCGGCAAATTGTGCAGTCCATAAATTTCGCTAACACCGTCAAGCGCTCCTGCAGCGATTAATGATTTGGCGCCTGCATTAATTTCTTCCGCCGCTTGAAACAGCAAGCGTATCGTACCTTTAAACGATTGCTTGGCAATAATCTTTGCTGCGCCCATGAGCATGGCAGTATGCCCATCATGGCCGCAAGCATGCATAACTCCTTTATTTTTTGAAGCAAAAGGAACCGCTGTCTCTTCTTCGATCGGCAGCGCGTCCATATCAGCGCGCAGCGCAATAACCGGACCAGCTTCCTCGCCTTTAAATTCAGCAATAAAACCGAACCCATCAGGATCGGTTTTAATGATTGCGCCGATTTGTTCGAGCTCTTGCTTTACTTTACGGGATGTTTCACTTTCCTGCAGGCTTAGCTCTGGAAACAAGTGCAGCTCGCGGCGAAATGCTACGAGCTCCTCCTGCATGGCCACCGCTTGCTGCTTTATAACGTCAAAAGACATACTATTGTATCTCCTTTCCATAAAGCCGCTTCATAATGGTTTTACCCGTTGGCGTCGCCGCCAATCCGCCTTTTGCCGTTTCTCTATATTTTTCTGGCATGGCGTTGCCTACATCACGCATCACATCAATGACCTCGTCAGAAGGGATCACGCTGCGTACGCCTGCCATCGCCATGTCCGAAGCTGTCATCGCGGTTACTGCTCCGAAGCCGTTTCGTACGATACATGGAATTTCCACGAGCCCGCCAACAGGATCACAAATTAATCCCAGCGAATTTTTAAGCGCCAGCCCAACAGCATGTATCGCCTGATTGACCGTACCGCCACGCAGCTCTGTTAATGCTCCCGCAGCCATAGCGATCGCTGAGCCAACTTCAGCCTGACAGCCTCCCTCGGCACCGGAAACGAAGGATTGATTGGCAATAACAAATCCGATCGCACCTGCGCTGAACAGTCCGGTTACCATATGCTCATCTGACCAGCCATAGCGCTGCTGCGCGCTTACAAAAACACCTGGGATAATGCCGCAGGAGCCAGCAGTAGGCGTTGCAATCACTCTTCCCATTGAAGCGTTCACTTCAGATACCGCCAGCGCATAAGCAAGTGCAGTGCTGGCTTCTTCACCAAGCGCTGTATTGCCGCTTGTTTTAAGCTCATGAACCCGCTTCGCATCTCCTCCGACAAGCCCGCTGCGGGAAGTTGTGTCTTCATTGATGCCTTTATGGACAGCTTCCTTCATCACTTCGTAATAATTGGCCATTTGCTTTATAATATCAGCCTTTTCCTTGCCCGATTCTGCTGCCTGTTCCATTATCATTAATTGGCCCATAGTCAGACTTTCTTCGGCACAAAGCTGCTCAAGCTGCCTTAAACTGGAAAATCTCATTCGATCCCCTCTTTTGCTGTCAGATCAATTAAGCGCACTTGCTGCACATTCGAAATAGACGCGATATCCTCTCTAATTGTTTGCGGTAATTGCCCATCGCATTCAATCACAGTTAATACAGCGCCGCTGCGAGATTTTCGGTCTACTTCCATAAATCCTATATTTGCTTTAGCTTCTTTCAGCTTGCTCGTTACGTCCGAAATGATGCCAGAGCGATCCTGATGAAAAATAATTAAGGTTGGATAGGCTGCAGTAAATTTAATATCGAAGTCATCGATTCCGATGACTTCGATATTTCCTCCGCCGATAGAGCAGCCTGTCATTTTAATGCTTTTGCCTTGCCGATATGCTGTAATGGAAGCTGTATTAGGATGAACCCCAGGCTTCACCGCTGTACTAAATGAGACTTCCATGCCAATTTCCTCGCTAATATCGAGCGATCTGCGCACACGGGGGTCGTCGGTATCAAAGTCTAGCAAGCCTGCAACTAATGCAAGATCAGTGCCATGCCCTTTATACGTATCAGCAAATGAGCCGTAAAGAACGATGTCTGCACGCTCCGGCAGCTCGCCCAGCAATTGCCTGGCGGTTCTTCCAAGCCTGACTGCGCCTGCAGTATGGGAGCTTGAAGGTCCAACCATGCTGGGACCGATAATGGAGAATACATCCTTGAACCTCATGTCCTAGCCTCCCAAATAATTAATCCTCAAGCCATTGCTGAAGATGTGCAGCCACAAATGAATCATCGTTCAAATGCGGGTAATCGCGGTAGACACGATCAATTTCTTCAGATTGTCCAGGCGACAGCTGCTCATGAGGATTCAAGCACCAAGTTCCCTTGAGCAAGCCTTGTCTGCGCAATACTTCATGTATGCCCGGAATACAGCCGCTGAATGCATGTGCCGGATCAAAGAAAGCAGCGTTGCAATCGGTTACCTCTATATTAGTCGTAAGCCATTTCGTTTCAATAGAGCCAAGCTGGCGGGCTTTTTTAATTTGCTCAAGCATTTCAACCGCCTTATTCGTCCACACTGCCCAATGGCCAAGCAGGCCGCCTACGATTCTTTTTTCGACAGCTGCTCCGTCTACCTGGAAGCGGTAGGTTGTGAACAGGTCTGCAACGATATTGTCGTCATTACCCGTGTAAAGCGCAATTTGATCTCTGCGGCTGGAGTTGCATACAGCGCGTACAACATCGATCGTTTGGTAACGGTTGAACGGCGCCATTTTGATCGCAACAACATTCTCAATATCGGCGAATCTACGCCAGAAATCATAAGTGAAAATACGTCCACCGACAGATGGCTGCAAATAGAAGCCAATAACCGGAATTTGCGCAGCTACTTGCTTCGTGCGTTCAAGAATAGCTTCCTCCGTCCAATCCGTTAGACCGCCCATGCTTAACAGGGCCGCATCATAGCCATGCTTAAGCGCAATCTTCACTTCATTAAGAGCCTGCTCTGTAGGGCCGCAAATGCCGGCTACCATAATAAACGGATGATCCAGCTTAGCCTTGGCGCGCTCCTCAGCAGCCATTCTAAGCACCGTCTCGAACAGATCATGCTCTTTGTCTCTAATTTCAAATTGTGTGGAATGCACGCCCACTGCGATTCCACCTGCGCCAGAAGCAAGATAATAGCGGCTCAGCGCTCTTTGATAGCGTTCATCCAGCTTGCGGTTTTCATCCAAGGCGAGCGGATGCGCCGGAATGACGATTCCGTCGTGCAGCGCTGCCAGCATTTCTGCAGAAAGTGTTGCTTGCATTAGAATTTCCCCTTTCTTTCTTGGAAGCCTGTCGGTTTATCCCAAGTTGCACCGTCGTTCTCAACCCACTCAGTAATCCAATCGATCATTTGCAGCAAGGATACTTCCGGATAGCCAAATATTTGATGAGACTTGGAAGCATTATTTAGCAATGCCAGCTCTGATTCCGTTCCTTCAAAAATCGCTTCCTTGCCCATACGCTTCGCAAACTGCTGTGCCGCCCAGCGGATCGACAATGTTTCCGGGCCTGTAATATTCATTAGCTCCGGCGGATTCGAGCAATGCGCCAGACAGCGCAGCGCCATGGAATTCGCATCTCCCTGCCAAATTACGTTGGCATGCCCCATCGCCAAATTAATAGGACGTCCTTCATGTACAGCTTTTGCAACCTCAAGCAATACGCCGTAACGCATATCGATCGCATAGTTCAAACGGTAAAATAGCATTGGCGTTTCGTTTTTGCGGCCATGATATTCAAAAATTCTTTCGCGTCCAAGCGTCGACTGCGCATATTCACCAATCGGTTCAGGAGCTACAGATTCGTTCGCGCCGCCGCTGCCATAATTCATAAACGGATAAATATTGCCGGATGAAAAAACGACGATACGCGAGTTTTTAAATTTTTCCGCAACGCGGCCTGGCAAATACGTATTCATCGCCCAAGTAAAATGCTCGCGGCCAGTCGTGCCGAATTTATTGCCTGCCATATATATAATATTCGCTACCTCTGGCAGCGCATTCAATTCTTCATCGTTAAGCAAATCGCAAGTAATAGTTTCTACTCCAGCTGCTTCTAATTCATTTCTAGCTTCCTGGCTGGAAAAGCGTGAAACACCGATAACTCTTTTGTTCAAGCCGCCTTCACGTATAGCGTTAACAGCTAATCTTGCAAGGCTAGGACCCATCTTGCCGCCTACACCCAAAATCATAATATCGCCTTCAACATCGGCCAAATCTTTAATAAGCGCTTCCGATGGCGTCGCCAGCTTCGCTTCTAGTTCTTCAACTGTTCTCATTTTCTATTTTCTCCTCCTTCAGCTTTCTTTCATTTCTATCATAACGATAGGACATATATAAAGACAAATCTTTAAATCGTCTTTAAATGGACGGAAAAAACTTCAACTTTTTTACAAGAAAGAACAGTTTGCTCTATTCGGGCAAACCTGCTGATTTATGCCAGGCGAGACAAACTATTTGCTAGTAGAGCAAGACGATTTTATTATTCGAGAAAAGAAAATCTGAATACTTGACGCGGTCTTCCGCGCGGCACCTTCTCCATCCCGGATATATCTACCAGTCCATTGTCAATCCAAAGCTGCAATAAGCGATGACTGCTTCTCACCGTAATATTGAGCAATGCTGCAAGCTCATGAACTTTATATTCATACTTGCCGAATCGTGCCATATTAGCAAGCAGCTTGCTTAAATAAGCATTCGTCATTCCCGCTTCCTCGGCACGTTTAATAAGCTCCGCATCCGTCGGAGCAAGTACAGTTTGAACGGGATCTGCCATCTCCAGCGGACCGATCCATGTTAAATCCTCACGCACGATAAAGCATGCGTTGCCCCCGGCGTCCTTGGATTTGCGCAGCGCAGATCTCGCATTAGTGCCTGCCTCATTCGCGGAAGTGCCAAAGCCGACTCCAAAGCTAAGCGATAAGCCGTGCGCCTGGCTCGCTTCCTTGGCAAGGGGAATGTTTTTGTAGCCGCCTGTTTCGCGTTCAAAAATGCCGCGGGTTGTAAAAAACAAATACTCATCTCCGCCGAGCGTCGTCAAATATCCATCCAGCGATTCAACATAATCAAGCACCATGCGATGAATTTCCAGCTTCAGCTTCTGCACCTCATGCTCATTGCTGCGCTTCATCACAAGCTTGCCGAATTCATCCACGTTAATCATGCCGACAACGATTTGCGATTCCTTGCTGCGTCTTGATTCTGTCGACAAAAGCGCGCGCTCGAGCGCTACTGTCATGTCCTGCTCCGAAGGAATAAGCCACTGGCTGGCTACACCGGCTTCTGCAAGCTGGCGGACAACCTTCTCATCGCCGGAAATAGCGATCGTGCAAGCGCCTTTTTGCGCATGCTCGTAATGAAACTGAAACAGATGCTCGTGCGAATCATGCGCGGGGCCTTTATACACATAGACAGGCAATTGCTCCAAGCCCAGCTCCTTTAAAGCGCTCATCACCATAGATTTGGTCAATGTATCAACCGATATGCCGCCGGAGAGCTTGTTTGCCTGCAGGGCGTTGAACAATGTTCTGTACAATCCGGCACCCGTCAGCGGAACATAATGAACGGGAATCGCCAGCTGCAGCTTCTCTTTCACCTTTCGATGCGATTGCGCGCCAAATAGCAGCAGCACCTCCACCTCATCCTTCATTCGCTCTGCAATGACGAGCAGCTCTTCATCATTTTTGGCGTAGGCAGAAACAGGCGCAAATGTCGGAAATGCGATTATCGTCTTTAGCAGCTTATCGACGGCGTGCCTGGCGCCAATAATTCCTATTTTTATTTGCATGACAGCTCTCCCTCTTTCTAATATTCAGCTACAGTGTACTAAAGGATGAGCAAAAGAACAATAATGGATAAGGATAAACGGCTCCGCCGTCCTTTGGGACAGGCGCGTTTACCGATAAAATATAAGAACAGATATAAGGTTTCAAAAACGTATACTTTCTTATATTTTAATAAACTATGTTATACTTACTATAAGCTTTACTAATAGCTAGCTGCTTTTCTTACCACTTTTGCAAAAATCAATACTTAACAACAAGGGGGATTTTTCGCTTATGGCAAGTCAAACAGATGAAATCGTTCAGCAATCGCTTCAGGCTCTTATGGGAGACGCATCCTTTCTCCCCAACATGACGGGACACCACCGGGAACAGGCTTTTCAGTCCCTCGCAGCAATACTGTCTACGCCAAATAAAGTACATAAAGCGTTTTTGCGCATTCCGCTTGAAAATGGCGATTTGAAGCGTATTCCGGCCTATCGCATTCAACATAACGATACACTCGGCCCCTACAAGGGCGGCGTACGTTTTCACGAGTCGGTCAATGAGCAGGAAGTTACGAATCTGGCAGCGCTTATGACACTAAAAAACGCATTGCATGAAGTTCCTTTTGGCGGCGGTAAAGGCGGCATTATTATTAATCCTCGTCATTACACCGAGAAAGAGCTTAACTTAATTTGCAAAAAATATGTGCAATACTTTAACGACATACTCGGTCCTGATAAAGACATTCCCGCTCCTGATATGGGCAGCGGCGAGCGCGAGATGGACTGGATGATGTCCGAATATAAAAGCATTAATCCAGGCAAGCCCTATCTCGGCAGCTTTACTGGTAAAAGCATCATAAGCGGAGGTTCGCTCGGAAGAAGAGAGGCAACAGGCAAAGGCGTGTATTTTACTTTCCGCTATATGCTGCATGATTTTCTGAAGGATCAGCGTGATACACTTACGGCCTCGTCCGGTTCTTTTGCTTCCTCCCTGCTGCAGCTTGCCGATCGTCCGCGCCCTCTTACGATGGCCGTACAGGGCTTCGGCAATGTTGGCGCCGCTGCTGCGATGGAAGCTTACCGTTGTCCTTATATCAATGGCAAGGTAGTAGCAGTAAGCGACCGCAATGTGACATTGTACAGCGCAGAAGGGTTGCCGATTCCAACTCTGCTTGAGTATTCCTCGCGTCATATGGGTGATTTGCCGACTACGGCCGAGGAGCTGCAGGAGCTTGGTGTTTCAGCAGAAATACTTGATCGGGAAGCTGTGCTTTATTTGGATGTAGACGTATTGTTTTTGGCTGCACTACAGGATCAGCTGCACAAGGACAACGTCGATAAAGTCCAGGCTCGCTTAATCGTTGAAGGCGCGAACGCCCCGGTTACGGGTGAGGCGGATGAGGCGCTGGCGAGCAAAGGCACCATTATCATTCCGGATATTTTAGCCAATGCCGGCGGCGTTATCGTATCCTATTTCGAATGGCTGCAAGGCAGGGAGACGCAGTTTTATAGCGAAGAGGAAGTTTACAAGCTGCTATATGCCAAAATGCAAAAAACGATGAACAGCATACTGCCAGCTTTCTTCGCCAGCCAGTTGGCACTGCGCCAAAACTGCTTCAAGCATGCCGTCATGAAGCTGTCCACAGCGTTATATCGCCAAGGGAAGCTGTTCTAATTTACTGGCTACGTTCGCATCAGACCTAGACCAAAGACCGTTTGCAGCGGTCTGATGATGTCAGAAAAGCCCCGTTTCCGGGGCTTTATTTATAGCAGCCTGAAAAAAATCGCCTATCTCGCCTGTTTCTACAGGTGAAATAGGCGAGATAGGCGATTTTTTTCTGCGGATAGAATCTTGTGCACCTGCGTAATGTACATGATTATTCATATACATTTAGCCGTTTGGACCTGGTGATGGTCGATTCTGTATGGTTTTTCATGTACAATTGTGTTTTTCGGGGCTTTTCTGTGTAATGTATATGAATTTTCATATACATTGTGACGTTTGGAGCTGGCACGGCCGATTCTGTATGAAATTTCATATACAATTGTGTTTTTCGGGGCTTTTCTGTGTAATGTATATGAAATTTCATATACATTGTGCTGTTTGGAGCTGGCGGCGGCCGATTCTGTATGGTTTTTCATGTACAATTGTGTTTTTCGAGGGTTTTCTGTGTAATGTATATGAAATTTCATATACAATTGTTTTTTTGAGGCTTTTCATATACATTGCATTGTGTTGTTTCAACGTGACGCCGACTGGATCTGTAAGAAAAACTACAGTTGGCGCAATGCACAAAATGCACTTAGCTACCACAATTGGCGCACAAAGACGGACACTTCCGCATCTCGGTTCCAAACTTGTTTAATCGATTTGTCTTAAATCAGCATTAAAGCGCACAGAACATGTCTGTGCGCTCTAAATGCCACGGTAGCTTCGGCAGCAATTTAATTACGTGTCTTTGATTGCATACTTTCTTTACTTGCGAACTACTACCTCTGGCGTAGTCAAGCGATCGTAAAATTCAACCGCTTTATCCTTGTCAGGCGAGTTGCGCAGCGCCATAGCAGAGCGCGGATGCTCGTCCAAAATACCAGTAATCATGTAAGGAATAATATAGCCCCACTCTTCTTTTTCACGAAGAGGAATCATAAATTTCTCGATCATATCCAGCACTGGACGTACATTGTACTTCGTATTTTTCAGCTCGGCTACTAGCAGCTCCGTATTGCAGTTGCCGGCAGCACGGCCCATGCCGTATACGGAAGCATCAAGCAGCTCTACTCCTTCTTCAGCAGCAATTAGCGTGTTCGCAAAGGCCAGCTGCATATTGTTATGAGCATGAACGCCTAAACGCTTATTAGGCAAATGCTCTTTAAATTTTCTAACAAGATAAGTCATGTCGCTTGGCTTCAAGCTGCCGTACGAGTCTACTACATAAACAACATCAACTACGCTATCAGCAATTTGCTGGAAAGCTTCTACTAGCTGGTTTTCCATAACGTTAGATAATGCCATTATGTTAAGCGTCGTCTCATAACCGCGATCATGGAACACCTGCACAAGCTCAAGCGCTTTATCAACATCTTGTATGTAGCAAGCTACACGAATAAGATCGATCATGCTTTCGCTGCGCGGCAAAATATCGCTCTCATCTACACGGCCGATATCTACAAGTGCAGACAGCTTCGTATTGCCTTTGTTAGGAATGACTTTTTTCAAAAAATCATCATTTAGAAAACGCCAAGGGCCTGCATCTTCCGCACCCTTCAAAAGCTTCGGCGAGTTTTTATAGCCAATCTCCATATAATCTACGCCAGCTTCATTCAGGCTATTGTACAAATGCTGAACAAACTCAACACTGAAGTCCCAATTATTGACGAGTCCGCCGTCACGAATTGTACAATCGACAATTTTACAATGATTAGTTTTCGATGACATGTAACTTAACTCCTTCGATCTGAACAAAAGTCCATTATTAAAGCCGTAAACGCTTGTAATCCATCATACTTGAAATAATGGCGGAACGCAAAGCAAAAAAAGTTAAACACTGGATGATAAAATATAGGAGATAAAAAGTAAGAAAAACATATCCTTTCCTATATTTCAAGGATAAACGGCTTCGCCGTCCTTGGGCAAGCGCGTTTACCGGTCAATTATAAGAAGAGGAATAAGGTAGTAACGTATACTTTCTTTTATTTTGAAACAGCTTCTTTAAGCTTGTTTATAGTACAATTACGGTAGGAGGTTGATACTTTGACTTTATTTTATGAGCAATTTGGCAATCCCGCCGATCCAATGTTCGTGTTTTTGCATGGTGGAGGCGTGAGCGGCTATATGTGGGAGGAACAGGTCAAGCACTTCAGCAAATCGTTTCACTGTATCGTTCCAGACTTGCCCGCACAAGGCAAAAGCCAGTCCGCAGAGCCGTTTTCTATAGCCGGAAGCGCGGCTGTCATTAATCGCTTGATCAAGCAGCTGGCTGGCGGAAAAACAGTCATTGTTACCGGTTTTTCGCTCGGTGCCCAGGTTTTAGTCGAAATGCTGGCGCAAGAGCCAAATCTTATCCACTATGCCATTATTAACAGCGCGCTCGTAAAGCCAATGCCTTCCGCCAAACTTTGGCTTAAGCCGATGCTTGCGTTAAGCTTGCCGCTTACTCGCAGCAAATTTTTTGCCAAGCTTCAAGCTAAAGAGCTGTACATACCATCTCATCAATTCGAGCTGTATTATCAAGAAAGCAAGCACACTCAGCTGAATAATCTGCTTAGCGTTATGCAGGAAAATATGAGCTTCAGCATTCCGAATGGATTTGAGAAGTCAACCGCAAAAATTCTTGTAACCGTAGGCATGCTCGAAAAAAAGATGATGCGGCAATCAGCCGAGGCGCTCGTTAAAAGCGGCAATGACTGCACTGGCATCATCTTTCCAAATATCGGCCACGGCATATCGCTAGCCAATCCGCAGCTATTCAACAGCACCATCGACCAATGGCTTGACCATAAGCCGCTTTCTCCTGAGCTTTTAGCTATTTGAGCACCGGCATGTTATGATCCTGTGGAACGGTAATGCTTGACGCCAAAGCGCCATATAAGCAAGCACGGAATTAAAAACAGCAGGCCTGCAAAAGGCAGCAGCAAAGCAAGCAGCTCGCTGCCTTCCTGCTTATCCAGTAAATACATAAGCGGCAAGTAGCTAACAGCGCCAAATGGGATGATAAAGGTAAACCATTTTGTCACCCACTTCTCATAAATATTTAGCGGATACTGCGCCATCTCTCGCCCCCCGTCGGTAAACACGTTAGCTACCTCCAGTCCCTGAATCGTCCAGAAGCAAAACGTTGCCATAATGATAAAAATACCCGCAAAAATAAATACGCCATTTACTACCATGCTGATGAGCGTTGCTATTTTAATAACACTCCAAGCAATGGGCAAGCCGCTCAGCGCCCATATCAATACAACTATGCTTTGCAGCAGGCGGCCAAATCTAGTGAATTCAAACTTCGAGCCCAGCACCTGTACAACCGTACCGCGCGGCCGTACAAGCAGCCGATCGAAGCCGCCGCCCGCAACGAGGCTGGAAAAGGCGTCGAAGCCGCGGCAGAAGCATTCTCCCAGCGAAAAAGCCAAATGAATAACCGCAAAGCATAATGCCACCTCATAGAAGCTCCAGCCCTGCAGCTGTCCAAAACGCTCAAATAGAAAATACATGCCGGCAAAAACAGTAAACGGAATAAAAAACTGGCCGATGCAAAGCAGCAAGAATGAGGTCCGATATTGCAGCTGCGATTTAAAATGAATGGCCAAATATTTAAAATATAAGTTCATTGCAGCTATCCTCCTTGTATAACGATTTGCTTAAGTGCTTTTTTCATGAGCATATAGCCAGCTGTTACAAGCAGGAGCAGCCAAACCAGCTGAATAGCTATGCCAAGCCACGCTTCCAGAACAGGGATATGCCCGGAGTACACGCGAAACGGGAAATCGGTTGTCCAGCGAAACGGTAAAAAATACGTTATTTCCCTCAGCCAGGCTGGCATAAGCGGAACCGGTATGACCAGACCCGCAAAAAATTCGCCGCCTACGGCAAACAGCAAAATCGAGCCGACCGGATTCAAGGTCCAAAATACAGAAATATAAATCAGCATCGAAATCGCTACAATGAGCAATAGCCCAGTAAACAACGCAATGATAAATACGAGCAGCTGCAAGGCTGAGGGCGGAAGAGTCATCCTGTAATGCGCCGGCAATACAAATACGATAAGCATAATGGGAATGCATCGGAGCAGTGCGCTCGCTATTCTTTGGGCAAGCAGCTTCATATACCATAATGGGTACAGATGTGCCGGACGGCAAAGCTCATATGCGATATTGCCGCTTGTAATTAGCTCGAACAACGCAGGATCACGGAACCAAAGCATGACAAATGACAAAAAAATCTGCTGCAGCCATATATAATTTACGAGCTCATTCCAGCTCATTGGCTGAGCTGCTGATGTACTGCTATAAAAGGCCGAAAAAATCATAATAAATATAAAGCCGAAAAATAGCTGTGTCGATAGCCCGGCGAGCGCAGCTGTGCGATATTGCAAACCATTTAAAAAGGTTAATCTCCAAACCGCCATATATTTATTCATATTTTATGTTCCTCATACAGCTTAATAATTAACTCATCGATCTGCTTGGCTTCAACGGCGACATCAACGACTTCAACCTTATCGGACAGCTGATTAATAAGCTGGGCCAGCGTTGCCTTCTCTGCGTTAAAGGCGTACATCGCGCGTTCCCTCGACCACATCAGCCGGCTAGCACCATTAAGATCAACCGGCTCCAAACTATCCGGCACTCTGTTGATAAAATCAACGGTTACTACTCGCTCTGAGCCATAAGTATGACGCAGCCGCTCTAATGTCCCATCGTAAAGCAGCGTTCCTTTGCCGATCATTATAATACGATGAGCCAGCGCTTCAATATCGCTCATATCATGAGTCGTTAGAATGACGGTAACACCAGTCTCCTCATTGAGCTGTTTAATAAATGACCTGACGGCTAGCTTGCTGACAGCGTCAAGGCCGATCGTAGGTTCATCGAGAAATAAAATCCGCGGACTATGAAGCAAGGATGCCGCAATTTCGCAGCGCATCCGCTGCCCAAGGCTTAGCTGGCGGACTGGCGTATGAAGCAGCTCCGCAAGCCCCAAACGCTCTGTAAGCATCGTTAAATTACTGCGGTACATCGAGTGCGGAATACGATATATATCGCGCAGCAGCTCGAAGGAATCAATAACCGGAACATCCCACCACAGCTGCGATCTCTGGCCAAAGACTGCCCCGATTTGCCCCACGTACTGCACCCTTTCCTGCCATGGTGTACAGCCCAAAATACTGCAGCTTCCACTGTCTGGAACCAATATGCCGCTCATCACTTTTATAGTCGTAGATTTTCCTGCCCCGTTAGGGCCGATATAACCGACAATTTCTCCTTCCTGCACCGTAAACGAAATATTTTTAAGCGCCTCTACTATTTTGTACTGCCGATGAAACAGCGCCTTGACTGCTTCCTTCATCCCTGCGGACCGCTGTGCGACTTTAAAACTTTTTGTAATTCCTTCCAGACGAATGACATTACTCATAAACTGCTCTCCTATCTCGTATTATGTGATACACTACTTTCATAACTTCTAAGGAATGGAGCATATTATTTTATGGCTGTTTCCAAGCAATTTCAGTTTGGCACTGCTTTCACGCAGCTGCTTCATTTTGGCTACCACCAAGCGATGAGCTGTATTTTTCCAGTCGCTATATTCGGCACCTTGGCAGTCTCCAAATGGATTGACCTGCCCTTTATCGCTCGCTATGATCTTATACTGCTCGTCCTGCTGGCTGTCCAGCTGCTCATGGTTATCAGCGGACTTGAAACGGTGGATGAGCTAAAGGTCATTTGCGTGTTTCATATCATCGGCCTTATGCTGGAACTGTACAAGGTGCATATGGGCTCCTGGGCTTATCCGGAACCGGCGCTAACCAAGCTGTATGGTGTCCCTTTGTATAGCGGCTTTATGTACGCTAGCGTTGCCAGCTTTATGTGCCAAGTATGGCGCAGATTAAAAATGGACATGACGGGCTGGCCGGGCTTAGTGATTGCCGGCTCACTGGGCGCTGCGATTTACTTCAATTTTTTTACGCATCATTTTATAGCGGATTTTCGTTGGTGGCTGACAGCGCTCGTATTTATCGTTTTTTGGAAAACAAAAATATACTATACGGTTAGACATAGAACTTACACTATGCCGCTTACGCTAGCTTTTTTACTGGTTGGATTTTTCATTTGGCTGGCTGAAAATATTGCAACCTTTCTAGGTGCCTGGCAATATCCCGATCAGCAGGTCGTTTGGAAAATTGTTGGATTTGGTAAATTAAGCTCGTGGTTTCTGCTTGTTATCATTAGCGTAATCATCGTTGCCCAGCTTAAAGTAGTGAAAGCAAGTCGAAACAAGCAGCAGCCATAGGAAAGGACAACGCGTGCTGTAATACATGCAATTGTGTTGCGGTGAGGGCGAATGGAAACGCTGCATGTCCTTGCCTGAGGACGCATTCGTTTCTCGGTGAAATATAAGAGGCAAATCTAAGCTGTAATCTTATTATTCTTATATTTTGGGTAAGTCGTAACGGACTTCAAATATTACCATAGTTGGTGCATGCTGTGCAATAGTTATTTTTAAATTGGGCAACGACAAAAAGGAGTGATGGGGAGGAATGTCGTCCTCCAAGTCCATTGGCAGATAAAGTTGATCCAGGGTATATTGAATATATAAAGAAACCGTTCCTTACGTAAATGGTGGGTCACACTTCCATTTTACCAAGAAACGGTTTCTTTTTTTCACTAAATGAAGAAGGGCCGTCCTAAGTCATTTATGACTTTTGGGACAGCCCCGTCTTCTATCCTTTTATCTTACAAGCCAGCCGCCATCAACAGCTAGAATATGGCCATTCATATAATCGGATGCCGCCGAAGCAAGGAACACGGCAGGACCGACCAAATCCTCAGAGGTTCCCCATCTGCCTGCAGGAATACGCTCGAGAATTGATTTGCTGCGAACAGGATCATTGCGCAGCGCTTCGGTGTTATCCGTGCTCATGTAGCCAGGTGCGATCGCGTTGATCTGAACGCCTTTGGAGGCCCACTCATTGGCAAGCGCCTTTGTAAGACCAGCTACGGCATGTTTGCTTGATGTATAGCCAGGAACCGTAATGCCGCCCTGGAAGGAGAGCATGGAAGCTACGTTAATAATTTTGCCAGAGCCTTGCTCAATCATGTGCTGGCCTGCCAGCTGGCAAAGCACGAATACAGAATTCAGATTAACATCAAGTACATCCTGCCAGTCCTCATAGCTATGCTTGTCCGCAGGCGTACGGCGAATGATCCCTGCATTGTTTACCAAAATATCAAGCTTGCCCAGCTCAGCAACTGTGCGTTCGATAATAACTGGAAGCTTGCTGCGGTCAGCTACATCTGTTTGTATCGTTATCGCTTTACGTCCAAGCTTAGTAATTTCGGATGCAGTCTGATCAGCAGGCGTGCTGTTGGTTACAAGCGCCACATCGGCTCCCGCCTTGGCTAGGCCAATCGCTATAGCTGCGCCAAGTCCGCGTCCTGCACCGGTTACAATGGCTGTTTTGCCAGTTAAATCAAATAAACTCATCGTTTCACGACCTTCCTTTATGTCGCCTTCCGTTTGCCTGCAGCGGAGCCAGCATCAGCTTTACTCCACTCGCTTCATATTTCGCTGCAACTTCAGGTTCGATATCTTCATCCGTTATAATCGTATCGATAGCAGCAAGCTCAGCATACGTAATAAGCGCGCCTTTATCGAATTTGCTATGATCAGCCAGGCAGTATACCTGCTTGGCGTTTTGAATATAAAGCTGTTTCAATTTCATTAATTTCTCAGTAAAAATGGTCAAGCCATATTCAAGATGTATGCCTGTTGTAGACAAAAACACCTTATGCACATTCAGCTTGGATATCCATTCCAAAGATTCCTCGCCAATAAGCAAATTATTTTGCCTGTAGCCGCCCGGCACAACAAGCCTTACCTGGTCCTTCATAGCCAGCTCGCGAATAATAAGCAAATCATTCGTCAGCACCGTTATTGGCGCATTGGGCAACAGCTTTGCCAGTTCAAGTGTCGAGCTTCCAGCATCAAGTGCAATAATGTCGTTGTCCGCAATGCAGGACAAAGCCAGAGCAGCTATAGCAGACTTCTCCTGGCTTTTTCGACTATTCGGAAATTGCAGAGGGAGAATGCTGTCTTCTCCCCCTTGATCTAGTACAGCACCGCCATGGGTCCGCTTGAGCAAGCCTTTCTCCTCAAGCTTTTCCAAATCTTCACGAATTGTTTTTTCCGTAACTTGAAACTGGTTGCTGAGCTCGGATACTTTGACTGCACCGTGCCTTTCAAGCTTCTCTATAATTTTTCGGTGACGTTCTGCAGCAAGCATCTTGCTCCTCCTCAAACCAGGCTTCTTTTATACATATATTACTTCAATTCGCTTGCTTGTACTACATCCATATCCGTAAATGTATAATTTTCCCCAGCCATGGACCAGCAGAACGTATAGTTGCTAGTGCCTACACCAGAGTGAATGGACCATGGAGGCGAAATAATCGCTTGCTCATTCGCTACAACCAAATGTCTTGTTTGTGAAGGCTCGCCCATCATATGGAATACGCGAGTATCTTCTTTCATGTCAAAGTACAAATAAGCTTCCATACGGCGGTCGTGAACATGGGAAGGCATTGTGTTCCAAACGCTTCCAGTTTGCAGGCTTGTAACGCCAAGCATCAGCTGGCAGCTTTGAATTCCGTCTGCATGAATATATTTGTACAAAATGCGCTCATTGGAAGTTTCTTGGGAACCCAGATGAGTCGGGTTAGCTTCTTCCATCGTCATTTTACGAGTTTCGATTTCTTTATGCGCAAGAGCGGAACAGAAGTAAAGCTTCGCTGGATTGGATTTGTCCTTGCTTGCAAGGGTAACCTGACGCTTGCCTTTACCTACATAAAGAACTTCAAGACGATCCAAATCATACGCTTCGCCCTCTACAGTAATAGTAGCTGGACCGCCGATGTTCAAAAATCCGATTTCACGGCGCTCAAGGAAGTATTCTGTTCTTAGTGCATCGCCTGCATCAAGCTCGATCGCTTTATTGACAGGAAGTGCTCCGCCTACAACCATACGGTCATAGTGCGTGTAAGTCATTTTCAATTGGTCCTCTACAAATACGCTTTCGATCAAAAATTCACTGCGCAGGCGCTCAGTATCATAAAGCTTTACATCAGTTGGGTTAGTAGTATGACGAATTTCCATGGATAAAATCCTCCTTAAAATGTATGAGAGCTGTTCGCTTGGAATGCTGCTCCACGTTTGTTATTGTTCGTAAAATACCATAACATACATTTTCGAACTTTAAAAGTACCTTTCGAACTTTTAGCTGAACATTAACCAAATTGTAAATATTTACATGCGTTTAACTTACTCCGAATTATTTACTTACCTAAATTAATAGTGATACTATTTAAGTTGCGTGTAATCGACTCTCATCATAGATTGCTATCTTTTTTTCATAATTTTTTACAAATTTTCAAACAACACTTTCCACATATCGCCAAAATTCTCTATTTGTTGTAAACTAGAGTGGACAGGATTTATGGTCAATAGGAGGTAACGTTATGAAACAATGCGCCTGCAAAGAAATGATAGAAAAGTTGAGAGAAATAATGGAGCTTACTTACGACGAGTACGAATCATTTACTAATCCGCATGTTCTGGCAGCCAGTCAGGAGCTTGACGATGCGCTCGTCAACTATAGAAAATGCCCTAACTTTGATTACTGCAACTCTCCTCATAAACCAATCGCACAAGAAAATTTCACGCCTTATATAACCATTAAACGAATTGCTGTATAATGCGGCCTAATGAATAACTTCTTCCTAATATCAGCTATTACTCCACAACGATCATAATCAGCACATATATTATGGTGAATTTAAATAACTTTCCTATACTCCTCTTACGCTGCAATCGCTGCATGAGAGGATTTTTATTTGTGCCCATTGAATTTTTATTAGTTTTATTGTATATTTATACAATTCCTTGAATAAATATATTTAGTGTTCCTATACGATAAAATGATGATTTGAAGGTGATCTAATGAATGAGTTGCAAAAAAAGTCCAATCTGCTCTATATAACAGAGCGCCCTTCTGTTACGATGCAAAAAGGAAAAGGCATGTATATTTGGGATACAAACGATAAGCGCTATCTCGATTTTTCAGGGGGCTGGGCCGTCAACAGCCTTGGCCATAGTCCGGACGCTGTGTCGCATGCGCTCATCTCGCAAGCGGATATGCTGATTCATGCAAGTCCAGCCTTTTACACCGAACCGCTGCTCAGCTATGCTGCCGCGCTTACTAAAGCAAGTGGAATGGATAAAGTTTTTTTCGCTTCCAGCGGCGCAGAGGCGAACGAAAGTGCCATAAAGCTGGCGCGCAAGCATGGCGCTGTTCATTTGAACGGGGCAAGCGACATTATTACGCTTACCAACAGCTTCCATGGCAGGACGCTGGCAACGATGTCTGCTACAGGCAAAGCGCACTGGCAGCAGCTTTTTGCACCCAAGGTAGATGGTTTCAAGCATGTAGAGGCCAATAATCTTGACGCATGCTTTGCGGCAGTCAATAACGAAACCTGCGCTATCATGGTAGAGCTTGTTCAAGGCGAAGGCGGTGTTCATGTGTTAAGTGAAGCCTTTGTATATGGACTGCGTAAAATATGTGATGCGTACGGCATTTTGCTTATATTCGATGAAATTCAAACGGGTATGGGGAGAACAGGAAAACTGTTTGCTCACAAGCACTACGAGATTAAGCCTGATATTATAACATTAGGAAAAGGAATAGGAGCAGGCTTTCCGCTGTCGGCTATGCTTACAATGAGCAAATACGATCTTTTTGAAGCTGGCGAGCAAGGCGGCACCTATTGCGGCTCTCCGCTCGCCTGCGCAGTAGGCGAAGCCGTTCTTAACGAGCTGCTTGAGAACAATTGGGCTCACAACGCTGCGGTTCAAGGCCAATATTTGCAGCAAGCCCTCGGCGAGCTGGCCACGCGCTATCCAATTTCTTCTGTACGTGGAAAAGGTCTGCTGCTCGCCTTTGATGTACCGCATGGCGATGCTGGCAAGCTCGTCTCCAGCTGCATGGAAAACGGCCTTATTATTAATTCGCCCAACCCTGCAACGATACGTCTCTCGCCTCCGTTAATCGTAAACCGAGAGCATATTGACGAAATGCTGCTCGTGCTTGAGCTCGCTTTCGGCAAGCTGTACACGATGGCTGCTCAACAAGGATAAGCGGCTCCGCCGTCCTTTGGACAGGCGCGTTTACCGCTGAAATATAAGAACAGATATAAGGCTACAAAAACTTATACTTTCTTAATAAAAAACAACGCTTGCCAGCATGCTCCTGCATGCGGCAAAGCGTTGTTTAACTTACAAAGCCGTTTATCCTTAGAAATCAAAATATTGTTTGGCGTTGCGATACGAAATGTTTTGAACCATCTCCCCGAGCAGCTCTATATCATATGGGGCTTCGCCATTTTCCACCCATTCCCCCAGCAAATTGCACAATATACGGCGGAAATATTCATGTCTCGTATAAGAGAGGAAGCTGCGCGAATCCGTCAGCATGCCGACGAAGCGGCTAAGCAAGCCGATATTGGCAAGCGAATTCATCTGCTCAATCATGCCAAGCTTTGTGTCATTGAACCACCACGCTGAGCCCAACTGCATCTTACCGGCTACGCCGCCGCCTTGAAAGCTGCCAATTAATGAAGCTAGCACGTCGTTATCTTTAGCATTTAATGAATACACAATCGTCTTGGCAAGAGCGCTATCCTGCTCTAGCTTATCAAGCAAGCGCGCCAGCGGATAAGAGAGCGCATTGTCATGGATCGAATCAAAGCCGGTATCTGGACCAAGCGCTGCAAGCATTCTCGTATTGTTGCTTCTGGAAGCATTGATATGAAGCTGCATAACCCAGCCCAGCTCGGCATATAAGCGGCCCATAAACAGGAACGTGTACGTTTTGTACTTTTTCTCTTCCTCCAGCGTTACCTTATTCCCCTGAAGCGCTTTGGCAAATATTGCAGCTGCCTCTTCCTTTGTCGTATCGGCATAAGCAACATAGTCGAGAGCATGATCAGATACTTTACAGCCTACCTCATGGAAAAAGCGGATACGTGCCTCAAGCGCACCTAGCAGCTCATCGTAGCTGCTAATCTCTTGGCTAGAGACAGCAGATAGCTTACCCACCCATTCACGGAATATCGGCGCATTAATTTCTAGCGCTTTGTCCGGCCGGAAGGAAGGCAGCACCAATACGTCAAAATCATCAAGCTTTTTTATAGCCATATGATATTCTAATGAATCTATCGGATCATCCGTCGTGCATATCACTTCCACACCGGACATTTTAATCAAATCGCGGGCTTTGAAATTTCCTGTAGCAAGCTTTGCGTTAACCTGCTCCCATATCGCAGGCGCATTCTTTTCATTAATAAGCTCGTATATGCCAAAAAAACGCTGCAGCTCCAGATGAGACCAATGATAAAGCGGATTGCCGAGTGTTTGAGGAACAGTCTTGGCCCAGGCAAGAAAGCGATCATAATCGGTAACGCCTTCTCCGCCTGTTACAAACCTTTCTTCTGCGCCGTTAGCGCGCATAGCTCGCCATTTGTAGTGATCGCCATACAGCCATGCCTCCGTAAGATTTGAAAAGCTGGCATTCTCATATATTTGCTGCGGGCTTAAATGGCAGTGATAATCAATAATAGGCATATCTTTTGCGTATTGATGATAAAGCTGCACTGCAACATCATTTGACAATAAAAAATTTTCATCCATAAACGGCTTCATAACATAATCCTCCTTGCGTTTTTTAGTTGTAAAATTTCACAAGGTCATCGATGCGCACTTCTCTGCCCGTCTGAATAGAGCGGTTGGCGGCAATGCCAGTCAATATAGAGCGGGCGCCGTCCACGTGATTTGCAGCGCGATTGAAGCGGTCCTCTGCCGGCTTGCCGAACAAATCATTGAGCAGCACAGGATCCCCTCCGCCATGTCCGCCTACGCCTTCCTCCACCTCTACTTCGTAAGGCGCTGCAAACATTGGGTACACTGTCATTGTTTTGCTTGTTAATGCTCCCTCAAGAGCCTTGTCGCCTCCCGAATTAACATAGGATTTTTCTATGATATTCATTTCGAGACGCCCTTTCGTGCCGTTAAATGCGATGCGATAGCCTTCCCATGGCAAATAAGCGTTCAAGGAATAAGTGAGTATCGCTTTATTTTTATATTTTACAAGAACACCCATCGTATCCTCAATATTAATGCCGTCGCCGAACACACTTTGGTCGCGGCGATAGCCGTCTTCATGCTCCGCATCATAATACATGGCTTTCAAATGCTCATTTTTATCCAAATGAAGCGCAAATGGATCCGTCTCGGCAATCGGGTTGCCTGTTGCCCGGTCATAAAATGCCGTAACTCCCCGCTCCTCTGCATTTTCTCTGCCATAAAATAATAAGTCTCCATAAGCAAAAACCGATTCCGGCTGCGAACCGATCCAAAAATTGACCAGATCAAAATGATGCGTAGATTTATGAACGAGCAAGCCGCCGCTATTGCGTTTGTTACGATGCCATCTGCGGAAATAATCAGCTCCATGCTCCGTATTCAATAGCCATTCAAAATGTACGGAAGTAACCTTGCCGATCGTCCCCTTCTCAATCAGCTCCCTTGCTTTCGTATGATGCGGCGCATAGCGGTAATTAAAGGTTACACGCACATTGCGCCCCGTACGCTCAACGGCATCCAATATATCCTGGCATTTCTCGTCATCGACCGTCATTGGCTTCTCGGTAATGACATCGCAGCCCAGCTCCATCGCACGAATGATGTACGTATGATGTGTTCTATCCATGCTGGTTACAATAACTGCATCCGGCTTTTCAACTTCAATCATGCGATCGAATTCATCTGATTTATAAGTATTTACAATATGATAATTATATTTTTGCTGTAAGATTTGATTAGCATAATCCATTCTTGTCTGGTTTATATCACAAAATGCTAACAGTTCAGAAGTTTCTTGAAATTCAGTTGCTATAGCTCCATAAAAAAATTCGGCGCGTCCGCCGCTGCCAACTAAAACATAACGTTTTTTAGCCATTACTCTTCCCCCTTGTTCATTTAACCATTATTTCTTAATCCACTTCATCATACCGCATACAAATGATATAATTCTTGTCATATCATGCTATCTTTTCCGAAAACCCCGCTTTTCTTGTCATTCACTTCAAAAGAAGGGAACAATAATATGCATACTGCAATTCAATATGTCAGATATGGCAGCCCTTATGAGCTTTTTGTAGAAAATGCGAAGCGTTCCGGCCCGTTTACAATGACCGACGAGCATTATCATCGCTACTATGAAATCTATTATTTGCATGCGGGCAATCGGCTTTACTTTATTCACGATCAAACCTATCCAGTCGAACAAGGTGATCTTGTATTTATAAACAAGCAGGTTCTGCACAAGACGCTTCAAGCTACGTCAGCTGCGCATGAAAGAACTATTATCCACTTCAACGAAGCGATTAGCGGTTCGCTATCGCAGCCGCTGCAGGAGCTTATGCTGCGACCTTTTAACCGCCATGGCTTTGTGCTTCGCCTGCCCTACCAGCAGCAGCTTGCAATCGATCAGCTTATTCGCAAAATGATTCATGAAATCGGGCAAAGGGAGCCCGGCTTTGAGCTCATCGCCAAGCTGGCTGTACAGGAGCTGCTCGTTACGACAGCGCGTAATTTGCAAGATTCACTGCTCGTGCCTGCGCAATCGGAAACGGCTATTCATGGCAAAATATTTGAGATCGTACGTCATATTAATCACCATTTTTCCGAACCTCTGCGTTTGAATGATCTGGCACAGCAATATTTTATAAGTCCCCACTATTTGAGCCGGATGTTCAAGGCCGTGACCGGCTTTGCTTTTTCAGACTATATCGTATTAACCAGAATTAAAGAAGCACAGCGGCTTTTGCAGGAAACGGCTAAAAGTATATCTGATATTGCCATCCAGACCGGGTTTGACAACTTTTCACACTTCGGCAAAAGCTTCAAGCGCGTAACACAGCTATCTCCCAGAGAGTATCGCAAGAAAATGTCGTAATATTGTATAATAATAGTCGTCATATTGCAGTTAAAATGAGTAAAGAACTATGATACATTGTATGTGATGTCATTATATTATAGTTCAACTGACACCTGTCAGAAGGAGGCTTATCGTCGTGATTCGGATAGGAAAAATTAGTTATTGGCATGTTCATGCATGGGAGTACACGAATGAGGCATTGCATCATCCAGGAACGGAGATTACTGCCGTCTGGGACGAGCTGCCTGAACGCGGACGGGAAGCAGCCGGCAAATTGGGCGTCGCTTTTTATGAGTCGCTTGATGAAATGCTTAGCAGCGATCAGATTGATGCTGTCATCGTAGACGCTCCAACCTCTATGCATGCAGAGGTTATGATCGCAGCCGCCAAAGCCGGCAAGCATATTTTCACAGAAAAAGTTATTGCACCGACCTTACAGGAAGTTAATCAGATTTTGCAGCATGTAAAAGACAATAAAGTAAAATTGACCGTTTCTTTGCCAAGGCTTAATGACAGCTATACACTTGCGATTGAGCAGGTGCTTGAGCAGCAATTGCTTGGTCAAATAACACAGGTTAGAAGCAGGCTTTCGCATAATGGTGCAACAGCCGGCTGGCTGCCAGAGCATTTCTTCAATTTGCAGCAATGCGGCGGCGGCGCTTTGATTGACCTAGGCTGTCATCCCATGTATTTAACAAGGTTATTTATGAACGAGCTGCCATTATCGGTAACTGCACAATTCGGCTATGTAAGCGGCAAAGAGGTCGAGGATAATGCTGTCGCACTGCTGCAAGGCAGATCAGGTGCGCTTGGCATTGTTGAAGCAGGCTTTGTCAATGACCACTCTCCATTTGTGATTGAAGTGCATGGCACCAAGGGCACTCTTCTCTATAATCAATCTGATGACAAGCTGCTTCTGCGCAGCTCAGCAGAAGGCGGGAGCTGGCAAGAGCAGTGGACAGAGCTGCCTCTACCGAAAAAAAGAGAAAACGCCTTTTCTCAGTGGGTGCAGCACATAGAAAATGATACGGAAGCAGAGCATAACATCGCTCTCGCCGTAGACTTGACCAAATTGATGGAAGCAGCTATAATCTCCGCGAGAGAGCAGCGTGCAGTGGCAATTGCGGAACTAAAGTCTTAATGCGGCAATATAGCAATGGAGGCGCTATAGCATGAGTCTTTTTCAATACAAGGAAATGTACGAGCGCATGGATGCGCTGGAACGGCTGGATTTGACCTTTCATTGGGGCCCGTATGATATTAGGGTGCTCCACTGTCATCTGGTTCAGTTTAGTCCCGGCAAAATTATTAATTTTCACATGCATGCAGAGTATGAATTTCATTTTATACCAGGCGGAAAAGGCACCGTCATCCTAGAAGATACGCAGTATCCGCTTGGCCCCGGCATGTTTTACTTGACCGGTCCCAATGTGCTGCATTATCAGGAAGCCGACATGCGCGAGCCGATGGAAGAGCTATGCCTCCATATTGATATTGTTAAGCGTCCCGCCAGCAAGCAAAGCTCAGAGCCAATCAGCCGCAGCAGCGATTGGGAAGAGCTTGAGGCAGTTAACTGTATCGAGAAGCTTCAATCGCTCCCCACGCAGCCCGCTATGGACAAATATATGGCAATGAGCTGCTTCGTTGAAGCTTACCGTGCCGCACAGCACAGTTATATTGGCAGCTACACTACGATAAAACAGGCAATTATTCAAATATTGCTGCGCTCTGTTAGAGCATATGAGAAGCCTGAAGAGGATTTACTTTCTATTCCTACCCGCAATATGAAGCAATATCGCTATAAGCTGGCAATCGAATATATTCGTACTAATTATGCTCAGCAAATATCGATCGACGACGTTGCGCAAAATCTTCGCTTAAGCACAAGACAGCTGCAACGGCTGTTAAAAGAGATGGAGCCGACGCAATCCTTCAGCCAAATTGTAGAGGTTATCCGTTTATCCGCTGTATGCAAGCAGCTGTTGGCCAGCGATGCTTCCATCGAAGCCATCGCCCTTCAATGCGGATTTTCCAGCGGCAACTATTTGCATTCTGTTTTCAAACAAAAATATGGCATTACACCGGCGCAATACCGGTTAGAAAATCAGCCAAGGATAAACGGCTCCGCCGTCCTGCAATTGAACGAAGGAGGCGCGTTTACCGATGAAATATAGGAACAAGTATAAGGTGAAAACTTATACTTTCCTATATTTTTAAAAACAATTAATTGGAGGTCATACTATGTCCAAAATATATCGTGTTGCTATTATCGGCTGCGGAGGCATAGCTAATGGCAAGCATATGCCAAGCTTGAGCAAGCTTAGTAATGTTCAGATGGTTGCATTTTGCGATATCGTTGAAGAACGTGCTGAAGCAGCTGCTGCCAAATATGGCGCTGAAGGTGCCAGCGTATATACAGATTACAAAGAAGTGCTTAAGGACTCTTCAATTGATATCGTTCATGTATGTACGCCTAATGATTCCCATGCTGATATTTCCATTGCTGCGCTTGAGGCTGGCAAGCATGTGATGAGCGAGAAGCCTATGGCTAAGACGGCAGAGGATGCCAAGCGCATGATGGAAACTGCCAAGCGAACAGGCAAAAAATTGACCGTAGGCTACAACAACCGCTACAGACCAGACAGCCTTCACCTTAAAGAAATTTGCAATAGTGGCGAGCTTGGCGAAATTTATTTTGCAAAAGCCCATGCAATCAGACGCCGCGCTGTACCTACCTGGGGCGTATTTCTGGACGAAGAGAAGCAAGGCGGCGGACCGCTTATCGATATCGGTACGCATGCGCTTGATCTTACGCTTTGGATGATGGATAATTATAAGCCGAAGGTTGTGCTTGGCAAAGCCCATCATAAGCTTTCACAGCGTGAGAATGCTGCCAATGCCTGGGGCCCTTGGGACCCTAGCAAATTCACAGTAGAAGACTCTGCATTCGCGATGATTCAAATGGAAAACGGAGCGACAATTATGTTGGAATCCAGCTGGGCGCTTAATTCGCTTGAGGTGGATGAAGCGAAATGCTCGCTGTCCGGTACAGAAGGCGGAGCAGATATGCGCGGCGGACTGCGTATTAATGGCGAAGAGCATAGCCGCTTATATACAAAGGAAATTGATTTGAAAGCTGGCGGTGTGGCCTTCTACGCTGGTGCCAGCGAGTCTGATGCCGATATCGAGATGAGGCTTTGGATTAAAGCGATCGATGAAGACAGTGAGCCAATCGTTACGCCAGAGCAAGCTTATGTCGTGTCTCAAATTCTTGAAGCAATTTATGAATCCTCCAAAACAGGCAAGGCTATTTACTTGTCCTAGTATAAGAAACCCGATTTACCGATTGTTAGGTTTCGGAGTTTCAGAGTTCGGAGTTCGGAGTTCGGAGTTCGGAGTTCGGAGTTCGGAGTTCGGAGTTCGGAGTTCGGAGTTCGGAGTTCGGAGTTCGGACCGTCAGGATACATCCTGACGGTCTTTTTATTGCCAAAAAAGGCTACTTCAATCGAAACACTTAAATCCAAATGCAGCATTTCGGGCTGCTGAAAAACCCTTTTTATCGTCGCGAAATGTGCCAACTAAAATAGGCGCCGACCGCTTCTGTATCTAACTAAGTACATTTTGTACATCTAGATTCTCTTTTTTCGCTGAACAAACGATTCTAAATGGATTTCATGTATCTAGTTTCGCTGAATTACCCTATATTTCACGAATTGTGCCAAACTAGATGTAGTTTTTCCCCTTAGATTCACAAAAAAGCAAAATTTATTAAAACTAAGTACAAGAAATGCAGCTATATCGCATGTGTGCCCATTCCATAAATCAGGGTTTGCCAGAGCGGAAAAAAAGAGCTAACGGCATCCACCGTCAACTCTTCCTCTTGAGAGATATTAGCCTTCTATACGTACAGCTTGCTTTTGAGCAATTAGAGATAATTCAGCCGCCTTGAACGCATGCTCCTGGGTCATAGCATGGTCCGTACCGTTTATCAAATCCAGAATCATCTCACCGAAGAATGGATAGCCCACTTTACCGCTCAGACTGATATGCTGCTCGCCCTCATGTGTAACAAGATACAGCTGATCACCTTGCTGCTCACGGCCAACATCAATATACTTGCGAAGCTCGATATAACCGTCTGTCCCCATAATAATGGTGCGGCCATCGCCCCATGTGCCAAGCCCGTTTGGCGTCAGCCAATCTACGCGAAAATAGCCGGTAGCTCCATTATTGCCCACAACTGTTATATCTCCGAAATCCTCGAGCTCAGGATACTGCTTATTATTATAGTTAGCGACTTTGCTGCCAGTAATAACAGCGTCTGTATTGCCCGTAAAGGTAAGGAACTGTTCCAGCTGGTGCGAGCCGATATCGCATAAAATACCGCCATACTTTTCCTTCTCGAAAAACCACTCCGGGCGCGATGGAGCGTTAAGCCGATGCGGACCAAGGCCAATTACTTGAACAACTCTCCCGATGACGCCCTGCTCAATAAGCTTGCCCGCATATACTGCGCTTTCTACATGAAGCCGTTCACTGTAGTAAACCATGTAGCGCTTGCCGGTTTCCGCATAAGCCGCTTTTGCTTCCTCGAGCTGCTCGAGTGTTGTGAAAGGTGCTTTATCTGTAAAATAATGCTTGCCGCTTCTCATCACTTTAACGCCTAGCGGACCGCGCTGGCTCGTTACAGCAGCAGCAGCAACAAGCTGAATTTCGTCATCCTGCAAAATCTGCTCCTCAGATTCAGCAACCGTTACCTGCGGGTATCTCGCCTTGAATGCTTCCACCTTCGACGGATCAGCATCATAAACCCACTTCAATTCAGCACCGGCTTCAATAAGCCCATTGCTCATGCCATAGATATGGCCATGATCAAGCCGCATTGCTGCAAACTTGAATTGTCCTGGCTCAACGACTTTACGAGCCGCCCCTTCCGGTGCATAGTTCATACCATCCGCCTTGCTCATACCATAGCCTCCTTTTTCTTTTTAGAGGATTCTGCTATTTTTTGCTGCAAATAGTCGTAATAAAGCTCCTCGTCTATCGGCATATCCACCCATCCGTCTGTCCATGTCGACAGCAGCATCGCATTGGAAATCATTAGCCCTTTTATACCTTCTGCACCAGGGGCAATTAAAGCCTCGCCATGCAAAATCGCATTAACAAAGTTTTGAGTAATCCCTTTATGATCAGGATTTACACCTTCTACCGGCACCTCGCATTTCCAGCATTCCGGACTTCCAAAGCTGCCAGTAAATCGCTTATTGAATTCAGATTCAGGCTCACGCAAGCGCCAGAATGTAAGCTGGTTGTTTTCAATTACAATTTTGCCTCGGTCGCCAGAAATTTCAAAACGGTTCGTGCCCGGTGCTTCGCCAGTCGTTGTAACAAATACGCCAGTAGCGCCATTTTCGTACTCAACAAAAGCGGTAACATCGTCTTCTACTTCGATATTGCGATGCTTGCCAAAATAACAGAAGGCTCTTACTCTAGTAGGCATCATTCCGATCGTCCATTGCCATAGATCAAGCTGATGCGGGTCTTGATTGAGAAGCACGCCGCCGCCTTCTCCGGCCCAGGTTGCGCGCCAGCTTCCTGAATCATAATAGCTTTGCGATCTGTACCAGTTCGTAATAATCCAGTTTGTGCGCTTAATTTCACCCAGCTCGCCGCTGTCGATTATATCTTTTAGCTTGCGGTAAAGAGGATTTGTACGCTGATTGTACATCATGCTGAACACTACATTTGATTTCTCCCAAGCTTCATTCATTTCCCGCACCTGCTTCGTATACACGCCAGCAGGCTTTTCGCACAGCACATGCAACCCGCGCTCAAAGCAAGCAATACTCAGCTCCGGATGCGAATAATGAGGTGTTGCTATAAGCACAGCATCAATTTCCTTGCTGTCCATCATTTCATAAGGATCTGTATATCTGAGTACTGCTTCGCCCAGTTCTTGCTCGGCCCACTTCAAATTTTCAGGAATGGCATCGCAGACAGCTGCTAGAGTTACACCGGATACCTCGCCTTTTATCAAATATTTAATATGTCCTTTGCCCATATTGCCAACGCCAATGATGCCTAGTCGAACGTTCTGCATGCTTCAATCTCTCCTTTTAAGCACGATAATTTTACAATGTATACGTTTATCGTATCACGTGTAAGCGGACTCAACTTCATTGGCGTTTTCTAATAATCTCTTTTATTTAACTCTGGTTGATGTATAATTAAACTACTTAGACGGGGGGCTGAATCTTGGTGTCTAACTCATTGACTCATTTTCCTTTTACGATGGGAAGCTCTGTGAATTATAATCCAGTTTTGCACTATCATACTCACTCTCAATATGAAATCTATTACTTTCATGGCGGTAAAGCGAATTATATTATTAATGATCGTATTTACGTGCTGGAGCCAGGCGATCTTTTTCTATTGCATGGCATGACGATGCACAAAGCGCATGTCGATCCGGATACCGCCTATCATCGTACAACGATTCATTTTGATCCCTACTATTTCAAAAAATTTATTCAGCCGTCTTATACGCCAGATTTATTAATTCCTTTCCGAAAGCTTCATAATGTACGCTTGCAACTGCGTGGTGAAGAGAAGCTTGCTATGGAAGCCCGCTTACTCAGTATGCTGAAGCTGTATAAAGAGCAGACCGATTATTCCTTGCAGCGCTTTCAAGCTCAAATGCTCGATTTGATGATTGTTATTCATGAGCTCTGCCAAAAGCCCCTGCAGGATATTCCAGAATTCCCTTCAGCACGCGAAGAGCATGTGCAGCGCATTATTTCTTATATCGAGCAAAACTTTCAAGAGGAGCTTACTCTAGAGCTTATTCAGTCTGAGCTTCACCTGAGCAAGTACTATTTGGCCAAAACATTTAAAGAAATTACCGGAATGACTATTTTTTATTTTTTAATGCAGCGCAGAATATATGAAGCCAAGCTGATGCTAATTGAAGACGATATGCCGATCACAGATATCGGCTATGAGGTCGGCTTTAAGCATCCATCCCACTTCAGCAGGGCGTTCAAGCAGCATACGAATAAAACGCCTGAACAGTATCGCAAGGAGAACAAACGCGTACGCTCGTCCAACAAATCCTTGCCGGCAGAGCGTGCCATATTTGAGTCATTTCCTGGACATCATACGCCATAATTAGCCGGATCCGTAAATGTTCTGAGCGTTATACTTTATTATTACCAAGGATAAACAGCTCCGCCGCCCTTCGCTAAAACGAAGGAGGCGCGTTTACCGTTGAAATATAGGAACAGGTATAAGGTGAAAACTTATACTTTCCTATATTTAAAAAAGGACTGTCTGCATCATCTCCATGATGCGGACAGTCCTTTTAAAATTTATTTATTAGCCTTGAAGAAGCAATTGCTCAGGATCCTCGAGCATTTCCTTCACAGCTACCAGGAAGCGAACTGCTTCGCTGCCATCAACGATACGATGGTCGTAGGACAATGCGATATACATCATCGGACGATTTTCCATACGCTCATCATCAATAGCGACAGGGCGAACTTGAATTTTGTGCATGCCCAGAATACCCACTTGTGGAGTGTTCAGGATTGGTGTGGATAGCAATGAGCCAAATACACCACCGTTAGTAATTGTGAAGCTGCCGCCTTGCAAATCGCTTAGTGCAAGCGTATTAGCACGAGCCTTCTTCGCAAGCTCTCCAATAGAACGTTCGATATCAGCAAATCCAAGACGATCTGCATCACGTACTACTGGAACAACCAAGCCTTCCTTCGCAGATACTGCAATACCAATATCATAGAATTTCTTCACTACGATATCTTCTCCGTCAATCTCTGCATTAAGAAGTGGGAACTGCTTCAAAGCACCAACTACAGCTTTAGTAAAGAAGGACATAAATCCTAGATTTACATCGTTCTTTTCAAAGAAAGCTTGCTTGCGACGCTTGCGCAGGTCTAGAATAGCTGTCATATCTACTTCATTAAAAGTAGTAAGCATAGCTGCTGTACGCTGAGCCTCAACTAGTCGGTTAGCAATTGTTGCACGGCGGCGCGACATGCGCTTGCGCTCTACTGGCTTGGCGTCGTTGCTTGCGCTAGCTGCTGCTGGAGCTGCAGGCGCAGAAGCTGAAGCCGCTGGTGCCGGTGCTTGTACACCATGTGTACGAACATCATCCGGATAAATTCTGCCGATTTGATCCTTGCCTTGCACCTGGTTCAAATCAATGCCTTGCTCGCGAGCAAGCTTGCGGGCAGCTGGCGTAGCATTAACGGATGCTGCTGTTGATTGTACAGGCGCAGCAACTGGTGCTGCTGCAGGGGCCGATACTGCCGCCGGAGCTGCAGTTTCAGCTGCTGAAGCCGGTGCCGCCGCCGGTGCTGGAGTTGCAGGCGCAGCAGCACCTGAACCAGCACCAATTGTACCGATTGCTTCACCTACAAGCACAACATCTCCGTCTTGCTTAGCAATGCTGGCAACAACGCCGCTGCTGTCAGCACTGATTTCAATATTTACTTTATCTGTTTCAAGCTCAAGAAGCACATCACCTTGATTAACGGTATCGCCTTCTTTGACAAACCATTTTGTAATCGTGCCTTCCGAGATCGATTCACCTAATTCTGGAACAATAATATCTGCCATGTCTGTCTACCCCCTAACCAAATTCGATTCGAATGGCTGGCCATTCAAAGCGGAAGAAATAATCGTCTGCTGTTCTACTGCATGAACCTCTTGATGGCCGCTTGCTGTACTTGAACGATCCGGACGGCCGATATAGCGAACCGGGATTTTCTCAGATACAAGCGCGCGAAGACGAGGCTCCATATAGCTCCATGAACCCATATTTTTAGGCTCTTCCTGTACCCAAACGATTTCTTCAAGCTTCGGAAACTGCTTAATAATACGATCGAGTTCAGCATGCGGGAGCGGATATAATTGCTCAACATGCGCTACACGCAGCCAGCCAAAATCCTCATCACTGCGCGAAGCGAGCGCTTCGTCAATATCAACTGTAATCTTACCTGTGCCAAGCAGCAGGCGTTTTACTTTATCTTTTGCAGCCTTCGATTCAGTCAAGCTGAATTGCGGCAATACCGGCTTGAAGCTGCCTTCACTAAACTCAACGCCGTGCGAAGCAACGCGCGGGTTGCGGATCAAGCTCTTTGGAGCCATAAGTACAAGCGGACGAACGTTCTCGCTCTTAAGCATAGCGGCTTGCTTGCGCAGCAAATGGAAATATTGCGCAGCAGTAGTCAAGTTCGCTACTGTCCAGTTATTGTCAGCTGACAGCTGCAAGAAACGCTCTAGACGCGCGCTGGAGTGCTCAGGCCCTTGGCCTTCGTAGCCGTGCGGAAGCAAGACGACAATACCTGATTTTTGCGACCATTTTGCACGGCCAGCAGAGATAAACTGGTCGAAAATTACTTGTGCAACGTTCGCAAAATCACCATATTGCGCTTCCCAGATTACAAAAGTTTCTGGCGCAAAAATATTGTATCCATATTCAAAGCCAAGCACCGCAGTTTCTGAAAGCGGGCTGTTGTATACAGCAAACGAAGCTTTCGCTTGAGGCAGTATATGCATTGGCGAAAATTTCTTGCCATTGACGGAGTCATTAAGCATAACATGACGATGAGCAAATGTACCTCGTTCGGAATCCTGACCGCTAAGTCTAATCGGAGTTCCATCCGCAAGAATCGATGCGAAGGCCAATGCTTCAGCATGCGCCCATTCTACTTTTTCGCCGTCGTTAAGCGCAGAAGCTCTGCGCTGCAAAATACGCTTCAGCTTCGGATATTCAGTGAAGCCTTCCGGACGATTAAGCAGCTCCAAATTCAGCTCGCGAAGCGTCTCAAGCGGCACTGCTGTCGATACATCCTCGGATACGATGAAGCTTGCATCCTCGCCATGATGCGGCACAGCCTTGCCTTCGTTGGACTTCAAGCTGTCGTAAGCTCCCTGCAATGTAGCTGCAGTACGCTGGCGCAGCTGCTCCACTTGAACCTCTGTCAGCGCCTTATGAGCTAACAGCTTATCGCCGTATATTGTAGCCACCGTAGGATGATTACGCACTTTAGAATACATTAGCGGCTGCGTTACATCCGGATCGTCCATTTCATTATGGCCATATCTGCGATAGCCTACCAAATCAATAACGAAGCCCTTGTTGTAGCGAATGCGATATTCGCATGCCAAACGGACAGCAGCAAGACATGCTTCCGGATCGTCTGCGTTAACGTGGACAATCGGAATATCAAAGCCTTTAGCCAAGTCAGAAGCATAGTGTGTGGAACGCGAATCTTCACTGTTAGTTGTAAAGCCTAGGCGGTTATTAGCAATAATATGCAGCGTTCCGCCATTGCGGTAGCCGTTCAGCTTGTTGAAGTTCAATGTTTCGGCAACGATGCCTTCACCGATAAATGCAGCATCACCATGCACGCAGATCGTTACTGCGCCGTTAGGATCCTGAACCGGGAAGCCTGCAGAGGATCTATCCTCTTGCGCTGCTCTTGTAAAGCCTTCAACAACCGGATTAACAAATTCAAGATGGCTAGGATTATTAGCAAGAATAACGTTTGTACGAACGGTCTCGCCTTCTTTTACAGCGCGGTCAGCACCAAGATGGTACTTCACGTCGCCAGTCCAGCCGTAGTTAATGCCCATCGAGCCTTCGGACGGCCCAAGCTCCTTGTTAGGAGAATGATGGAATTCAGAAAATATTTTTTCATACGGCTTGCCCAAAACATGCGTCAGCACGTTGAGGCGTCCGCGGTGAGCCATGCCGATCAGAATATGGTGCGCGCCATCATGGGCAACTGCGCGAACGATCTCGTCAAGAACCGGGACAAGCATGTCGACCCCTTCTATGGAGAATCGCTTTTGACCAACAAAGGTGCGATGAATGAAGCTTTCGAACTGCTCAACTTGCATTAAGCGCTCAAGCAATGCTTCTCTTTCTCTATTCGTAAGCGGAGCCGGGAATGTCGCAGATTCCGCTTGTTTATGAAGCCATGTACGTTCTTGCTCATCATGAATATGAGTAAACTCATAGGCTGCTGAGCGTGTATAAATTTTTCTCAGACGCTTTATCGCGTCCCATCCATTATTCAAGTCGCTTGGAGCGTTATCCCAAATAAGAGATGCCGGCATTGCTCTCAAGTCTTCTTCTGTAAGACCGAATGTTTCAGGTTCAAGCAAACCGGTATCCGCAGTTGGGCTTAGCTCGAGCGGATTAATGTCCGCAGCTAAATGGCCGTACCTGCGTATGTTCAGCATAAGCTGATGTGCGGCAACGACCTTCTTCAACATATTCGCGTCTAGCGATCCGCTCACTGAAGGAGCTGATGCTGCCGCTTGATTTGCGTTCTGTGCCGACGTGCTTGAAGCAGCGCCTTTAGCAGCAGACGTAATGGATGGCGGTGCTCCCCAAAGCTCAAATAGTTCTCGAACCGATGCTTCAACAGCAGACGGATCGGTCAGGTAAAGCTCATACTGCTCCTGCACATAACCAAGATTGGGACCATAGTAGTTTTTCCAAGGCGAATGATTGCGCTCTTCATTGAAGCTCATTGCAGAAAATTCCACCCTCTCTGTTCTTAACCATCCTATTATTTTCTTTGACGAATAAAATCATGCATCTTCGCCAAAACACTATGAAATACTTCATAAATATTTCATAATTAAATCATGCATAATGATATTGCATAATCTCTCTTTATTGTAGTACAATACGATGCTTGCTTCCATACTCTTATTGGCATCGGTTTCATCACTTTCTAGCATCAATCAGCTGCAAAATCCCCTTATTCCATCTCATAAATGCCGAAAATCGATCCGTTTTTCAATTTTTTCAATATCATTTCCATTTTATGTACATGATAACGTTTTAGCCTTTTGCTAGCATCGACAACTTTCTTTGTTTTCATAACTGGGAGCACCCTTTTTCCATTCTCTTTTTCGCATAGAAGTAGCAGTTTTGACCTAAGGATGAACGGCTTCGCCGTCCTTTGGACAGGGTGCGTTTACGATAAATGATAAGAAGAAGTTTATAGAAAAAACTTAATTTAAAAAAGCCCTTCGGCTGAAGGGCTTTTAAACGGATGCAAATCTATATGATGTTATTGAGCTTGTCGTTAAAGGTTGCAAAGAATAACAGTCCTGGAGCGGAGCTCGGTAAACCGTTCATTTTGTAACGAATCCTGAATACACTATTTCACATAAAATGTCCCTTTTGAAATTCTGACGCATCGTAGAGACGCTATCTGTGAACAAATGCTCATATGGGCAGCGTTTTATAGCGAATAAGTACGCTGTGATTCGTTACAAATTTAAAACATGCTTTTTTGGCATAATAGCGCTGCTGGCATTCGTTACAATTCCCAAACATTGAAACACCCTTTATTTTGCGAAATACGCCAATGCTTATTTGGGCTGCGTTTCCTCCATCAATAAGTTTGCTCAGATTCATTGCCAATCCAATAATGATGCGATTATACATTATACTTCCCAGTTTTGTTCTTGTAATTTAAGCAAAATACGTGCTGGGGCACAATAAATCAGCGCTTCGGTCGTCAAGATCGAGATCAAATCTTTGCCAGCAGCTCAACGAGCGTACGCACCATTACGCCGGTAGCTCCCTTCGGCTCCCAGCCGCGCGCCGTTTCAAGCCAGGCAGTGCCGCCAATATCGAGATGCACCCACGGCAGATTTTCAGCAAAATGCCCAATGAACAAGCCGCCCGTAATGGTGCCGGCATATCTTCCTCCGCTATTTTTCAAATCCGCAGCATCGCTTTTTATTAATTTCTTATACTCCGGGTAGGCTGGCAGCGGCCACACACGCTCTCCTGAACGTTTGGAAGCGGAAATGACGTCTACCAAAAATTGTTCGTCATTTGTAACTGCGCCAGTCGCTTCATAGCCGAGGGCAACCATTACTGCTCCGGTTAATGTCGCAACGTCAACAAGCCGGGTTGCGCCGCGCTGAATGGCCACTGTCAGTCCGTCTGCCAGCACGAGCCTGCCTTCCGCATCTGTATTCACAACCTCCACCGTATAGCCGCTTAACGTACGCAGCACATCGCCCGGCTTAAGCGCCCGGTCGGACGGCATATTTTCGGCGGCCGGAATAACAACAACGGCATTGACAGGAAATTGAAGCCTGGCGATTGCTTTAATTGCACCTAGAACTGCGGCGGCGCCCCCCATATCGGAAATCATCTCTTCCATGCCAGAGGCCGTTTTTAACGATATGCCGCCGGTATCAAAGGTAATGCCCTTGCCGACCAACCCCCATACTTCCTCGCTGTTAGGATCGCCGTTATAGTGAAGCACAATCATGCGAGGCGGATGGATGCTGCCCTGGCCAACGCCGAGCAAGCCGCCCATTCCCTGCTCTGCCGCTCCCCATTCGTCTATCACTTCAATATCAAGCTCATGCTCCTGCGCAATTTTTTCCGCTTCCAGCGCAAGCTGCTCAGGCGTAAGCTGATTGCCTGGCAAATTCGTAATATCCCGCGCATACGCTACCGCCTCAGCAATAATCTGCCCTCTTGCAACAGCTGCATCGAGGCGCAGCTTATGATACCAGGTCGGGTCGTTCTCCGACTCCCATTCGGGAGAAAGCACGACTGTCTCCAGCATGTAACGATCCTCCGGCGATTTTTTAATCGGCTGTCTCGTATGCAAGGCCAAAATAATCCCTTCCGTTACAGCCTGAGTTACATTGCTGCTGCTTTCAGCCGTAGCATCCGCGGAAAAAAGATTATCATGCAATACGACCTTGACACGCTTCGCTTTTATGTTTTTAAGCGCCCTCGCTGCTGCCGCTGCAGATTTTCTCCAGCTGTCCCCGCCTTCCTCTTGATCAACTCCAGCATATACGACATGCTTTACAGGCAGCAGGCCAAGCGTTGGCAAAGACATAATTTGCTCTGTTTTGCCTTCAAATTGTTTATTCGCATAGCTCTCTCTGAGCACATCATCCAACTGGCTTGCTACAATTTCAGATCTGGCATCCAGCTCCTGTACATCGACAAATCTGATAACAGCATCATATTGCAGCTCTTGCTCATCGCTTCTCAGCATAATTTCTATACTCATTTTTTTCATCCTCTCCAAACATTTTCACACTAGCATGGCCTTCATTCCATTCCATCACAAACCTATTCATTACAAAGTATGTTTGAAAAAAGCTAATGCATTCTCATTATAAAAATAATAGTCGAGGAAATTACCCCGACTAAATTTTAATCCTTTACGTATGTAATGGCAAATAAATTGTAAATTCTGTTCCTACTCCTTCCGTGCTATTCACTCGGATATTTCCGCCATGATTGCGAATAATGCGATAGCTTACTGAAAGCCCTAACCCAGTACCTGTTTGCTTTGTTGTAAAAAACGGATCAAACAGCTTGCTCATCGTTAATTTATCCATTCCGTAGCCATTATCTTTAATTGCAATTTCAACATATTTCCCATCACTGTTGACATAAATATTAATTTTTCCGCGGCGCCCGCTTTGCTCGCTGTTTACAGCGTCAAGCGAGTTTTTGATCATGTTTAGGATGACCTGCTTAAGCTGCTTCACATCAATAGACACATATAAGCCAGTAGCAAATTGATCAATTGAAATCTCACAGTTTTGCAAGAGCGCTTCACTTTCAATCAATATAGTAACATCTCTTAGAAGGCTCTCAATCGAAGTTTTTTGCTTCATAGGGGCAGACGGCTTGGAGGAATTCAAAAACTCGTTAATAATATCATTAGCCCGGTCAATCTCTGTTAAAATAATTCTAGCATATTCTTCCTTGCCTATCTCCAGCAGATAGGGGCGAAGCAGCTGAATAAATCCTCGAATGCTAGTAAGAGGATTGCGTATTTCATGGGCAATCGCAGCAGAAATTTTTCCGAGCATGGCGAGCTTTTCATTTTGAAAAGCACTTTGCTCAATTTGTCTGAATTCCGATACATCCTTGACGCTAATTAAAAAGCCGCCATCGAGCTGCTCTCCATACGTAATTGTGGCAAGCAGATGCTTCCCATCATTATACTGGAACTCATAGTACCGGTTTTTCTTTACCATCATCTCACGATAAATGCGTAATATCGCCCTCTTTGCCGACAAAGCCAAACTCTTATGTAATAAGATTTCCTTGATCGAACAGCCGATCAGCGTCTTTCTTGGAATGTCCAAATGTCTGGCCATTTGAACATTAATAAATGATAGGATGCCGTCACTATCAAATAGAGCTATCCCACTATCCATATGCTGCAGAACATTTTCATATTTGTTTTTCACTTTCTCAGTAGATTGATTTGAACGAAACAATAATTCTCTCATTTCATTAAATCTCACATCTGACGCCGCGTCCACCTCCCCTGCAAGCTCGTAATTTTCTCCGCTCTCGCTTGCCGAATGAGATGTCTCCATCAACTCTGTCAAAAAAACAAATGATCGATTGTACAGTTCTACGATTTCCTTGGAATCAACATTAACAGCCAAAGTCTGAAGGCAATCCTCATGCACAGATAATATTTGTTCCGGATTTATGCCTCGCAGCTGCCTGCCTATTTCATTGGCCTGGATTAACGACGTTTCCTTTCCATAGCGGATATACTCGGCTAACGCCGGGAAATAACGCTTTCTTACGATCTGCATCAACCTCTCCTCCCCGGCAATGTTCGCGCTTATGGACAATAGTAGCATCTACATATTATGATAGAGTTCATTTACAAAGTATGTCAATCGGAGATAATGTCGAATAGAAACAATTTCTTTTATACATTTATTAGGCGTTAAATGACAATTTTCGCTAAAAAATAATATAATTTTAGTCCTTTCGCCATCTATTTAATTAATATTTTCGCTACTTTACTATTAATTTATCACTTCTTGCTTATAGGACTTATCTTTTCGACAAGCTTCTTCATCTATAGTGCAGCTATATGATTATTTACCTAGAGCATAAAAGCGCAAAAAAAGTCAATCCTTTAACAGGATTAACTTTTTATGCCTTTAGTGTTTCTGCAGCAGCTTATTCCTTCTCGCATTCAATGCCCGCAGCCTTCTCTTAAGCATGTACTGCCAGCTGCTGTCCTCAATCTGATACGCAAACTGGAGCAGATCCAGCGCCATATCGATTTGACTTCGAACAACCTCCATTGCATCTTCATCTTCATGATTCACACAGTTTTCCAGCAGCTCTTCCTGCGATTGTTCTATATAATCGTTAAAATCCACTTCAACGGCCCCGTCGCCTTGCGCAAAATCCGCCAAAAGCTCGTAGTCCCCTTTCGCCAAATAATGGATGTCGACCCGTTGGCAAACTGGACAAAACAATACAGGAACATGATGAATATGCGTTTGAAGATGCTTTAATGTCCCTCTTGTGCCAAGCATGCTAGCACCGCAGCAAAAGCTCATCGAATAGCCTCCCCCGTGTTGTTTATTCCATCATATTCGTTTTGACTGCCGCACATTCCTTAATAGAACAAAAATCAGCTTGCTGAATAATGACAATGCTTAATTAGACAAAGATAATAATTGAAAAAAAAACGTACCCTTGGCTAAGCCAAAAATACGTTTCCTCTATATTAGTTATATTTGTAAAAGTTCGCTTCAACGATTATTTCTTCATTGCTGCTACGATCAAATCCCCCATAGCGGTCGTGCTGATCGCTTTGCTCTTATCAACGGCAATGTCCGTAGTACGGTGGCCTGCGTCAAGCACTTCTTTGACTGCATCCTCAATAGCCTGAGCTGCATCGTGGTAGCCAAATGTCAGTCTGAACATTAACGCTACGGAAAGGACAGTAGCGATTGGGTTGGAAATGCCTTTCCCAGCGATGTCGGGAGCGGAACCATGCACTGGCTCATACAAGCCAAAGCTTCCTTCGCCTAGAGATGCTGATGATAGCATGCCGATTGAACCAGTAAGCATTGCTGCTTCATCACTCAAAATATCTCCAAACATGTTTTCAGTTACGATAACATCGAAGCTGGACGGACGGCGCAGCAATTGCATTGCGCAGTTGTCCACAAGCACATGCTCCAGTTCAACTTCCGGATATTCAGCAGCAACACGCACAACGACTTCGCGCCATAGGCGGGATGTTTCAAGCACGTTAGCTTTATCTACAGAAGCAAGACGCTTGCCGCGTGTCATTGCAATATCGAAAGCTTGGCGTACGATACGCTCAACTTCTTTCACGTTGTATACGCAAGTATCAACAGCTTCCTCTCCGTGAGCACCCTCGCGGCGGAACTTCTCGCCGAAGTAAATACCGCCAGTAAGCTCGCGAACAACGATCAAGTCTGTGCCTTCCAGCACCTCTGGTTTAAGAGTGGAAGCTTCCTTCAAGCAATCGAATACAGTAGCTGGACGAATATTGGAGAATAGGCCCAGCTCCTTGCGGATGCCTAGAAGACCTGTTTCAGGACGAAGCTCCTTGGAGTTGTTGTCCCATTTTGGTCCGCCTACTGCGCCAAGCAATACAGCGTCTGCGCCTTTGCACAGCTCCAGCGTTTCCTGCGGAAGCGGCGTGCCTTTCTCATCGATGGCGATACCGCCGAACAAGCCATGCTCAGTCTCAAATTGATAGCCGAAGAGCTCTTCTGCTTTTTTCATTACTTTTAAAGCTTCACCGACTACTTCTGGACCGATACCATCTCCGCCTAGAACGGCGATTTTTTTCACTTCTGACATATGTGTAAACACTCCTTGGTTTCATTCTGCATCTAATATCATTTGTACCATAAATCTAGTAGGATTACAAAGATATAAAAACTATTTAGACTATAGCCTTAGCCTATAAAGCTGCCGCTGAATAATTGCCCTAAAGTAAAGGCAGCACACTCGGACCAATGCCCTCGTGCGCTGTCTTTTTTGATCTATTGCATCCGCTTAAACAAGCAGGAACGAGCAGCTTATTACTTCTTGATCCAATGCATCAATTCGCGAAGCTGTTTACCAGTTTGCTCGATTGGGTGAGCTGCTTCGTTACGGCGAGTAGCTGTAAGCATAGCACGGCCCGATTGATTTTCCAAGATGAAGTCGCGAGCAAAACGGCCAGCTTGGATATCTTCCAATACGCGCTTCATTTCTTTTTTAGTTTCTTCAGTAACGATACGAGGACCAGTTACATAGTCGCCGTACTCAGCTGTATTGGAGATGGAATCACGCATTGTCGCAAGTCCGCCTTCATACATAAGGTCAACGATCAGCTTAAGCTCATGCAAGCACTCGAAGTAAGCCATTTCAGGAGCGTAGCCAGCTTCTACTAGAGTTTCAAAACCAGCTTTAACTAGCGCAGAAGCACCGCCGCAAAGTACAGCCTGCTCACCGAACAAGTCAGTTTCTGTTTCTTCCTTGAAGGAAGTTTCGATAACGCCCGCACGAGTACAGCCGATGCCTTTTGCATAAGCAAGACCGATTTCTTTTGCTTTGCCGCTAGCATCTTGATGGATAGCAATTAGTCCAGGAACACCGAATCCTTCTTCGTATGTGCGGCGAACCATATGTCCAGGGGACTTAGGTGCTACAAGGAATACGTCAGTTTCAGCATCAGCAACGATTTGGCCGAAGTGAACGTTGAAACCATGAGAGAACATAAGAGCTGCGCCTTTTTTCATGTTAGGAGCAATTTCTTCAGCATATACTTTTGCTTGAGTTTCATCTGGAAGTAAAATTTGAATGATATCAGCAAGCTTGGTAGCCTCACCAACGGAAAGCACTTCAAAACCGTCTTTTTTAGCAACTTCTGCTGATTTGCCCGGACGAAGGCCGATAACAACTTTTACGCCGCTATCGCGAAGGTTTTGCGCTTGCGCGTGGCCTTGGCTTCCATAACCGATTACTGCAATAGTTTTACCTTGAAGTACGCCTAGATCTGCGTCTTTTTCATAATACAATGTAGCTGACATAATAATAATTTCCTCCTTTAATTTAACCCTTTTGAGCGGGTGTTCAAAAGGACCATCGCTTGATCTTCCTCTTGAATACCCGCTCAAAGCGGGATATAGAACATTATAGCTTGCTTATAATAAAATTTCACTTCTATTAATTGCAGCGGCGATTTTATCTCGCATTGCCGCGGATCAATGCCGTTACGCCTGTACGTGAAAGCTCACGGATACCATATGGCTGCAGCAGCTCAATCATCGCGTCAATTTTACTTGTATCGCCGACGACTTGAACCATAAGCGAGTTAGTGCCGATATCAACTACCGCTGCGCGGAAAGTTTCCACCACTCCTAATATTTCAGGTCTTGCCGCAGGCTCGGCACTTACTTTAATAAGTGCCAGCTCGCGCGCAACCATTGGATTAGCGCTCAAATCGATTACCTTTATAACATCTATAAGCTTGTACAGCTGCTTCGTAACTTGCTCAAGCGTATGGTCATCTCCTTCTGTAACGATGACCATGCGCGACAAGCCAGGCTCTTCGCTGGCGCCCACAGTAATGCTCTCGATATTGAAGCCGCGGCGTCCGAACAAGCCAGCTACACGCTGCAATACGCCCGGCTGATCATTGACAATGACTGCGATCGTATTTTTCTTCATTCCGCATCCCCCATGATCATTTGGTCTATTGTGCTGCCTTGGGCAACCATTGGATATACGTTCTCGTCTCTGCGGACTACGAATTCAACTACCGCCGGCCCCGAATGGCGAAGCGCTTCTTCCCAAGCCGTTCTTGCTTCCTCTTTGTTGGTAGCACGGAAGCCTTTAACGCCGTAGGCTTCAGCAAGCTTGACAAAATCCGGGCTTCCGGCAAGGTCAATATGACTGAAGCGATTTTCATGGATCAACTCCTGCCATTGACGAACCATGCCTAGCACCTGATTGTTCAAAATAACGACTTTAACCGGAATATTGTTAATCGCGCAAATCGCGAGCTCCTGCGCGCACATTTGCATACCGCCGTCACCATTAATAGAAACGACTACACGATCCGGATTAGCCATTTGTGCGCCGATCGCTGACGGGAAGCCAAAGCCCATTGTGCCAAGTCCGCCCGAGGTTACCCAGGAGCGCGGCTTATTGAACTTGTAATATTGAGCCGCCCACATTTGATGCTGACCGACATCTGTCGTTACGATAGCGTCACCGCCAGTTGTATCATGGATCATCTCCACTACCCATTGCGGTTTAAGCTCATCTTCGGAATCAATATAGCTGAATGGATACTGCGCTTTGGAAATTTGAATCTGCTCTCTCCACTCATCAGCCAGGTCAGCGCGCTTAGCCAATTTATTAACTTGCTGCAGCACCGTCTTAACATCGCCGACAATAGGAATGTCTGTTGGCACGTTTTTGCCGATTTCCGCAGGATCAATATCGATGTGAACGATTTTGGCCAGCGGAGCAAAGCCGGACAGCTTGCCTGTTACGCGGTCATCAAAACGAGCTCCGATGTTGATTAGCAAATCTGCTTTTTGTATAGATGTATTCGCTGTGTAGGTACCGTGCATGCCTGGCATGCCCAGCCACAAATCGTTGCCGCTCGGGAAGCCGCCCAAGCCGAGCAAGGTCGTTGTAATTGGAATTTGTGTTTTTGTAGCAAACTCAAGCAGCTCCTCATGCGCGCCGGAATATACAACGCCGCCTCCTGCAAGGATGAGTGGCCGTGAAGATTGCTCAATCGCTTTAATGAGCTTTTCAACCTGAAGCTTATTAGGCGATACAGTCGGATTATAACCGCGGATGTTAACATCATTGACAGGCTTGAACAGCGTTTTCGCCGCCGATACATCCTTCGGAATATCGATAAGCACCGGACCTTTGCGGCCCGTATTGGCAATATGGAAAGCTTCATGAATAACGCGCGGCAGATCCTCTACCTTGCGCACCAGATAGCTGTGCTTCGTAATCGGCATCGTAATGCCAGTAATGTCCGCTTCTTGGAAAGCATCGGATCCAATCAAATGCGACATGACATTCCCTGTAATAATAACCATTGGTACAGAATCCATATATGCCGTCGCAATACCCGTTACAAGATTTGTTGCACCTGGGCCAGATGTAGCGATACATACGCCTACCTTTCCGCTTGCGCGGGCATAGCCGTCAGCCGCATGGATAGCGCCTTGCTCATGTCTTGTAAGTACGTGATTGAAATCGGGATTACCGTGCATTGCATCGTAGATGTACAATACTGCACCGCCAGGATAACCAAATACACAATCCACACCTTCAAGCAGCAAACTGCGCAGCAATATCTCCGATCCAGATATTACTTCAGGCTTTGACATTTTTTCAATTAACTCTTCTTTCGACTTTAGCGTTACATCTTGCGTTGCCATCAGTCATCCTCCTCTCAAAGAAAAACAAAAAAACCTTCCATCCCTCAAGCTTCAATAATAAAGCTATGAGGGACGAAAGGTATGCTTCCGTGGTACCACCCAAATTCGTTACTCATCTCTCGACAAATAACCTCAGCAGGTTAGAACAAACATTATTGTTCTACCTATGGCACTTTAACGCTTGCCTTGCGATTTCCCCTAATACGCATAACTTGACATGAGATGCTTTTCAGGGAAACAGCTCCGAGGTGAGCTCGTAGAAAAGGGGTTTTGGCGATGGTTTCAGCTACTCCAGTCGCTCTCTGGTCAAAATTGCCCTTAACACTTCGTCCTCATCATTGCCGATTCACTATTGTCTACTTGCTAATAAGCAAGAGAGAATGTAATACTTTAGACCATTATATGCCGATAAAGAGCGTTCGTCAAGCTTTGCTTTGCGCTTTGCATGCTCTAATTTCTATTATATACATAATGCTCAAAATCATCCATGCCGTCAATACTTTTATAGCACGCCGTGCTTTTTTACAGGCTGGTCACAAGGATAAACGGCTCCGCCGCCCTTCGCATGAACGAAGGAGACGCGTTTACCGATGAAGTATAGGAACAGGTGTAAGGGAAAACTTATACTTTTCTATATTTTTAAACACGCTGTTCTTCCCACTTAATCAAAATCCGCCGAAGCCGCCTTTAAAGCCGGGTCCCCCAAAGCAGCCCCCGCCGAAGCCGCCACAGCCAAAGCCTCCGCAACCACAGCCTGAGAAAGCCAATGCTCCAATCGCAACAATACTGAATAACGCAAGTGCAAAAATGAATTTCGTCTGTACGGTTTTGCCGCGTGATTTTTTAATCGGAGCCACATACATTGTGTTACCTTGTATTCGTATTAGCTTGCCTCGGACGACAGATCCGTCTTGGCGCACGGCGTAGATGGATTTTCCAATCAATTTGCGTACCTGCTTTTTTGATACCTTACGCATGCATAATCCCTCCTTTTCCGTTGTTCTTCAACGTATGTACAGGAAGGGACATTTGCTTGTATGTTTGTCCGCGCACCAGCAGGAAACAATAAAAAGGGCTGTCTAATCGTCAAAAATAACGAACAGACAGCCCTTATCACAGCCTAGCAATTAGGCATTAACTTTTTCTTTTGCAACATTAGCTAGCGAGTTGAACGCGCTAATATCGTTAACGGCAAGATCAGCAAGGATTTTGCGGTTAACTTCAACGCCTGCAAGGCGAAGGCCATGCATAAATTTGCTGTAAGACAATCCGTTAATGCGGGCAGCCGCATTGATACGAACGATCCAAAGTCTGCGGAAATCGCGCTTTTTGTTGCGGCGATCGCGGTATGCATACATCAAAGATTTGTTAACTTGCTCTTTAGCTGTTTTAAACAGGCGATGCTTCGAACCGAAGTAGCCTTTAGCTAGTTTTAAAATTCTATTACGACGACGAGTGCGGACAAATCCGCCTTTAACTCTTGCCATGAAAGGAACCCTCCTGTAGGTTAATGTTACTTAACTGATTATTATTTCAAGTTAGATAGCTGTTGTTGAATGCGGCGAACGTCGCCAGCTGCCATCAAAGGCTGAGTTGCAAGAACACGCTTTTGGCGGCCAGACTTATGAGAAAGCAAGTGGTTTCTGTAAGCTTTATAGCGTTTCACTTTACCAGTACCGGTAATTTTGAAGCGGTCTTTCAGACTGCTATGAGTTTTCATCTTAGGCATCTCTCAGTGATCCTCCTTAAATTCTTCAAAAATTAGTTGCTGTTTTTTGGTGCCAAAATCATAATCATGCTCCGGCCTTCCAGCTTAGGAGCGCGCTCAACATTGCATATTTCGGCAACCTCTTTGGATAGACGCTCCAAGATGCGTTGACCGATTGCTGCGTGAGTAATCTCGCGGCCGCGGAATCGCACTGAAGCTTTTACTTTATCGCCTTCATTAAGGAACTTGACTACATTACGGAATTTCGTCTGATAGTCATGCTCCTCGATATTCGCGCGGAACCAAACTTCCTTAACGTCAACAACCTTTTGGTTTTTACGTGCTTCCTTTTCTTTCTTCTGCTGTTCATAGCGGAACTTGCCATAATCCATAATACGACAAACCGGCGGTTTAGCTGTTGGAGCTACGTTTACAAGATCCAGGTTGGCATCAGCAGCCAGCTGAAGTGCTTCGCGAAGCGGCTTAATCCCAATTTGTTCCCCTTCTGCCCCTACAAGACGTACCTCTCTAGCTCGAATTTCATCATTGATTTGATGTTCTCTGCTAATCGTGTGACACCTCCAAATAGAATAGTTACGATACAAGGATAAACGACTCATCTTCCTTCGCTTGAACGAAGGAGGCGCGTTTACCGATGAATATAGGAACGGGTATAAAGTGACAACTTATACTTTCCTATATTTTTAACAAGCCTATACGGCTTAATGTTTGCAACAAGTAAGAACGTCCCTGTCGTCCATTGCCAAGGACGTGCGGTTGCTTGGACCATTCTAACATTCCTCAAGAGCATTAGAATTCAAAAAAGCGCGAGTTCACAAGAACCCGCGCTTAATAACCGTTAATTATTATGCCTTCCTGCCAAACCAAGCTTGATGCTCAAATGGCAAAGCATATATTGTGATCGATTATCGCTAACCAGACAGCTTAGCCGAAAGGTGAGAAGCGGGTGCTTCTGCTTGTGCGTATATCCTATTCAACTGTTGTACTGGATTAATGTATCACAGTTCAACATTGATTGTCAATGCTTTTACTTTATTTTATTCAGGTGCTATAGATTACTTGCTCTGTACCTCTTCAATTCGCAGAACGCGGGTATGCTGTGTGTGGCTCCACGTTTTATTGTTCTGGGTGAAAAAGGCATAAAGCGTAATCGGCCACCATGTTATCAGGAATACCGGCAGCGTCAGCAGATGGGCATACATCCTTTTCGATTTGACACTCTCCAGCTTCAAAGCAACCGGGAACTGCAGCACTGTCGCTATTACAGCAATTGCAACGAGCCACCATGGCAAATGCTCATAAATCGATTGAATGACGTTAGGCCCCGGAATGGCGATGTCTATCCACAGCCAAATTGTCAGCAGGAAGCCAAGTAAAGTATTATATACCGAAATCGTATATATAGCTGCGTCAAATTTCGTAATATTCCGCTCTTTAATACTTGCCCAGAGCAATGGAAAAAAATAATTCCGCGCTACATTGAAATGACCCTGCATCCAGCGAAGCCGCTGCTTGGCAGACGCGCGAAGCGACACCGGCTTCTCATCGTAAACCTTGGCATCATAATTAAGGACCGGATAGATGCCGCGCTGCACGCAGCGCATGGAAAATTCCAAATCCTCTACCAGACTGGTTGCGCCCCAACCCATTTCCTTCAGCAGCTTGGAATCAAAGCACATTCCCGTACCGCCCAAAAAATTGCTCATATTAAGGTTCTTACGGGAAAGCTGCCATAATCGGTTGCAATACCAGTACGTTATGGCGTATGCGGCTGTAATCCATGAATCTTCAGGATTTTTCGTATCCAAATAGCCTTGGATCACTTGCTTGCCCTCACATAAATCATCATTCATATGGCGCAAGAAATCCTGTGCAACCAAATTGTCTGCATCAAACATTACAACGGCATCATATTGCTTCGGCATGCTCCACAATTCTTTAAGCATCCATTCAATTGCATAGCCTTTGCCGCGCTGATTCGCATTCGTGCGCACACAAGCGTTCACGCCATGCTCTCTTGTTATTTCAGCAGTACGGTCTGTACAATTATCGCAGATAACGAAGATATCGTACAGTTTGTTTGGATAATCAAGCTTTTTTAAATTTTCGATCAATGCGCCGATAACCTGCTCTTCATTATGAGCTGCAACGAGCACAGCGAATGTTTTTTTAGGAGCATGCTTTTTCCGGCTTTTGTTTTTCATCAGTCCAAACATGGATAAGCCGAACTGATATACAGCAATAAAAACGAGTAACACTTGAAGCACTACAAAAATTACTGAAAAAATCATATGGCTCTGCCCCCTAGACCCTTTCTCTGTTTGCATCATCACTCCTTCAAGAAGGAGGCGGCAATTTTTTGTACAGAGATTTTTGTTATTGTTCCCCTTGTTTACATTTCCATCACAAAAAGAAGTTGTGATCAAATTTTCCACGCAAACGACTTCTTTGTCAAAATTGGAAATTGACTTGTTTTTGTTTTTTTTGGTTAGAAAAACGCTTGCATGGCTATAAAACAAAATGCATACCCCTATTTTCTTCTTCTCAGTCTTATTCTCAACCATTTCCTGTTTTTTTAGCACTATTATCCTAAAAAAATAGCGGAGTATGATAAATCTTTAATATTGTGCTTCTTTTCTATGTTTTTTAACAATAAGTTTATACTCAACTAACCAATGCTTGATACAATATAACCATGAAGCAGCAGATTGAAACACCTTTCTGCGCAAAAGAAAAATTAATTTTATTTTATGGAAATGCATCTTAAAGGAGATGAGCGGAGCATGAACAAGTGGAGTGCTAGAATACAAGCGGGAGAACGAGGCTTATTTGCCGTTGCTCATCGTAGAAGCTCTAATCCATTCATCGATAGATGGCTGCATTTCATCACACATGCAGGCGGAGCGACATTCACTTTATCCAGTTCATTGCTCTTAGCTTGGCTGGCCCAAGACAGCTGGAGACTTTCGGCATGGCATGCTTTCGCAGCCGTTGTGCTTAGCCATCTTCCTGTATTTATAATTAAACGGGTCTTCAAACGGCTTCGGCCTTATCAGGCGCTTGAGCAAGTGTATACGGTAAGCAAGCCGCTAAAAGACCCTTCCTTCCCATCTGGACACACGACTGCGATATTTGCCTGGCTGACTCCGTTCGTGTTGGGCAGTGGTGCCGCTTGGCCGCTTGTATGGCCGCTGGCGGCGCTGCTAGGTTTATCCGTTGCCTGGTCAAGAATTTACCTGGGTCTTCATTATCCGTCGGACGTTGCAATGGGCTGTATAATTGGGGTTGGCTCCGCGATCATCGTCGTACAGTTAAGCCTCCCGTTCCCGCTTTAATTGCATCGCTGTCACTTAAAAAAGGCTGATCTGCTGTAGTTGATCTACGGCAGGTCAGCCTTTTATTACCAAATGAGTAAAAATTAATGAAATGATTGCCCTGATAATCGAACTTTTTTTCCTTTTTCTTCTAGACGAAGCACGATTTTATTTATTGTTTGCCTGGCTGTTTGGTCCCAAATATGCGCCTTTTCAAAATCCAGACATACTTTCCTGGATTCATCCGCAAAATCTATCCGCTCCAGTAAAGCATCGCTGGATACAAAAAACAGCTGCCCCTGCACGCGATAAATCAACTCATCCTTATGTTGGTCCTTATATACCTGCAATTGTGTGGCTGAGCGGTAAGCATACAGAAGCGCACTGACGATCACGCCGACCAATACGCCGATTGCCAAATTATGAGTTGCAACTACAATAGCAATTGTCAGCAGCATAATAAAGGTATGGGCTGCCGGCTTCCTTCGAATTTGCACAAAATATTTCCAGTCGAAAATTTCCATACAAACCATAATCATAACGCCTACTAATGCAGCAATTGGAATAATGTTCAAAATATCATCCAAAATAAATACGAGCAGCAGAAGCATCAAAGCCGCCACAAGCGTTGAAAGCCTTCCCCGGCCGCCTACTTTAATATTAATCGCCGATTCCGCAATCAATGCGCAGCCTGCCATTCCGCCGAAAAAGCCTGTTACCGTATTGGCGATGCCTTGCCCTCTCATTTCCTTATCCTTGCTCGTCTTTGTATCGGTCATTTCATCAATAATAGTTTGTGTAAGCAGTGTTTCAGAATAACCGACGATCGCCAGCGATAAAGCAGTAGGCAAAATAATCCATAGTGTCTCCCACGTATAAGGGATCATTGGAATATGGAAGAAAGGCACTGCGGGTTCGATCGTAGCCAAATCGCCTACCGTTTGCAAATTGCCGTTCATGAGCATCGCCGCAATCGTCATGAAAGCTACCGCTATAAGCGGTGACGGAACCGCTTTGAAAAACTTAGGAATAGTGTAGATGATGATCAATGTGCCGATGACCATCGCATACATAAGCCAGGATTGACCGTCAAAATAACGAAGCTGCGCAATAAACACCAAAATGGCCAGTGAATTAATAAATCCGGTGACGACAGAATGGGGAACGAAGCTCATCCAGCGTCCCATCTTGAGCACACCCATTAAATATTGAAGAAAGCCTGTTAAAATCGTAGCTGCAAATAAATATTCAACGCCATGCTGAGCGACTAGCGCCGTCATAAGCACCGCCATCGATCCAGCGGTGGTCGAAACCATGCCTGGCCTGCCGCCAAAAAACGAAATTAAAATCAAGATGGAAATAGAAGAAAATATGCTGATCATCGGATTCACGCCCGCGATGAAGGCAAATGCCAACGAATCTGGAATTAGCGCTAGGACAGTCGTAATGCCGGCTAATATATCGGCTCTCACATTTGAAAACCAGTTTTGCTGTATTCGGTCAAGCATCAAAAAGCTCCTTTATCTGTCTGTTATTACATAAGCTGCTTGCCCGGCATTGCAATAGCCAACCGATTCGCCAGCATAAGTAAATTCACTTAACTCTTTTTTGTGCTACAGCATTTTATTATAGCACTCTAGCAAAAAATATAAATATCCAGCATTAAATTTTTATAGAGCTGTCGCTTCTCCAGTATCAATCGTAACCATGCAAAAAGCCCCTCCTTGCAGTAGAAGCATCCAGCTTTACTGCTAAAGAAAGGCTTTGAAATTTAACAAGTACAGCTCCGAAACAGCTATGTGATTCTAATTCTAAATTATCGGTATCTGATCTTATTTGGATACGAAAGGATTGCCCGCTTCCCAAAATCGATAGGGAAGATCCTTGGCTTCGCCGCTGTTCGGAATGCCGATTCTTGGTCCAGCCGCTATCTGCTCGACAGCTCTGCCGTCTGCAATATAGAGCGGGCGCTCGCATAGACTCAAGCCATAATCCGTCATATCGATGCCCAGCGCTTTCGTTAATTTCCCTGGTCCGCTGGTCAAGTTATGAAGCTTCATGCCGAGTCCGCGCCGTTCTTCCATCAGCTCGATGCCGATATACGGCTCCACCGCCCGGATCAGCACCCCTTCCGGCGTGCCTGCCGGCTGGCATACAATATTAAGCAGGCAATGCGTATGCATCGTATGCGTGTATGCATGCCCTGGCGGACCATAAAGCACCTCGGTTCTTGCCGTTCTGCGATTGCCAAAGGCATGTGCAGCCCGATCAGTTAAACCTTTATAAGCCTCAGTCTCGACGATCCAGCCTGCTGCTATCCCCTGCTCGGTTTCCTTCACAAGCAGCATGCCCAGCAAAGCTTTGGCCATTACTATTGTTTCTCTTTGAAAAAACTCCGCCTCCACTGGCTGCAGCTGCATCCATCTCACTCCCAGAAAATTTTATTTATTATAACATTCTGGGACAAGGATTGAAATTATGGAACGAATATGCGCTGCAGCAAAGCTGCCGCTTCAGCTCTTGTTGTTATGCCGTGAGGAACGAATTTATGCTCGGTGCGGCCGTTGATCAGCTTAAGAGTTGTTGCCGCTCTTACGTAGTCAAGCGCCCATTCGGATATTTCCGCTTCATCGCTAAAAGCCGTCAGCTTGCTGCCGTCAAGCTCTCCGCCAAAGTTGATAGCATATGCGCGCATTAATATAACAACCATTTCTTCTCTTTTTATGCTGCCATTTGGATCAAATTTAGCTTCGCTCTTTCCTTTAACAAGACCCGCCGCTACTGCCTTGGCTACAGCTTCTGCATACCAGTCGTCCTTCGATATATCGGTAAATGCCAATTCCGTTCTTTCTTCAAGCTTTAGTGCTCTTACAATTAAAGAAGTAAACTCTGCTCGGGTAATCGAGCGCTCTGGCGAGAAGGTCGACAGGCTCGTGCCTGTAATCATATGCTTTGCAGCCAGCAGCTCAATAGCCTCTTTTGCCCAATGCGACTCAGCTACATCAGTAAAAAACTTATTGTATTCCAGGAATGCATACTTGCTGAAATGGTAAATACTAGCCGAAAGTACGCCATTTTGCACGGTTCCGCCTATAAATTCTAAGCTGCCATTATCTTTGATATAATAAGCTCCAGCCCGCTTCGGATTCAAGCTTGAATCCAGCTTTACATGAATAGCAAGCGGCTCCTTGAACTGCGCCAGGCTTATGCTATTTCCATCTTTGGCAACCCAGGTAAGACTAAAATCATATATGCTGCCTGCTAGCGAAGCAGAGCTGAAGCGCGCCAGCTGTTCCATCAGTTTAGCAGCCGCATCCCCGGTCAGCTTAGCTATATTCAGCTCAATTAAACTGTCTGCCAGCTTTGTGCTATCTGCTTGCTGCAGCAATTGCTCCAGCACTGACGAAGGTATATCCAACATGAAATCCTCTCTTTGCAGCTGCAAGTGTTTCGAACCAAGCACCTCGGCTGCATTTACAGGCAAAATAATTTGATTGACAGATTCAGGAACGGCAATGAGCACTGCTTGATCGCCCGAAGCTTGCTGCAACGCTTTGCTGCTTATAACAAGCTGCTCCCCATTTACATTAATGCCAGACGTGTCTATCACGATAGGAGGACCGCCTATACTTGCAGCCTCAAGCGCCGCTATCTTCGCCTCGGCAGCAGCCAACACATTTAGATTCGCTATATCTTCTTCCAAGGCGCCTAATTCGATAGCTTCCGTTACTTTCGCCCGTGCTGCAGCTACAGCCGCTTTATCTGACAGCTTGATTGCTGCAGGCAAAGCATCGATCGCTGCAATCGCTTGATCAATCGCCAGCTCAAGCTCAGTCGCTTCCCGCCAATTGATTTGGTATTTCAGCGAAGATTTTCCGTCTGGCGCAGTTACATGAATCCGAATAACGCCTTCAGCCTCACGCCGGTCATCAATGCTGACTGTCGAGCCTTCTTGCACCGATGAGGCTTCAATAACGACTGGACCTAAAGTCTTCAGCTCATAATTCAAAATACCCGGCGAAAATCCTGTCATCGTTTCCCCGTCTACAGTTATGGAGGACAATGTTGCATCCGTTTGCGGAATCGCGATTTTGGATAAGCTGACCCCTGCATCCGGTGCGTAATAAATGCTTCCATCGATACCAATCGTCATACTGTTCAAGAAATTGTCCACGATTACTTTATATTTCAATGTCTCTGGCTCGATTGCAATAATTTTGCGCGATAGCGTCGTATACAGCATGCCGTCTGGCGCCCATCTCAGATGATATGGCATCCATTTGCTAGTATTATAGGTGCTTGGACGGATCACTTTACTTTTTACAATTTCCATCGTAGACACGTCCATAGCAAAAATTGTTCCTTCAACAGCTCCCCAAAGCAGTCCATCCGGACCGAAGGACAATTCACCTATCATTTTTGGCGTTTTATCAATACCGGGAATATTCAAGGTTAGCTCTTTAATTTTTCGTTCGCCTTCCACATCCCAAACAAATAGTTTTGCTTCAGGCTCGGAAGGATCTATGCCTAGTCCTCCCCATACCGAAGTACCGCCATATAGTAACCCGTCCTTATAAGCGAGGCCAATAATGCTTTGGTTATTTACAACTTGATTGTATTGAGACCAGGTATCTGTTTGTTCATCATATATAGCCAGCGCGCCTCCCAAGACTCCGTAATCCGGCACAGTGCCTACGAATAGCTTGTTATCGCCGGACGTTATAGCAAATGGGCGGTCCTGATGCGAGATTTGATACTCCAGCTCCGGGTTTTTGTTAAGCTCGACCGGCTTTTTCGGATCAAAGCTGTACATGACAGCTGCAACATAAGTACCGTAATAAACTTTATCATTCAAAAAGCCGATTCCTTCCGGCTGGGCAAATGAAGATATATTCACATCGATTTGATTCGTAAAAGGATTATAAATGCTCATGCCGCGCTGATAACCGCCCATATACATTCTGCCGTCAATTCCCGTCTCAACGCCTTGAATGCGTACAGGCTGCGGATCAATCTCAAGCTCGATAAGGCTTACCCAATTATCAACAGGGTCATACAGCATGTATTCCCCATATTGCGTAACCATTGCAAGCACCAATTTCCCAGCCTTTTCGCCGCTTTTTGGCGTAATCCAGGACAGATCCTTGACACGCGTCGTATCCGGCAACGGAATCGAAAGTTGAATCTCGGTCGATTTCTTCGCCGCAATATCATATTTATATAGCTTTGTTAAATATTTATAGTAAATCAAATTCGGGTCTTCAGGATAAGGCTCCGAAATCATATTGCTGTATTGGAATTCACTATCAATCGTATTCGTATCCAAATCCAGCACGACCATGTTAATTGTACTTACAGATACGAACAACTTATTTCCAACTTTAAAGACATCAGCAATCGAATTTGTTTCTCCGCTGTGGCCTGGAATTTGGATTTCTGTTTTTTCACCTGTAACACGATCCACTTTAAATAATTGCACGGTCGTTCCAAGACCTGCGTAAATATACTGCTCATCTACAGCAATTCCGCGCACATATTGTTGGCCCAGCTGGACCGTTCCGTAGCTGCGGAACTTCTGGCTCGCGATATCATACTCAAACAGCTTTCCGTGCGTCTTACTGTTATAAGTGCCGCCGTAAATTTTGCCGTCTATTTCTTCAATATCCCACACCCAATTGTCAGCCGTGTTGTAGCCAAGGCTTTCCACCCGCTTCTCCGCCGGCAAATAGCGATACAGCTTGCCATCCCCTGTACCTGCAAAATAAACATTTTTATCTGAGCCGACTGTCATCGCCCACGTGGCCTCGGTATTCGGAATATCCTCTTTAAATTTCATAACTCCAGTTTCCCCGTCCAACACGTAAAAGGTTCCTGGCAAACCATTCGTCACGAAATATACTTCATTCTCGCCCTCGGCATTTGTCTGAACAGCCCCAGCTTGCCCTAAATTCACTTTAACCATGGGACCAAGATCTACTGGTGCGCCATAATTACGATCAAGGGGTTCTTCAGGAGGCAGCAGCGTAAAGGATAGATCATCGAAATATGCCTCCGTGTTGCTGACTCCGCCAGAATATAGCGCAATTTTGGCATATGCTGCTCCGGCCGGAACAGTAGAAAACATGCTCATTTCGGTCCACACTTTATTGCCGAGCGTTACAGCGCCAAACGAATCGGTTTTCGCATCCAATTGCGTACCTTGCGAAGAGTAATAATATACTTCGCCTACAATATTGTGCGACTGCTCAATCACGTAGACATACGCTGATGAATACAGTGAATACCCTTCCTTGACAGCAAATTTATCACTTATAACACGCAATCCGTCTTTATCGGAGGAATCTTTAAAATACAAGCTTTGCGGCGCGCTGCGGTAAACTTCTGTACTTAACTCAAACTGTCCATTTGTGCCGCTTCCCAGTGTCCAGCCCGGGATGCTGCCATTGTCAAGCGGCAAGTCGAAGCTCGGGTTGCTCAGTTCAGTCGGAATTTCTTCCGGCGGCGCTGGCGAGTCAATATTAACGCTGAATTCATCTACATAAAGCTTCGTTAAACTGGGAAAACCGGAATATAGGCCAACTTTGATGTAGGCAACATTGTCAGGCACTGTTCTAGTGATCGAAATTGGATGCCACGCGCCTATAGGTACATCTTTTTCTCCATATTGTACAAATTCTATTGGCTGCACATCCTTGCCTGCAGCAGTATAGTAATGAATAACAGGCTGAATTCCGTGAGTTTGATCTCCTTTAGCCGACCTGTACACATAAGCAGATGCTGTTACAGTATCACCCTCCGATACTGCTATCGGGTTGCTTAGAACGCGAAAGCTTCCTGCGGGGCTAGTACCGGAAGTTTTATCCCAAAAAAGCATGCTATAATTGCCATTTCTCTTTATTTCACTGCTAAGCTCTATTGTTCCGTAATCTGCTGTTGCCGGATCTACGCTCCAACCCGGAATTTGATCGTCTACAGGCTCCAAATCAAAATTTGGGTTCAACAATTGCGATGCAGGCATCTCTGCGGCCGTTACCGGTTTCGACCCAAAAGGGAGCGCTCCCAAAATAAGAGAAAAACAAAGAGCGATAGCCGTCCAGCATGTTAATCGATTTTTCTTCATCTCGTCACTTCCTTTTTAATTTTTAAATCACAAAATAATATGTCGTTTGCCTCCTTCATGCTTTAGTATAACAACTGTATCATATCTGTATCATATCTCTTATGATACATGACTTTAGTAAGCGCTGTCAACGCGATTTTTAAAGGAGTTTTGGACATTATAACCATTATTACTTATAATGATGTAAATAATTAACTATCGCATTACCCATTATGAAAGGAAGAATATCGTTGCAATCTAAACCCAGCCGTACTACATTTCACGATCGTTTGGAAGAAATGGTTCATTCGCTGCGCACTGAAATCGTTACAGGAAAATGGCAAGGCGGCGATTTTCTCCCATCCATCCAGCAGCTAGGCAAGCAGTACTTTTTAAGTGTCAATTCTGTCCAAAAAGGACTGGATCAGCTAGTCGAGGAATCATTAATAGAAAGACTGCCCCGAGTTGGCATCCGTGTCAAGGAACGTACTGAGCATGCCGTAACAACGATCACGCTAGGCTACTACCCTTCATTAAACAGTGACGCTGATTTTACAAGCTTAATCGAGCTCTTTCAAATCAAATACCCGCATATTCGCGTGCAAACTATACCGCTTCAATATGAGAATTATTATGATACTACTGGCTATTACTTGAAAAATGAAATAGTAGACGTACTCGCTATTAACCAAATCAATTTTCAACAATATGCCGAACAACATGATAATCTGGGTGAAATCTTTGAGCCAATATCAGCAGCTTCAAGCATCTATCCCTACTTGCCTTCCCTGTTCCAGCAAAACAATCAGCTTTATGCTCAGCCGTTCATCTTTTCACCTGTCATATTATGCTATAACAAAAAACAGCTGCAGGAACAGCTGATGCCTGAGCCTTCTCACGATTGGACTTGGGAGCAATTTATGGTGTTTATTCATGCACTCGAAAAGAAGGACCCTGCCAAGCTGGCCTTTTACTTTTATCCTGCTACAAACAACAGATGGCCTATCTTTTTACTGCAAAGCGGCATAAATTTCCAGAATGACAAGAGCGAGAGAGCAGATTTCTCAGATTCTGCCGTTATAGACAGCATTCAGACCTGCTACGATTTGATTCATCGCCATAATCTGTTCTCTAATCTGCTGATGTCTGAAAATGATATAAATGTGGAGCAGCTGTTCGCTGAACAGAAGGTATCCATTATGATGACGACCTATTTTAACTTAAATAAGATGCAGCATATTGATTTCCCGTTTGATATCGCTCCGCTGCCCTATGTTCACACGCCGCGCACCTTGCTCCTCTCGATTGGATTTGCAGCAAACCGCAAGTCCAAACAGAAGGAAGCAGCCAAAGCTTTTATTAGTTTTATGGCCTCTTACGAGGCTATGCTCCATGTACGTCAGCGTACCTATAGCATTCCCGCGCATATGCAGGCCGCAGAGTGGGAGGGCGAGGAACGAGCCTACCGGCCGCAGCAGTTTGAACTGTACCGGCAAATCAGCCATACGTTTGCTTCTTTATCCGACTTGCATTTAAAGCAGGATGAAAGCAAGCAGCTGTTAAATATAATGAACAGGTATTGGATGGGGATTGAGGGGAAAGAAACGCTTATCGCGCGATTAAAAAACGATTTAGGCGTTTATTGATGCATGATAAAAAAGGCAAACGTACAAAACTTATATAAAAAAGCTCTGTCGCATAAAAGCTGCTTTCCAGCACTTTTTACGAACAGAGCTTTTTTCGGTTGTAATTTCTTTTACAAAGCCACGGATGAATTAACCATTTACAACTTCCCCACCATTAATATGCATCACTTGACCCGACACGAAGCTGGAGTCGTCACAACCTAAATACACATAGGCTGCAGCCAGCTCATGCGGCTGTCCTGCCCGCTTCATCGGCGTATCGGACCCAAAAGTAGTGACAGCCTGCGCGTCGAAGGAGGCAGGAATAAGCGGTGTCCAGATCGGACCAGGCGCCACTCCGTTTACTCTGATGCCGGCTCCGGCCAAATTTGCTGCCAGCGCTCTAGTAAAGGATACTACAGCACCCTTCGTAGAGGAATAATCAATTAACGTTGGACTGCCCCGGTAAGCAGTTATAGAAGCTGTATTAATAATAGCAGCCCCTTGCTTCAAATGCGGCAAAGCAGCTTGAGTCAAAAAGAACATCGCAAATACATTTGTTTGAAAAGTTTTCGTTAATTGCGCAGCTGTTATATCCTCCAGCTTTTGCTGAACATGCTGCTCTGCAGCGTTATTGACTACAATATCCAGCTTGCCGAACCTGTCGACGGCCTGCTTTATAGCTTGATTGCAAAAGGCCTGATCGCCCACATCGCCGGCGAGCAATAAGCATTGCCCTCCAAGCTGGACAATCGCTGCCTCCGTCTGTTTGGCATCCTCATGCTCGTTCAAATAAACAATGCATAGCGATGCACCCTCCTTGGCGTAAGCAATGGCGACAGCGCGCCCTATGCCGCTGTCTCCTCCAGTAATAATCGCTACTTTGCCTGAAAGCTTCCCTGCAGCTTTGTAGCTTGCAGATTCGTAGACAGGCAGCGGATTCATTTGCGCCTCAATGCCGGGCTGCTGGTTTTGATGCTGCGGCGGAAATTGGGGCTGTTGAGCTTGCGAATTAGTCATAAAATCACTCCTTCTTACCTATATACCCCTACTATTTCCCAGTTAAACGACTATTACTCCTTGCACAATAAGCTGAATGTAGCAGCTTGCTTTTGAACAATCATTTCTATTAATCAACATTATCGCTATTTCCTAAAGCTCCGCGACAATAAAAAGCCTATGAGCTGCTCTGACCGATCCAGGCTGCTCATAGGCGATATAAAACCGATTGCTATTTATTTGATAATGCCAAAATAAGTGCGAAGCGCATCCTTATACTCTTCTTCCGTGCTTGGCGTAAACGTGTCAACACCTTGGTCGGTGAAAATTCGAAATTGATCGCCGGCGATCGTATTGCGTCCTTCCCTGGTTCGTACAGCTGCCATTTTAACCTGGGTAAAGATGGAATCTGGCGCATGCTCACACCAATAAGATGCCATATAATAGTCCTTCGCTAATTGAGGCTCTTCGGTAAAAGAATAGATGCGGCTCCACTGCCCGTGCTTCAGCTCGCACAATACCCAGCCAAAGTATGCGTCCCGCTCCAAACGATAGCATTCATCTCCTTGCTGGCATTCTTTTAGCTCCTCCATTAACACTGGCGTTCGGGGAACAATGCCACCTACGCCTACATCGCATAAGTACTTTTCATCATTCAATTCCACCATAATGACATGATGACGGCGCTTCGGCGGCGTATTCGGCTCGTCCCGCCAAAAACGGGCGAACAAATCCGTTACCTTATAGCCAAGCTCTCGAAGCAGCCAGCCGAATAAGGCGTTCAGCTCAAAGCAGTAGCCCCCGCGTCTGCGCACAACGATTTTGTCATATAAGTCCGAAATTTCAAGGGAAAGCGGAACGCCATCCAAAATATCCAGATTCTCGTATGGCACCGTATGAAGATGGCAATCTTGAAGCGCAAATAAAGTCGTTTCACTTCCGTCTAATGGACCCGAATAACCAATTCTTTGCAAATAAGCATCAATCTGAGGAGTAGGCTTACCTTTTTGTTCATTCATCGCATTATCTCCTTTGATTATGGCACGGCAATGGCTGCCTTTCCCACAGCTAACCAGATGTGCTTTGCTTTTTTTAATTGTTACAAAGGTCAGTGCTTGTCCTTTTCCTCGCGGTGCTTGCGCAGCGCTTCTGCCCCGATTACAGCCTCCAGACGGTAAATCGGCATGCCTTGCTCCATAAATTTCATTTCGTATTCTGTAAAAACAAGATCCTCTCGCGGACCGTCTTTATGCAGATGCAAAGAAATATTTCGCAGCACAAGCTCCAAATCAGTAAACGAGTTAAGTGAAAACTCAAACAAAGACATCGAATCGGTTTTGAAATGGATTTCTCCACGATCATTAAGAATTTGTATATATTTTTTCAAAAAGTTTTGATGCGTCAGCCTGCGTCTTGCATGCTTGCTCTTTGGCCAAGGATCGCTAAAGTTCAAATGAATGCGCTCCAGTTCACCGGGCTCGAACATCGTTTCGATATGTTCAATATTAGCACGCAGCAGCGCTAGATTTCGAGCTTCAGAAATGCCAGCCTCCTCGCGTAAAGTACGGGCCTTTTCGCTTGCGCGGCGAAGCAGCTCATCGTATATATCTACACCGATAAAATTAATATCCGGATGATTTACGCTCATTTGTGCAATAAATCTGCCTTTGCCCATGCCAAGCTCTACATAAATCGGATTGTCGTTGCCGAAAAACTCGCGCCATCTTCCTTTGTACGCACTGCCGTCGAGCACGACTAGTTCCGGTTGACTTTCCAGACTTTCGACTATACCTTTTCTACCTCTTAAACGCATACTGTTTTATTCCTCCAATTAAGATAACACTTAAGCATTCATTATAATGGCTTTCGTATAACTATTCTAGTTCTTTTCATTGTGCCTAACTACGTATCTTTTGTAAAGTTAATTTTAACCTTTATAATTTCAAAAAGAGCCGCTGCACATGGCAGCGACTCGCTACATAAATCTTATATCAAAAGCTTTCCATACGTAAATCATGATTCTGCAGCATGCCTGGAAATGTCTTCAATGGCCATCTGCAGCTTCTTGCGTGCAGAGCGCTCGATCGAGCGATCCTCTTGAAACCTGACACCAGTTAACGCCATAAGCTCCTTCTTCGTGAGCTGGATTGTTATTTGTTCCTCGCCATTAGGCACCTTAACGTAATTACCCATAGAGCATCACCTCATCCATTCATTCATATATAGATTGGAATTCGCGACTAGTAATTGGAGAGAGCTGCGAGAACTAATATTGCATTAATATACTGATATTATAGCATATGATGTAAGGGTTTTCAATTTGCCTGCCGATTCAAAAAATAATTTCGCCGCTGCAACACCACGTTTCCAATAGCATTTATACATAATTTTCGTTAAAATATATTAGGTTGGAAGTGATTATAGAAAGGTGAATCTACTGCCTCATGATTAATTTGGACGCTCCTATGCAGCCAAGCCTGTGGGGAGATAAAAGATTTCATACATGGAACTACGAAATGCGCGAGCAATTCGGCCAAAAAATATTCAAGGTCATGCTCGATGCCGGATTTACCTGCCCGAATCGGGACGGCTCCATCGCCAAAGGCGGCTGTACGTTTTGCAGCGCTCGAGGCTCAGGCGATTTTGCCGGCAGCAGACGGGATGATCTGGTCACTCAGTTCAATACGATACGCGACAGGCAGCATCAAAAATGGCCTAATGCTCAATATATCGGCTATTTTCAGGCCTATACCAATACGTATGCTCCCGTTGAGGAACTGCGTGAATATTTTGAAGTCATTCTCGATCAGCCCGGAGTAGTCGGCTTGTCAATTGCTACGCGCCCTGATTGCCTGCCTGACGATGTCGTTGATTATTTGACCGAGCTGAATGAACGTACCTACCTATGGATAGAGATGGGGCTGCAAACGATCCACGAATCGACTTCTGTTTTAATTAATCGCGCCCATGATACAGCTAGCTATGAGGACGCTGTGCGGCGTCTGCGAGAGCGTAACATACGCGTATGCACGCATATTATTTACGGCTTGCCGCAAGAGACGCATGACATGATGCTCGAAACAGGACGCGCGGTGGCGCAGATGGATGTGCAGGGCATTAAAATTCACTTGCTACATCTTATGCGCAAGACGCCTATGGTGCGCCAGTACGAAGCAGGCTTGCTGCGCTTTCTGGAGCAGGATGAGTACATTAAGCTCATTATTGACACGCTTGAAATTTTGCCGCCACACATGATTGTGCACCGCTTGACTGGCGATGCGCCTCGAGATTTGCTGATCGGCCCGATGTGGAGCATGAAAAAATGGGAAGTGCTCAACAGCATAGACGCTGAACTGAAGCGGCGCGATACTTGGCAAGGCAAGCTGTGGGCACCGCCTGCGCAAACATAAACGTATAGCACGAATTAAAGGAGACTTGCAATGGGCTTTTTATCTGTACTCAGCACTGCGCAGAAATGGATTGCAGAGCGCGCAGGTTCAGGTGATATTGTAATTGACGCTACCGCAGGCGGCGGAGTAGATACACTCGCGCTCGCGCAGCTTGTCGGCGCAAACGGCACGGTTTATGCGTTCGATATTCAACAGGAGGCGCTCGATCGCACAGCCAAACGGCTGGAGCCTTTTATTGAGCAGCAGCACATTGCCCGCCCGAAGCTTGTGCTTGACAGCCATTCCAGCATGGCTGATTATATTCCTCATATAGAGCATGGCAAAATTGCCGCTGTCATGTTTAATTTAGGCTATTTGCCTGGCGGCAATGAAACCGTCATTACCGAGCCTGCAAGCACGATTGCTGCGCTACAAGCTTCTCTGCAGCTGCTGCGCCGCGGCGGCATTATTACATGCATGCTTTACCCCGGCCATGAAGGCGGACTGGAGGAAGCGCAGGCGGTTGAAAGCTGGGCTGCTGCACTGCCTACCGATCAAGCGCAGGCTGTCATTTATCGCCAGCTGCAGCGGGCCAATTCCCCTTATCTAATTGCAATTGAACGACGCAACGCATAGCTTGGTGGAATACGAGCTAGCTTGCAGCTAATTTTCTTAATGATTGAACTAATTCAACTTACTACTTAATTATGTAAAAGGAGCGAATTTCCATGACGATTAAACCTTATCCTCTGCAATTTAAAGCTGTAATGAAAGAAAGAATATGGGGCGGAAGAGCACTGGAGCGTTTTGGGCTGGAGCTGCCAGACGGCGCTATTGGCGAAGGCTGGATGATCAGCGACCACCCTAACGGTATTACTACCGTAGCCAACGGACCGCTCGCAGGCCAAGGACTGGATCAAATTCGCGAAGCCTACGGCAAGGAATGGTTTGGCAGCAGCGGCTTTTCAGAAAAAAACGGCCGCTTCCCTCTGCTCATCAAGCTGCTCGATTGCAATGATGATCTATCTATCCAAGTACATCCGAATGATCACTATGAGCAATTGCCAGCAGGCGAGCTTGGCAAAACAGAAATGTGGTATGTGCTGGACGCCAAGCCAGGCGCCCGCATCATATATGGCCTAAAGGAAAGTATAGACCGCGCCGCATTGGAGCAAGCAATTGCCAACGGAAGCATAACCGATGTGATGAACATCGTGCCAGTTGAGGCTGGTGATGCATTTTATATCCCGGCAGGCACGGTACATGCACTTTGCTCGGGTGTCGTAGTAGCTGAAATTCAACAAAATTCGGACACAACATACCGCCTTTACGACTACAATCGCCCGGGGCTTGACGGACAGCTGCGCGAGCTGCATATTGAAGACTCGCTCAATGTTATCGCCTACAATGGTGCGGGAGCGGCTCGCATGAAGACGGCTGCTGCCCAGCCGAATAATTGGCTGACCATTGCAGCTTCCCCTTACTTTTCCGTAGATAAAGGTGTTGTCGAGGCGGCTTGGACTTTATCGACCCATGCTTCAAGCTGTGTCATCCTAATCGTAGCCGAGGGTAGCGGGCTGCTGCGCTGGCCAGACGGAGTTATTGCAGCCAAAGCTGGAGATTGCTTCCTGCTGCCGGCTACGCTTGGGCAATATGAGCTGGATGGTCATATGACTGTACTGCGAAGTATTATTCCTGACGTAAAGTAGTTGCAATATAAATATATAACAGCCAATTGGACAAATTAATGAGCCATTGCCTGCAAACAAAAACACGTTAGCGCATTACGCGCTAACGTGAGCTAGTTCAAAGTTTGCATAGTAAAATGGACGGAAAAAGGACCAATAACGGAACCAGTGTCCGCGTAACAACAAAAATAGTGTTTAGGGTAAATAGCGGAACGAGTGACCGCCAAATAAACGCAAACGTTAGCTGAGCCCCCATCAGTGTTTGAAGTCGACAACTATCTGGACAGACGATCCGCTATTGCGCCGAAATCCCCTCATATGCTCATTAAAAGTGACACACGTTCCGCTATTGCACGAAAACTACCTAGAAATGGGCGGAAAAAGGGCCGATAACGGAACCAGTGTCCGCGAAACAACAAAAATAGTGTTTTTAAGGGCAAATAGCGGAACGAGTGACCGACAAATACTAACAAACGTTCGCTGAGCCCCACTGAATTTGAAGTTAACAACTATCTGGACACACGATCCGCTATTGCTATTTTGAGGTGGTGCCGACCAATTGTATATGAATTTTCATATACAATTGTGTTTTTCGGGGCATTTCAGCGTGATGTGTATGAAATTTCATATACATTGAGCCGTTTGGAGGTGACGCAGACCGATTCTGTATGAATTTTCATATACAATTGTGTTTTTTGGGGCATTTCAGCGTGATGTGTATGAAATTTCATATACATTGAGCCGTTGACCAGCACACTTTTGTAAAGGACAGGCTGCTACCATCATGTTTGAGGTTATCCATCATGAATCAGCAGCCTTTTTCTTTCATTAAACAGCTGCCGGCTCAAGCATCTTCATAAAATATGAAGGCTTGCCTTCCTGTTCCAGCGCGTACAATACGATCAGCAGCGTATTTTTCTGTTTATCAATTTCGCCCCGCTCCAGCAAAGCCGATAAATCAAATGGCATTCTTTCAATGACTGCATGCTTGTGAAGCTGCTTTTCATTCAACTGCAAGCCGGCAAACTCAGGAGATACCTGCTCAGGGAATTGTGCAAGCTCCTTCATATATTGGCTCCACTGCGACTTCTCCATTACATATGACCACCAAGCTTTGCGCGGCTTATACTTGTGGTTCAAGAAATAATCCAGCTGCATGAGGCCCAGCGCCGCATCCGCATCAAAGCGTGCTGCCGCCTGCGGCAGCAAACGTTCAGGCGCAAACATAGGGGTTTCCTCATTAATTGCTGCAAGCCCATCAGTCTCTTGCGGCAAGGTTTGCAAAAACAGCCATAGACGAGAGAATAAATCTTCCAGCTGGTGGCCGATTTTTTGCCACCCCTGGCTCTCCCAGTAATCGCCGAACAGCTGGAAGAAGTCAAAAGGAGAATCGAATACTTGGTTGACTAAATAGTGAAGCGTATGATCCATCCGATGTGCGTTCCAATATTTCTCCAGCACGTCCTCAACCCGTTTTATACGAACGATATCGCTAAACGGCATTAAGTCATTGCCAAGCATTTCATAGGGCGCTTGATCCATGTACACATAGCCCCACTTGTCTGCGTCTTTGCGCAGCCCCGTACCGCGCAGCATTTTTAAAAAGCCAAGCTGCAGCTCCTCAGGGCGAAGGGCAAACACATCGTTGAACGTGCCGCGGAACGTATCGTAGTTCTCAAGAGGCAAGCCGGCGATTAGATCCAAATGCTGATCGATTTTCCCCGAATCTCTTACCTTTGTAACCGTACGCACCAGCTTGTTCCAATTTTGCCTTCTCTGTACAGCCAGATTGGTAGGGTCATTCGTCGATTGAACACCTATTTCAAAACGGAAAATGCCCGGAGGAGCATGCTCTGCCAAATAATCAAGCACCTCTGGCCGCATAATATCTGCCGTAATCTCAAACTGAAATACACAGCCTTGATGATTTTCAATTAAAAATTTAAACATTTCGAGCGCATAGTCGCGCTTAATGTTAAACGTTCTATCCACAAACTTAATAAGCTTCGCGCCATTTTCAATCAAATACAACAGATCGGCCTTCGTTCTTTCTATATCAAAATAACGTACGCCAACCTCGATGCTGGAAAGGCAAAATTGACAGCTGAACGGACAGCCGCGGCTCGTTTCAAAATAAACAACTCTGCTTCCCAAATTTTCCAAATCCTCTTTAAAGCGATACGGCGATGGCAAATCATTCAAATTCAGCTTCGGCCTTGGAGGTGTAATATAAATCTCAGCCTGATGCTCCAGCTGCTTGCGATAAGCGATGCCGAATACCATATGATACTTATTGTCGCCTTCAATTTCGGTAAGCAAATGATTTAATGTTTCTTCGCCCTCGCCAATGATAATAAAATCAACCTCTGGCAATCGTTCCATCCAATATTCCGTATCATAGCTTACTTCAGGGCCGCCCAAAATAATTTTTATCTCCGGCTTGATTTTACGCAGCATATTAATGACGGTTATCGTCTCTTCAATATTCCATATATAGCAAGAGAAGCCGATCACATCAGGATTGCGGGAAAATAAATCGGAAACGATATTCATCGCAGGATCCTTTATCGTATACTCGGCTATTTCTATATTGAATTGATGGTCGCTGTAAGCCTTCAAACAGCGAAGCGCCAACGAGGTATGAATAAACTTAGCATTCAATGTTGATAAAACAACCTTCATAGTTATTGCCCTCACTAATCCTTGTATATAATTACTTTCATATCATTACATTGTACCGAATTATAGGACAAAAAAGAAGAGGCGCCTCATTCGCCCTTTCATCGAATTAAGCACCCCTTATGTTTGCTACCTCATCTGAATATACATTTGATCCTTAAGCTGCATGTCTATAACCGAATAACGAACTTTCCACGTTTCATTGCTCTGTGAAGCAACTTCCTGATCAGCAAGGCCGCGCGGTTTGAAACCGTAGCTGCGCTCGAAGTAGATCTTCATCTGAATGGTATCCTTTGGCAGCATGCGATGAAGCTCATGTCCCAGTTGGATCGACCATAGTTTAAGCTCTTCCTTAGCTGCACTTCCATAGTATAAATAAAACAATGGATCAATATCAGCTGTCAATACGATCCAGCCTTCATGATCACGCTGTGCCTGCCAATTGGAAAACTTGGCTGTGCCATGAGAAGTATTGACGGAAGCGTAGTGTTCCTTCAAAATCGCTTCCAGCTCAGATAAAGGCTTGCCTTCCAGCGAAGCTGGCAAGGTATGCTTCAAATACGCCGCTTTTTTCAAATCATTTTCTGTTATGCCCAGATAAAGTACAATAGCATGATAGCCTGACACTGCAAAATTCAAATCAGCTTGTGTATTTGGGTAGCCGGATGATGTTATGCCCACGACCTCGCCATACTCATCAAACAATGCGCCGCCTGAGCTTCCATGATCAATTGGTGCACTCATTTGAATCAAGCGTGCTCCATCCTCGTAAAAAACATTGCTTACAAGCCCTTCAGATATCGTATTCTGTACACCTAGCGGACTGCCAAGCGCAAACACCTTGTCGCCCTTATTCATATTAAAGCCATATGCAAGCTCTGCCGGCATTAAATCCATATCACTATCCTCAGTCAGCAAAATAGCAAGGTCTGCCTTTTTATCAGATGCTACAACGCCTTTAATTTTATACTCATCTCCATAAATGCTGTATGCTGTAGCTGTAGAAACATCCTTCATTACATGATAGTTGGTAACGATCAAATTGCTATCAATAACGACGCCGCTTCCCTGGCTGTTATTCGTCATAATCATCACGACGCTCTCGTCGTAAATATCGGCAATTTCCTTGGCACTCAGCTTGGGACGGCTCTGCTGCACCTCTTCCCAGTCCTGCGGTTCCTGCTCTATAGCATATTCTGCAGTTATAATTGTAATAGCATTTTTAGCGCTGTTCCAGGATACCTCGGCATAATAGATTTCTGCTAATGCTCGAATCGGAGTATATAGCACATTATTTTTCTTAAAAGCAGCTCCATCCAGCTTCACTTTTTTGCCGTTAACGAGCGCTTCCTTCTGGCCAAGCTTGAAGCTCGTAGTTATGTTTCCTTTTTTCGTAATGACTGTTTGGGTCGAATCTACTATGCTATATGTAAGTTTTAATGCGTCGGAAAGCTCTTTGATAGGTGCATAGGTAACACCGTTTTCCTTAATGATGGGAGCACTAAGCTTCTGCTGATTGCCATCGACCACTAAATTTAAAGCAAAATTATTAACTGCCGGAGCTGTAGATACGGACGAAGATCGGCTTGTGCTGGCAGCTGCAGCGTCCGCAGCAGCAAGAGAGGAAGTTGGCAATAAGAGCATTCCTAAAATAACCGTTGAGCTTAGAACCCTTACAACAATGTTTCTTTTCATATTTTTCCTGTTCTCCCATCTATTATCTCTCATTCTTTAATACTATCACTAACCAAATCTATCTGTCTATCAAATGTTAATATTGTGCAGACAGAAATAAACCAGCAAGGATAAACGGCTTCGACGTCCTTTGAAATGGCGCATTTACCGGAGAATTATTGAACTAGCTTATCATAAATCTTATTTTTATACATTCAAATATTCATTCAAAAATATACATTCAAAAAGGCATAGCCTGTGCATGCAGACTATGCCTTTGCCTTCCGGCTTTATGTTAAAGGCTTTATCATTCGAATATAAGATTTCCCGCTCACTTGCATTGTACCATCTTCTTGATAGCCTTGTTTTTTATAAAGCTCATATGCTCGATCATTTGCCGGCTCAACTATTAACGACAGCCTGTCGAATTGCTGCTGGTAGCCGATCTGTTCGAATGCAGCCATCAGCTCCTTGGCAATGCCGCGACCTTGCATATTACGGTCAACTGCTATTGAGTCCAGATAGAAATCACCTGGCAGCGCCTCCGTCACGAGAGCTTCCTTCTGCTCACTGGCTCCGATCTTATCTAAATAATGAGCGATCGGTTGATCCAGCAAAGCTGCCTGATCCCCAGCATAACAAAGCAGCATGCCTGCAACCCGGCCATCCTCCTTGCTTACAAGCACATGCTTGTAGCTTAACCGGTTATCCTCCAGCAAATAAAATTGCTTAAGCGTGCGATATACTTCCTCGGAATCCTCGGTGCCTGACAGCGTATATGCAATATTGCCTATTGCAGCCAGCAGCAGCGGCATAACCGCATCTGCATCCTGCTTGCTTGCAAATTGTATCATATCGCTTACTCCGCTTCTGGCGAGAAGGAACGGCCAGCAAATTCACTGTCCAGCATATAAAAGGCGTTGCTGTCTTTGTCAATCCGCTTCAGCTTGTTAATAATGCTGTCAAACAAAGCTTCTTCTTCAACCTGCTCGTCAATAAACCATTTTAAGAAGTTAATCGTCGCGTGCTCGCGATCGTTCATGGCAAGGTCAGACAATTGGTAAAAGCGGGCCGTATTCGTTTGCTCATGAGCATAGCCTTGCTCAAAAGCATCCAGCACGGAGCTGTATTCATTATTCGGCTCTCCCAATGCCTGCAGCGTTGCTCTGCGGCCGCGATCATTCAAAAACTTATATATCTTCATTGCATGAAATCTTTCTTCCTCTGCCTGTACAATAAAGAAGTTGGCAAAGCCGTCAAGGCTATCCGCTGAGCAATACGCAGCCATGGCAAGATACACATGCGCGGAATAAAATTCAAAATTCATCTGATCGTTTAATGCTTTAGCCAATGTATCATTCATGTCTGTGCACCTCTATTTTTTATTTTTGTTATCTAATAATTATTTTAACATAAAAACAAAGGACGGCAAATGCTGTCATAAAGTGTTGAATCCGCTCGACACATGCTCGATACATGCTCGACGTATGCTAGATCATATGCTCGACATATAGCCCCATGATTTTAATTAAACCAACCTGAATGGAAACAACACCGAAAAAATTGGTGTACTATCGCATCATTATTGATTGGCAATGAGTCTGAGCAACCTTATTAGCTGTGAAAGCTTATTAGCTGTGAACGCCATAGCTGACCTTTTTCATAGCCTGATGAAATCGACTCCATCGTTAACGGTACGACTATAAACATAAAATCAATCTATCGAAAACCTCAACAATTACTTTGCAGCAATGATAAACTCTATTTTGTGAACCGAGCACTCACGCACTAAACTAACTTTGCACTCGCGCGCTATGGCTAACTACATTTCCTGTACTTAGTTTTAAGAAATTTGGCGGTTTTGTGATTCTAAGGGGAAAAACTGCAGTTAGTTTTGCGTGTTTCGCAAAATATAGAGAAATTCATTACAACTAGATACATGAAATACATTTAGTATTATTTATTCGGCAAAATAAGTGAATCTAGATGCATAAAATGTACTTAGCTCCACGAGCACTTACCCATACTTCAACAGCATTATTGGATTAGCATCAAATCAGGGCGGGCTTATTGGCTGCGGGACGCTGCATAACTGAGCATTGATCAAAAAGAGCGCCTGCCCTCTATAAGGCTGTGAGGCGCTCTCCTTCCATTTTCGGCACGTTAATTAGTGTTAGTTAGTGTTAGTCAGTGCTCGGCTGCTAACCGGCAATCAGCTGCTGCAGCTTCTCTTGTCCGGCTTGCAGCTGGCTGTCTTCATGCTTCAGCTTCTCGCGCAGCAGCTCCAGTATGCGATAACCCGTCTTATCATTGAACGCTCCAGTAATCTCCAACTGCTGATCGCGTTGAAATTTTTTCAAAGCTGCTGCAGTGCTGGAATCAAATACACCGAGCTGCTCGATCGGGCCATAACCAAGCTCAAGCAGCATTTGCTGCAGAGTTTTCACATCATCGCCGTAGCTGCCATCCTTCATCTCGGTACCTATTGCAAGCGGCCTTAAATTCGCATATTCAGGAAGCCCCACTTCAATATCGGGATGAACGCCTTCCTTGTTGATCCATGTGCCTGCTGGCGTCTTCCACTGCGCTTCCGTCAAGCTTAACACGGACCCATCAGGGAAAGGCCTGAATTGCTGCACTACACCCTTGCCATACGTTTTTTTACCGATAATTATAGCATCCGCCGATTCCTTTAATGCCGATGAAAGCACCTCGCTGGCACTGGCCGATTGTTCATTCACCAGCACTACAATCGGTATTGTCCATTCCGATTGCTGTCTGGACTTGAAGGTTACTGTGCTTCTTTCGTTTTTGTAGACGACATTCAAAATCGTTTTACCGTTTGGAATAAGCATATCCGCAATCTCAATCGTCGTATGAAGCAAGCCTCCAGGATTGGACCGAAGATCCAGAAGCAGTCCTTTCAGCTCGCCTTCTTTTTTCAGCTTTTCAATTTCAGTTTTAAACTCTTCAGCCGTTTCATTAGCAAAGCGGCTGATCGTAACATGCCCGATATTTCCTTCCAGCATTTCGGAAGTAACGGTATGTACAGGTATCGCAGCACGCTTTAGCGATATTTCAAGCGGCTCGGCTTCTCCAGGACGGCTGAAGCGAAGCGTCAGCTTCGTATTTTCCTCCCCGCGGATCATACTGAGCAGCTCTTGAAAAGATTTGCCTTGAATATCCGTCCCGTCAACAGCCAAAATCATATCGCCGGGCTGCAGGCCGCCACGCTCAGCAGGAGTATCCTTGATAACCGAGGTGATAACGAAATCTCCTTCCTCCTGCCTCATTTCTGCTCCGATGCCATAAAATTTATCTTCAAAGGATTGGGTGTAAGCCTCGCCCGCCTTGCCGACCATATACTGGGAATAAGGATCGTTAAGCGAGGCCAGCATCCCTTCAGCCGCTCCATTAATGAGCTGTCTCGGCTCAGCCCCCTCTAAAAAATCGTCCAAAATTTTGTTATAGGAAACAGAAAGCTGCCGGAATTCCGGCTCCTTAATAATCGGATAGCGGGCGCTTAGCCAAAGCACCCCTATAGTAAAGCCTATAACCAGCATCGCTATCGCCCCTAAAAATAAAGCATAGGGGGAAAGCGGCTTGCGGTTGTTTGAAAATGATTGATTCATGCCTCCATCTCCTTGTATGTATGATTCTAATTGGCTACAATTAGCGATATAGTTATTTGGCTATCAGAAGGGAGCTTTACCACTACCATGTATAAGCTTATTGCAATGGATGTAGATGACACTCTGCTATCCGACCAGTTAACGGTATCCGAGGAAACAAAAGCAGCTTTGAAAGCTGCCATCGATCTTGGCGTAACTGTCACGCTAGCAACAGGACGCATGTATGCGTCCGCCGTACAAATCGCCAAACAAATTAATCTCAATGTTCCTATTATTACGTATCAGGGCTCACTCGTCAAAACACTTCTTGAAGGAAAAGTACTGTACGAAAGATACGTTCCAACTAAAGCAGCCGTACAAATCCAGCAATACTGCCTGCAGCACGGCCTTCATCTGCAATTATACGTTGATGATTTGCTATATGGCATGGAAGATAACGAAATTATTAAAGAATATTCGGATCGCAGCAAAATTCCTTTTATTATCGAGCCTGATTTCAATAAATTGATTGACAAGCCATTAGGCAAAATGCTCATTATCGATGACCCAGTAAAGCTGGACCGGGTAGAGTCAGAGCTTAAGGCACTTGTCGGCGAGGAAGCTCATATTACAAAATCAAAGCCTCATTACCTAGAGATTACTCATAAAGAAGGTACGAAGGGGCATGCACTCCGCTACATGGCTGAGCATCTTGGCTGCTCCATGCAAGAGACGATCGCGATCGGGGATTCCTGGAACGATCATGAAATGATAGAAGCAGCAGGACTAGGCGTCGCTATGGGCAATGCAACCGATAAGCTTAAAGCGATTGCGGACTATGTTACTTTATCGAATAATGAAGACGGCGTACGGCATGTTATTGAAAAGTTTGTGCTAAATCGATAATCCTATTCCTGATTAAAAATAAAAAAACTAATATAACTAAAACTTAAACCGGCTTTTATCAAATAAAGCCTCCGCAAAGATGAAATATTCATCCTGCCGGAGGCTTCTTTTGCTCAAAAATTAATTAAACTGCTTTTATATCGCGCTTGCACTCGCCATTCTCGCATTCTTTAAACGTTCCGATAAAATCGAGGCGATGATCATGCACTTTAAAGCCGAACTCCTCCTCAAGCCGCTGCTCAAGGCTGCCCAGCCAATCTTCCTTGATTTCCTCTAAAGCTCCGCAAAGCTCACAGATTAAATGGTGGTGCATATGCTCATGATCTTCCCCTCGGAGATCGAATCGAGCTACGCCATCGCCGAAGTTCATTTTTGCTACAATATGCAGCTCAGCGAGCAATTCCAATGTGCGGTAAACCGTCGCCAAACCAATCTCCGGAAACTTTTCTTTAACCAGCATATAGACATCTTCCGCGCTTAAATGATCCTTTTCATGCTCCAATAAAACACGTACAATAATTTCTCGCTGCGTCGTTAATTTATAGCCATTCTCCATGAGACTTCGTTTTACTTTATCAATTTCTGTCGTAATACTCATTGAATAGATCCCCCCTTATCCGTCAGATCATTTTATTTTTATAATGATTCTAATCTAATGTTATGTTATTTCATCAAAATGCGCAACCAACAGTTTGTGAAATCATTTGGAATTATCTAAAATATTAAAATGAAAAGCAATTGCCCCGCAGTAGTTTCCACCTATTCTTCTCCTTACGCACCTTCCATCAGCATGACCTTATCGCCAAATACGAGCTTTTTTACAAAACCAAAAAAACAGGGCACCTCGTTAAGGCACCCTGCCTATTCTGAATGTTAATTACTATATGAAAAAGTTACTCGCCTTCTATAAAATAAAGCTGTTCGCCGGTCGTAATATCTGCCTGGCCTTGCGTTAAATCCGTCATCCAAGCGACAAAGCGTTCGGCCTCATCTATTTCGGGCAAGCAGCGTACTCGCACACGATCTGTGAACTGCGCCTCGCCGACTCTCGTCCCCCGGTTGTGCAGTTCATTTTCTAATCGGCCATACCATGTATAGTCAACATCCACAAATACTTCCTGATGCAGCACGTATACAATTTCTTCTGCCGCCTCAATACCGGCAACAGCCCCATCCGTATATGCCCGCACAAGACCTCCAGCCCCTAGCATAATGCCGCCAAAATAGCGGGTAACGACTACAGCGACATTTTTGAGCCCTTTATTCTTAATCACTTCAAGAATCGGCTTGCCTGCTGTCCCGCTGGGCTCTCCATCATCTGAGGCTTTCTGGAATTGATCGCGTTCACCTACTACGTAAGCTGAGCAATTATGAGTTGCCGTTCGATGTTGCCGCTTAATCTCCTCGATAAAAGCGACAGCCTCCTCTTCTGTTGAAACAGGCTTGGCATAACCTATAAAACGAGAACGCTTAATAACAATTTCTTGACTAGCTTCACTTCTTACCGTCGCGTAACGTTTCAGCATAAGCCAGCTTCCCCTGCCTTAATAATCGTTTTATAAGCAATAAATATTATAGGCGAGCTTCAAGTTCAGCTTTTTCCTTCTCAAAACCAGGCTTGCCAAGCAGCGCAAACATATTTTTCTTGTATGCCTCAACACCAGGCTGATCGAACGGATTAACGCCAAGCAGATAGCCGCTAAGCGCACATGCCTTTTCGAAGAAGTATACGAGATAACCAAATGTGTAAGGCGTCATATTGTCAATATTTACGATCAAGTTCGGAACCTGTCCGTCCTGATGCGCAAGCAATGTGCCTTCAAACGCTTTTTTATTAACAAAGTCCATCGTTTTACCGGTCAAGAAATTAAGACCGTCTAGATCATCCGCATCGTGCTCAATCGTAATATGTTCAGCAACCTCACCCACTTGAATAACCGTTTCAAATATGTTGCGGCTTCCCTCTTGAACGAATTGGCCCATAGAATGCAGGTCAGTTGAGAAATCGACGGATGCTGGATAGATGCCTTTGAAATCTTTGCCTTCGCTCTCGCCGAACAATTGCTTCCACCATTCGGATACAAAATGCAGGTTAGGCTCATAGTTGACAAGAATTTCGATCGCTTTGCCTTTGCGATACAGCGAGTTGCGAACAGCTGCGTATTGATACGCTTCATTCTCAGCAAGATTAGGATTCGCATATTCCTTGGAAGCTTCAGCAGCACCTTGCATCATCGCATCGATATCGATGCCGGCAACAGCAATTGGCAGCAAGCCTACAGCAGTTAGCACCGAATAACGGCCGCCAACATCATCTGGAATGATGAAGGACTCGTAACCTTCCTCTGTGGAAAGCTTTTTCAATGCGCCTTTAGCAGCATCGGTTGTAGCATAAATACGCTTGCGAGCTTCTTCTTTGCCATATTTCTTCTCAAGCTCTGCACGGAAAATACGGAATGCGATAGCTGGTTCTGTTGTCGTTCCGGACTTGGAAATGACATTGATCGACCAGTCGCGTCCTTCAAGCAGCTGGAGCAAATGAGTCACATAAGTTGAGCTGATATTGTTGCCCGCAAATAGAACCTGAGGTGTTTTGCGTTGTTCCTTCGTTTGAATATTATAGAAAGAATGGGACAGCATCTCGATCGCAGCGCGAGCGCCCAAGTAAGAGCCGCCAATTCCGATTACGATAAGAACCTCGGAATCCGATTTAATTTTATCTGCTGCCTTCTTAATACGTGCAAATTCTTCCTTATCATAATTAGTTGGAAGATCAATCCAACCAAGATAATCTGAGCCTGCTCCTGTGCCGTTATGTAGCTGGTCATGCGCAAGACGAACGGAGTCTTTCAAATAATCTACTTCATGCTGTCCTACGAAGGACAATGCTTTACTGTAATCAAAATGAACTGCTTTAGTCATTGTAGTAAATACCCCCTTAGTAACTTTTAATAAGAATATCGAATTTAATCAGTAAAAACAAGCATGAAAAACGGTAAAAGTATTTAAAAATTGTTCTTTTCTGTGACAACGACTGCATAATTATGCATTTTTCACTATTTTCATGCTTGATTTATGAGCTTGTTAATGGCTTTCCGAATTTAATAGTACGGCGAAATCATCAAATAAACCAAAACGCCAGTAATGCTGACATACAGCCAGATAGGCATCGTCCAGCGCGCAATTTTGCGATGCTTGTCAACTTGGTTGGCAAGACCGCGGAATAACGATAGCAGAGCTAGAGGAACAACTACAATTGCGAGCAAAATGTGGGTGAGCAAAATAAAAAAATAAATGCCGCGCAAAATCCCCTCTCCGCCATAAGGCGTCGACTCGGACAAGAAATGGTAGGTTACATATGAAGCTAGAAACAGTGTGGTCGTTACGAACGCAGCTAATATAAACGTACGGTGCATTCGTATATTTTTTTTCATAATTGCCACTAACGCTGTCAGCAAGAACAAAAACGTAAAGCTATTGAATATAGCATTTAGCAGCGGCAAAACTTGAATATCGAATCCAACCTCGCCTTTGTAGGCTGGCAGGAAAAACAATACCGCAACAATACTGACGAGCACAACTGACAAAATCGCGACAATTGGCGTATAGTTTCTTTCCTTCATTAATGAATTTCCTCCAATCAAATGCTAAAACTTTTCTCCCTCCTAACTTTAGCGCAAGGAAATGGCAAGTACAATTGCTTTTCCGCCAATATTGTCACAATACAATGTCAAATTACATCGTGCTCTATTTTTAATGATTTCATGCATAGAAATAGAGCCTGTCGAGAAACAGCTATTGTTTATGTATGCATACCTTTGCAATTTAAACTTGTAACGGATCACAGAGTCCTTATTAGCTATAAAAGCTGCCCAAATGAGCATTTGTTCACAGATAGCGCCTCTGTGTTTCGATTAATTGTGAATAGGGCAACAAGCAATAGAAAGGAGTGCCACTGCGATCAAGATTGGGATTCCGACCGCTGTTGTAGTCCAATTTTTTTGGATAAATAACCCTTGAAAAGGATAAAATTGACCTACAAAGGCGGACGCTGCCGCTTCTCCATTCCCATTCTTGCTCTCCGTTCCCCTTTCTCATTGCTTATCAATCGTTGCCCGCCATTAATCGACACCTACTACCCATTACTTTGATAAGAAACTATCAATTACTCCGATCCCTTGCAAAAGCAAGTACAACAGCAACCTCTGTTTTGTTGAACGGTTATTTTCGTGCCAATGCCTAAGTGCATTTCCTGTGTTTAGTTTTATGAAATCTGGCTTTTTTGTAATTCTAAGGGGAAAAACTGCCTTTAGTTTGGCGGAATTCGCAGGATATAGGGTGATTCAATAAAACTAGATACATGAAATACATCTAGAACCGTTTATTCGGCAAAAAATGAGAATCTAGATGCACAAAATGTAGTTACCGCGAGATACGACCCAACATGCAAAAAGGCCAATCAGCCTTCAAGCTGATTGGCCATTATTTTGCGGAAATACTGCATTTCTACGGGCAGAATACTTTATTACAGCATTGCTTTTACTTTGCTCACAACATTTTCAACTGTAAATCCATATTCCTTAATTACGCGATCGCCAGGCGCTGAAGCTCCAAAGCGGTCAATCGCCAGTATATCGCCTTGCTCGCCTGTGTAACGCTCCCAGCCAAATGGATGAGCCATTTCAATTGCAAGACGGGCTTTAACATCAGGAAGAATAACAGATTGCTTGTATTCTTTCGACTGTTTTTCGAACAAATCCCAGCTCGGCATGCTGACTACGCGTACCTGAATGCCTTCTTCAGCCAGAGCTTTCTGAGCAGCTACAGCCAACTGCACCTCAGAGCCGGAAGCAAGCAGCTGTGCCTGTGGCTTTCCATTAGCCGCATCAGAAATGACATATGCGCCGCGCTTTACGTTTTCACGAACGCCTTGCACTGTGCCTTCAAGAACAGGCAGGTTTTGACGTGTCAAAACAAGCGCCACCGGATTTGCTTTATTTTCAACCGCGTAAGCCCAGGCTGCAGAAGTTTCGTTTGCATCAGCTGGACGAATAACGGTCAGATCCGGAATAATGCGGATCGATGCAAGCTGCTCAATCGGCTCATGAGTAGGCCCATCCTCGCCTACAGCGATACTGTCATGCGTCAGAACATAAACAACCGGCAGCTTCATAAGCGCTGCAAGACGTATAGCAGGACGCAAGTAATCAGTAAATACGAAGAAGGTGCCGCCAAATACTTTAAGGCCGGTATGCAGGCTCATGCCGTTCATAGCCGCTGCCATTCCGAACTCGCGAACGCCAAAGTATACGTTTCTGCCTGCATAGCTGCCAGGCTTGAATTGCTCCATGCCTTTAAGATTTGTCATCGTGGAGCTTTCAAGGTCAGCGGAGCCGCCAATAATGGCAGGTACATTTTTGGCAAGGGCGTTAAGCGCATGGCCAGAGGCAACGCGTGTAGACATTGCATTGCTGCCCGCTTCATACGACGGCAGATCAGCGTCCCAGCCCTCAGGCAAATCGCCTGAAGTTGCTAGCTCAAATTGCGCAGCTAGAGCAGGATAAGCTTCCTTGTAGGAAGCAAACATCGCGTTCCAGTCCGCATTCGCTTTTTCGCCAGCTGCCTTTACCTCGGCAAAATGAGCGCGAACTTCATCCGGAACATGGAAATGATGCTCTTCATTCCAGCCATAGAATTGCTTAGTAAGCTTAGTCTCCTCTGTTCCAAGCGGAGAACCGTGCGTTCCAGCGCTTCCGCCTTTGCCGCCTTTGTTCGGACTTCCGTAGCCAATCATCGTTTTCACTTCAATAAGCGTAGGCTTTCTTGTTTCTGCCTGAGCTTCTGTTACAGCTTGTGCAATAGCTTGAAGATCATTGCCGTCTTCTACGCGAAGCACTTGCCAGCCATAACCCTCGAAGCGCCTTTGAACCGTTTCCGAATAAGACAAATTCAGCGCGCCGTCAAGCGAAATATCATTGGAATCATAAAGTACGATTAATTTGCCAAGCTCCAAATGTCCTGCAAGAGAAGCCGCTTCATGAGAAATGCCCTCCATCAAGTCGCCGTCGCCGCAGATCGAATAAGTAAAATGATTAATAACATTATAGTTCTCTTTGTTATATACCGTGCTCATATGCGCTTCCGCCATTGCCATACCGACAGCCATAGCAATTCCTTGTCCTAATGGGCCAGTTGTTGCATCGACCCCAGCGGTATGTCCGAATTCCGGATGGCCTGGTGTTAATGAACCCCACTGGCGGAAGTTTTGCAGCTCCTCAATCGGCAGGTCATAGCCGGAAAGATGCAGCAAGCTGTACAACAACATAGAGCCATGTCCAGCAGACAAGACGAAGCGATCGCGGTTAACCCATGCCGGATTGGACGGATTGTGCACCATCGTTTTGGCGAACAGCTGGTAGCCCATAGGCGCTGCTCCCATAGGCATACCTGGATGGCCCGATTTTGCCTTCTCTATAGAATCAATCGCTAAAGTCCGAATCGTAGCAATGGAAAGTTGATCAATTGTCAATGAAATTCCTCCTCAATCATATTAAGAAATGTAAACTGGCATATTTCAAAAAGTATTTCCTTTTGGAGTCTTCTCTATTAATTAAAAACAACCGTCTTGTTCTGATGCACGAGCACTCTGTCCTCGATATGCCATTTTACTGCCCGGGCAAGCACAACCTTTTCAATCGTTCTGCCGATGCGCTTTAGCTCATTGACATTGTGCCTGTGCGTCACACGCTGTACGTCCTGCTCAATAATCGGTCCCCCGTCAAGCTCTTCAGTTACGTAATGAGCCGTTGCGCCGATAATCTTAACGCCGCGCTGATAAGCTTGGGCATACGGCTTACCGCCTACAAAAGCAGGAAGGAAGGAATGATGAATATTTATAATCCGATTTGGAAACTGCTCGATAAACTTAGGAGAAACGATCTGCATATAGCGGGCAAGTACGATCATATCCGCTTTATCGCCGACAGCCTCCAGTTGCTTTCGCTCTGCCTCCGCCTTTGTTTCTGGTGTAACTGGAATATGATGATAAGGAATGCCAAACGATTCAACCTGTTCCTTCATATCCAGATGATTGCTTATTACCATAGCAATTTCTGCATTCAGCTCGCCTGATTTCCATTGCCATAGCAGCTCAAGCAAGCAATGATCCTCCTTGGATACAAAAATCGCAATACGCTTTTTACGGCTGGCGCGAAAAGTATGCCATTTCATTTCAAACCGGTCGGCTACGCGCGGAAAATCCTCTACAATGATCGGCAGCTCGCGGTCCATATCGTTCAGCTCAAACTCGAAGCGGATAAAAAACATGCCGCCTTCCGGGTCCATCGTATATTGGTCGGACTGAACAATATTAGCTCCATGCTCATGTAAAAATTGGGATACCGCCGCGACGATTCCCGGTCGATCCGGGCATGAAATCAGCATGCGAGCACGATTTGCACGCTGATCCTCTGCCAAAACTGATTTAGATTGCAATGACATTTAGCTTCTACTTCCTTTTCATAAATAATAGTCTTTCTTTTTCAAAGGTATATGCAGGAAAGGCTTAACCCGACCTAGTCACGCATACAACTAAGCCAGCAGCTGCTTGCCAGCAAACCAAGCAGTGATACGCTGATTCACCTGCTCCTCCGTGAGCTCTGCAGACAAAGCTCTCCCTTCCAATACGAGATCGTACAGTCTTTCCATCGGCTCTCTCGGATCTGCCTTTTTAGCCTTTGCATCATTCTTCAATACATCCCATACGGAAAGCACGTATAAGCGAGGATCTACTTCCGATTTTTCAAAGAAGTAATGAAGTCTCTCCACATCCTCTAGGAAGTGGCCGCCCAGCCGATCCTCTACATTGTTGCGCAGCAGAGCAATTTCAGCTTCATACATAGGCCGCTGCTTTTTGGCATCCTTGCCAATCCAAGGCGTTTCAAGAATAAACGGACGTCCTTGAAGACGCTCATGGTGAACAATATTTTTGATAGCCTCTTGCCCGATCCATCCTGAACCAAGCGGCGCATGGCGGTCCTTGCCGGCTCCGCGGCTATTTTTGCTATCGTTAATATGAACAACAGCTACGCGATCCAAGCCGACTAGACGGTCAAATTGATCCAGCACGCCATCCAAGTCGCCGATGAGATCATAGCCGGCATCGTGCATATGACAGGTGTCCATACATACCGTAAGACGGTCATTGTATTGCACTTTATCTATTATCGCAGCAATCTCTTCAAAGCTGCGTCCTATTTCCGTGCCTTTTCCAGCCATCGTCTCCAAAGCAATATTAACATTTGTTTCCTTAGTGCCGGCTAAAACCTCGTTAAGCCCTTCCGCTATACGCGAAATCCCGTATTCAGCATCCTTATCCGTATACGCGCCTGGATGCAGCACAATATTGCGAACGCCGATATGATGCGTACGACGGATTTCCTCCTGCAAAAAGTTAACTGCCAGCTCGAAGGTGTCTTCCTTATAGGAGCCAAGATTAATAATGTAAGGAGCATGCACAACGATTTCGTTAATGCCTGCTTGTTCCATTAAAGCCTTGCCTTCCTCAATATATAACGAATCAATTGGCTTGCGCCTAGTATTTTGCGGCGCTCCTGTATAGATCATAAATGTACTTGAGCCGTATGACATTGCCTCTTGAGTCGCAGTGAGCAAACCCTTGTCCGAAAACGATACATGGGAACCTAGCTTTATCATAAAAAACGCCCCTTTCATTAATCACACCTTATTTTACAGGGAATGTCGAAATAAATCTAGTAAGTTAAATTTAATGCAAACAACACCTCTAAATGTTAAAAAAAGCTATTATATCAAGGTTTCGATAAATTTTATTGTTTTTCAAAGAATGCAATACAATGCAAGGAAATGAACCTAATTGGGGCTAGATTGGGGCTAATATTAAAAAGTGGGTAGACGCTTTTATTAGATAATCTATTAAAACGATACATTCGTATGTAATGAAGAAGAGCCGCAGGGATGCATTCCCTTTAATACAAAATACCGTCTTGCGTCTCGTCCTCATTTACCTTAATATTACTGTTTTTCAGCTCTCGTCTTAAAGCATAGTAATCATCTGAAATCCTAAACATGATGACTTCTAAGCAGCGGATAATAACTCCCTTTAAGGTTATTTTAGAAAGCCCAATATCTTCAATTGATTTCTGGGTCATAGTTATTAACTGAGGGAACATAATTTCTCTGGTGTTGGTCTGCCTGTTGGCTTATTATCATGCCGCCGATCATATCCCTCCTGATGTTCGGTCAAAAGCATTTTTCCGCCCCAACGATTGTTTCCATCCAGTTTAGTCATTTCGGTCATCTTGATATCACCCACGAACATTCGTTCTTATATTAATATGTACCAAACAACGTTCGATATGCAATAGTAAATAGCCTCATAGGAACTGTCGTGGGCGGAAGCGCATATACTTATGATAAACTAACGTCAGGAGGAAACAACCTTGTATCAAGTACCTTCTTACTGGGAAAACTTATACTATATGCGGGTCGATTTTGTACCTATCTGGAGTACTAGTTATCCTAATGCAGTACAAATGATAAAGGAAGCAGTGCAAGGAGAGCGTAACGATGAGTTGTTCTATGATGAATTGATCAATTTGGCTCCCTCAAAAGAGCAAGTGGCCATTATTGAGAGTATCCGTAACGATGAGCGTAATCACAATAAAATGTTCAGAGGAATGTATAGGGCTTTGACAGGACAGGAAATTGCAGGCATCAGCAGCGAGCAATATAAGAGGGTGCAATCCTATGGAGAAGGTCTACAGCGTGCCTTAATGGGGGAGTTGGGTGCAGTGGAAAGATACCGCAACATCTGGTTTGGATTGCCTAATGGAATCTATAAAGATACGGTGTTCGGTATCATTTTGGATGAGCTCAAGCACGCTGCGAAATATAATTATCTAATTACGTTGAATCTCAGGTAGCAATACCGAAGGTCAATGCTATTCAACATCAATTGGATGCCGAATATTATCATTATAATCATCTAAATAAAGTTGACCGTTGCTACCTTTAACTGCGTAGAATACGTCCTCTACCTTTTTACCACGTGCCTTTAGCTGGGATATAATCCAGGATTCCGAAATTTTGTTGGAGTTTAAATTGCCATGCAAAAGCTTACCGTCGATTATAAGCTCAATTGGGAATTGTATGGTATTACCTACATTCAACTTTAGGTCTTTTAAAGTCACTGCTTGCAATTCCTTTTTCTTTTGAACAGATACTTCTCCGTTAATCTCAAAGAGGGCGTACTCCACTTCTTCTATATTAAAAATGTCTTTCTGGCGAAGTTGTTGGTTTAAAGAATCTAGTGTCAAATTATTTTTTTTTAAATTATCTTCCAGAATAAGCCCTCCTTCTATAAGAACGGTGGGCGTTCCTTCTGTCCACATCTTAAACTTTCTGAATTTCAAAAAAAGTTTGGACAAAACATAAGAAGTAATCGTAAAGACTGACAAAGCTATTAACAAATGAACAACTTCTATCTTTTCGTTAAATGCAAAGTTCGCTGCCATAGCTCCCAATATAACTGCTGTTACGAATTCGTGAAAGTTCATATTAGAGAGAGTTTGCTTACCTAATACTCTGGCAATTATTATTAGGATAAAGAATGCTGAAATACTTCTGATCAAAATAATGATATGGTCCATGCAAAAATCTCCCTTTTTTAAATTACGTATTCAGTATATAGGGTAACCGCTAGTGAAAATTAATATACAAAAAGGTCCACTGATCTTTTATTATATTTGTCCTTCTACAAGCAAACAGCAGGTATAATTGCATTCACAGTGTCTACTGAGCGATAGAAGGGTTTCTACAGAGTTTCAAAGTCAATCATTACTGGCGAAAACATTATTTATGTTTACTTGAAGTCATTGATTAAAGCTTGCGTGAGATTTCGGATTTATAACAAGAGTGGAATGCTGCAGGAGCCGAAGTTTGTCAATTTTGTTCAGTAGTTCAGTTAAACAAAAGACTATTACCAAAATGAATAAACTTTGGCTTGTAACCAAAAATATATTTTAGAATATATTGACTATAGAAACTCCCTCACATTAACTTGACCATCTACTTTGAACAAGTGTAGTTGGTCCTTTTTGTTATTTAATGAATATATTGATAGGGTGATAACCCTCCTGATCACAATAAGTTTTTGGCTATGGCTATCTATCTGTTTAGAAATAGATAGCCATTTTTAACGAAAAAAAGCCTGCTAACAAGTTACGGTCGGCAGGCTTTGTTTTATTTAATATCTACAAATTTATTACGTCCATTGCCAAAGCCTTGAGCGCGAAGCGATACAGCGTTATTCGCCATCCCTCTTTTGTCATGGTAGGCTCATTGATAAGCCCGCCTAGATCGCCACTGCCAAACTCCTGTACAAACCACGCAGGCGCTTCTATGCGTCCTGTAGCGGCTGCCAGTGCATTTGCTTGGGCTTCAATCCTTGTGTTTTGCTCGCGTACCTGCTTTTTCCGTCATGCTTTTTTACTTTTTAAGATGGCGTGAATCCAATGAACAAGCTTATTTGCACATGCAACCAGAGCTACTTTATGTGGCTTTCCTTCGGCTCTCTTGCGATCATAAAACTCTTTGATCCGCATATTGCGAGAACGGATAAGTCCGCACTGGACAGCCATAACCAGCGCATAACGAAGCTGCCGAGAACCACGTTTGGTGATTCGATTTCGGGTTGCTGTAAACTTACCTGAAGCGAATACACTGGGATCAATGCCTGCAAAGGCGACTAGTTGCTTTGGATGATCAAATCGGTCTATTTCTCCTACTTCCAATAAAATTGTTGCCGCAATTTTATGGCCAATACCCGGAATTGACTGAATTAAATCATACTATTCGATTTCTTCAGCCAGGGCATTTATGTTCTGTTCCAACTCAGCAAGATGCTCTTGGTACTGAAGAATCAGGGTTATAAGAACTTTTAAGTTGATTAAGTGGCTGATGTTCATAGTGTGCTCGAATGGATTTTGTTTTGCTGCATCAAGCAGTCGCTTTACTCGCTCGTTAATCCAATCCTCTGAACGACCTCGTCTCGTTGATAGCATTTCTTTGATTTTAGCTTTAAGTGTTTCTTCGTCCGTTTGCAAAACCCAATACGAGGTTGGAAATTCACTTAAAAATCGTAATGAAACGACTGAATACATAACTCCGAAGACACCTTTGTAAGCTGGGAAAACCTGATCCAGAACAGCTTGGAATTGTAATTTAGTCTGCACACACATCTTTGAAAGAGACTCATATTGTCTCGTAAGAAAGCGAAGATTGAGCAGTTGCACACCTCTTTTCTTAAAGATTCAAACTCTTCTTTGTAAAACAACTCTCCCAAAAGATAAGCATCAGCAGCATCCGTTTTCACTTTACGAAGGTTGGACTTCCTAAGCCAATTTGAAATGAGCGGATTAATGACAATGTACAGATAGTGATGCTCTTCTAGGAATTGAACAACGGGGCTTTGGTAATGCCCAGTGGCTTCTAGGATAAGCATAGGACGCTGTCTAGACGCATGTTCAACTTCTTGTATGACTTGAAGCAGTTTCTCCAGTCCATCTCGAGTATGAGTGAAATGGAAAGTGCTCTTGTACGGTTTTCCACGCTCTGAGAAGGCTAGTCCATGACTTTCTTCTTTAGAAATATCTAGACCGAAAACTGGATTCATTCAATCTCTACCTGTACGATTAGATTTACCGGCAGCCCCTAAGGGTTCTTGTCGCTCCATAGCATCGCTTGTTATACGGGATCTCGTGTCCCAACCAGCCTCAATCATGGTCATGACAGGTAGGGGTGAACATTATAGCGCTCGGGATCAAGTCCCACGGGCAGAAACGTTCGACCCGGCTATCTTTATCCTCATATCAAATGAAAATAGGATCAACCAGAAAGAACTGGTTGACCCTATAATACGAATCGACTCTTCTGTTGGCTTGCTCATGCTTTCCCCTCCCTGTATTGATGCCTGGACAGCAAACTATTGAAATAATCTTACTTGCAATTCTGACATCTCAATGTCGCATCATCAAGACTGGACCGCCAGTCATGCCCACCTAATGGATCTGTATCCCCTGAGAAGGCTTCGGATGTAATACGCTTAACCAACTTTTCAAAAGCATCTAGGTCAGTCAGTACGAGATAATGAATTCGTTCCAATGCCGACCGCAGCCTTGCAGCTTCTCCCGCATAATCACACGCTCTAGCGTATTGAGAATCATATATGTTTTTAAGGCACAGATTATCTTCTTCAAGGTGTTTTATCTTTTCTTCTAGCTTGCTGATGTAGTCACTCATATAAGGACACCTCTTTCTTTACCATTCCGCTAGCAGCTATATTCTGCAAATATCTCAATTGCTGATTTGCATAGTGCAGACAATCGCTGTCAACCAGTCGTTTACTCACATCCTGTAACACAGTAAGAGGATAGTCATATTTGGATAGCAGTTGGTTTATGTCCTGAGATACTTGCTCATGGGTTATATTGTCACTCATACAGCACCATCCTCACTATCAGATTCGACCTTTTCAACATCGACAACCTTATAAAATGTTGGTTCGTAATTGTGTCTCTCAATCCAATCTGTAATGACTTCACATAGCTTCTATTCAAGCTCTTTGTCATGCTCTTGCTCGGTATCCATCAAGTAATCTTCTGCCCAATGCCCGCATTCGTCGATCATACTTTCGTTGATGCGCTCAAAAATTGCCGATACATCAACCGTCACTCCTAAGCCCGGGTGCTCAATGCGTCCAATATAAAATGAATCGCCATCATAATATTCCTTGCCTGTAGCAATAGCTTCTTCCTTTGTGTCGTATTCATCATTGCAAAAGTTCTCTTCGTCGCTGCTGAATGTCCATTTTCCATTAGTACTCATATAGGCGATTCCTCCCTTGATTTCTCGTCATACCGTGAACAAATAGTACATATATTAATGCATGAAAAACTGGAGGGGATACATTTGGATGTCAATAAGAATTTACGTGATATCGAAATTGCCAAGTTGGCTTTTATAGGAGCTTCCATCGCCACATTAGGAGATGGAATCGCCGCTTTAGCTGCTGGATTGGCGTTAGACGCATTACAACAGGATAATCAAGTCCAAAACAATAGTCGGAATGCACCAGATGAAAGTTCAATTCAGATACAAATTGATTACTTTATAGATGAGCTAATTAAGATTAGAAATAATGTCGGGTGAATAGACCACCATGGTCTATTTCCCCTTTCATATTGTGTCTACTCTGCTTCCAGCAGCTCAGGATTGTCATGGATGTTTCCGATCTTTTCTCCATGAGTTGACCAACCTAATTCAATATGGTCATCATCACCAGCAAATGCATTAGGATGCCTAAAATAAAACTTGGCTTTGTCAGGATTCCATGAAACAATATATTTGACTCCGTGGTATAACCATATATCCGACTTAATTAATTGCTGTCTGTTCATATTCCTTTAGCCCCGAATACTGCCCACCCAAACCCCATTACTGCTGAACGCTCTTACGTTCAATTCTTCTTCTATACGCATAATCCAGCAATTAGAGAAAACTTCATTGTTTCCGTATTTCACAGCACTCTTCATACGTATAAGGTTTCCATATGCCCAACCTTCACCGTCTATCCGCTTACCTCTGTATTCACGCATTGTTATTCCTCCCCTATAAGAATCCTAAAATGACAAAACCCTCTTTTACATAAGCTGGATCATTCAACATGTATCCAACATCCTTTACTATTTTCTTACCTGTAAGCTCTTGCTTGTCCGCATCGTATTCATGCAATATCAACGTATCTCCGACAGAATAGTTCCTATCGTTAAATCTAACCTCGAAGCTTTTAAAGCCACTCTCAACGGCGTTAAAGTATGGTTGCACTGTTTTTAAATAGTGAGTCCGGTTCATTCCGTTCCCTCCCATGTATCAAACTACTCCCACATGTCCTTTGCGTAATCGTATTGCTCTTGAGTGACCTCTATGTTGACTGGTTCGTAGGCTCCGCATACACCTTCAAAATCAAGTGAGATAAAAGCATTTTCTCCGTATTTTTCAATCATGAATTTTTTGTGCGCTGCATGTGCCTTCCTTTCGTTTTCAAAATCTTCTGATGTTGGCGGCTGCAAATCCTCTCTGACGATCATATAAGCGTTCTGGATGTCGTCTAGCTATACGTCTAGGTTTTCATCCTCCCAATCCCCTACATCAGCACATGCCACCAAGTAGCGTTCTTGATTGTATTTATTTCTTAATACCATAACTGGAATCATCTTAAGCCCTCCCATGTATTTAGTGATATAAACTGATATACTTAACATAAATTAGTAAAAAGAGGTGATTTCAAGGATGAAGTCAAAAAAAGAATCAAATACCTGGCTTGTACTGGATTTATTAATTGAGGTACTAGTTTACTTCCCAAGACTATTCATCAATTTAATTAAGTGGATATTTTAGCTCTGTTACCAGAGTGTTAGCTGCCTACTATACTCTGCTGCCCAATTTCCTCAACAGCCAAATTCGCAAATATTTTAAGACTAAACACTTTAGTGCGCCCATTTACCAGCACCGCCACCTTATCCCTTTCAATGCTCTCCACCTTGCGGATAATAGACTTTGCGTATGCTGAGTTCTTAGGCATTAATCTGTATAGCTTGCCTGCTTGCATTTGATCAGGTTTCATGTGTTCGCCCTCTTTTATTTATTACCGCGACCCAGCACTAAAGCCTAACCTTGTAGCTGTACACGTATATATGGCTTATAGCATCTAACCATTTGGACAAATCATCAGGTATTTTTGCTTTTGGATTATTATTAAGCATGAGTTTCTTCAAACTGCAATAGATCGATATACAGCAAAATACGGCTTATATGTACGAGTCGACGAAAAATACACCATTTGTTTTGAACCGTTACGAGTAATTGAATATTTTGTATAGAGCCTTAACGTTCCAGCCGCAAGGCTGTTTACTGGTACACAAAAACCGAACATACATTCTGTATAGGAGGTGATTTTAGTATTATCCGTCCCCAGGAAAGCGTCTACCCACGCATAAAAGGATGGATGAAAATGTCAAATAAAAAAGTAAGTGATGAAGTTGAAAAGTATCAATTGAAAAATGGCGACATTAGATATCGCTACAGACACAAGTATTATGATAGTAATGGCACTCGAAGAGAAAAAAAAGAAAGTAGTTTTGCAAGCAAAAAAGAAGCCGAATTAGCCTTATTGCAAGTTAAAGCAGATATTTTGAATGGTAATATTAAAAAAGTAGAAAACAGTAAATTGACAGTCTCACAATGGCTGGATGCTTGGTATGAGATGTATAGTCATGGTTGGGAGATCACCACACGACACGAACGCAAGCGAATTATCAAAAAATACATGAAGCCTTTACTAGGGAAATACAATTTGATTGAATTGGACAGATCCACCTACGTGAGGGAGTATATCAAACCACTATTGAAAAAACTCAAACCCAGCACCGTTTCGACATATCACAATTATTTTAAAATAGCTGTTAACGCTGCGCTAGAAGAAGAAATACTCGTTCGTAATCGGTTTAAAAAAGTGAGCATTGAGCAAAATGAGCAGCGGAAAAACTTCCTTACATCTCATGAATTAAATATACTGCTTGATACTACGAAAAAATATAGTCACATTACTGGCTACACACTGACCTTGCTACTTGCATATACCGGCCTACGGATCGGCGAAGCGTTGGGGCTAAAATGGGCTGATATGAATTTTAAAACAAAAGAAATAACTGTTAATTGTACTAGGGATTGCAAAGGCGAGAGATCTCCAAAAACAAAAAACAGTTACCGCACCATTCCAGTTGATCCGTTATTAATCAATCAACTTTCAACTTATCAAAAATGGTGTATGGAAATAAAGTTCAGATACGGTTCTAGATTGGATAAGAAATCAGATTATGTATTTATATCTCAAAGAGGGGCAGCCGAAATCTATACTGAAGTGGCAAAAATTGTCCTGCGTAATACTTACAAAAAGTTGAAAGAAGAAAACATTAATATCACTCGCATCTCGCCACACGGGTTAAGACATACACACGCAACCATATTAATTAACAACGGCGTACCTCCTAAAACCATAGCAGATCGACTAGGAAACACTGTCGAAATGGTTTACAAAGTTTATGGGCATTCCTTTAAAGAAATGGAGAATAAAGCAGTGACTGTTTTTTCCGATAGCCTAATTGGGGCTAAAACTGGGGCTGATTAAGCATTCAGCCCTCCGCGCCCTTATGTATCAAGGGAATTTTGAGGGAATGTCGAAATAAATCTAGGAATACGTTATAATTCATTTGAGAGGTGAACATAACGTATGAGCGGAGCTCCAAATTGGTTTATGTATTTTATCGTTTTCTGGGCTGTAGTCATGGTTGTAGCGATGTCCATAGGCGGCTTTTTTATGTTCAGAAAATTTTTAAAGGTACTGCCGATGCGCGACGGCAAATCCAAGCTGGATTGGCAAAATTATTGGGTGGAACGAAGCCGCAGCATGTGGAATGACGATTCCAAGCAAATGCTGGACAAGCTCGTTTCTCCAGTTCCAACGCCTTTCAGAGATATTGCCAAACATTCTATAGCAGCAAAAATCGGTCAGGTTGCTATCGATCATGGCGCTACCACCGTGACGCGCGAGCATTGTATTGAAGGCTATATCCGAGCTACTCCAAAAAGAGATTATCGCAGTTTAATTACATTTTTGGAGAAAGAAGGCATCGACTACAAAAACTATGAGCATCTATTTAATAAATAGCCTGTCTGCAGGCAGGCTTGCAGCATTTTAAGGGTTGCCACAAACACTATTCATGTGAAAAGGCTGTACTTTTTTTGTAACGGTTGCTATCATGTTTAATCAAGTCTTAAACGTTGATTTCCTTCGTAAATGGTGAAATAAAGATTATGACGAAGGTGTCGATTAATGGTGGGCAACTATTAAAAGCAATAAGAAAGGGGAAACGGAGAGCAAGAATGGGAATGGAGAAGCGGTAGCGTCCGCCTTTGTAGGCCAATTTTGTCCATTATAGGGGTTATTTAATCAGAAATATTGAACTACAACAGCGGTCGGAATCCCATTTTTGATCGCAGTGCCCCCTTTCTATTGCTTGTTGCTCTACCCACAATTAATCGTCAGTCTCATGAAATCCGTTACATATTCGAATCGGCAAAACAGGCGAAAGAGTACCGCTGACAACTGTTTTGCGGTCTTAACAGGGAAATGTCGTCCAGCCTTGCGAGAGGGTTCCAAAATCCACTTTTGGGTCGCCCTCTTATTTTTTTGCAACCAATTAGTGGTTTAAAACGTCTTATATATGTAGGAGGTGTTCATCTATGAACTCATCAAGATTGAAAAAACGCTCGCAGGCAGCAGCAGCAGGTGCACTTGTGCTTGCTATGATGATTACCGCTTCGGCATGCGGCGACAGCAAACAGGTACCGAACAATGCTTCCAACCTTTCTTCACCACAAGTTGAGCAATCGCCGCAAGGCAGCGGCATTATAGACTCTGGCACAGCTGAGAAGGAAAATAATGATAATCAAGCTGCTAATGGCGGACAAACAGGCAGTCAATCATCAGGAGAGGCTGGCTCTGGCAGCAATTCAAGTGCAAATGAGACAGATCAAGAGCAGGTCCATACCGCTAGCGGGCAATATGTCGGCTTGCAGGATTCCAATCAAATAGAAATTATTACTGACAATGGCGCAGAAGCATTCCGGTTAACGGATGAAGTGCGTCCGGCGATTGAGACGCTGGAGCCAGATGCCAAGGTAGAAATAACATACACGATTGAAATTATTGAAAAAGATACGGGCTTAAAGCATTTATGGCTTCAATCTGTTAAAGTTATAGAGTAACTACAATTACTTGAACATTATTGCTTTATATAGAAGGAGCGAGATCGATGCGCGTTGCTATAGCAGGCGGAAGCGGATTTATTGGTCAAGCGCTCGCCAAAGCGCTGCTGGAGAGAAATAATGAAGTTATTATAATATCCCGGCATAAGGACAGCTGTGACACTCATGAGAAGCTGCAGTCCGTTACATGGATGGAGCTTGCCGCCAACCACGACAAGCTCGAAGGTATGGATGCGGTAGTCAATCTGGCAGGCGAATCCATCAATCAGCGCTGGACCGCTAATGCAAAGCAGCGCATCGTTCAATCAAGATTATGGTCGGCAGCCCAGCTTGCCGGCCTTTTTGACATGCTCCACACGCCGCCGCCGCTCATCATTAACGCGTCTGGCATTTCGGCATATGGTGATGCTGCTCTAATGACATGCGATGAAAACAGTCCGACTGCTGACAGCGATTTTCTGTCTAAAGTAGTGAAGAGCTGGGAGCAGGCTGCCGATTCGATTCCAGCTCAGCGACTGATCAAGCTGCGTATCGGCGTCGTGCTGTCGCTTGAAGGCGGTGCGTTTCCATTGATGGCGCTGCCGTACCGCTTGTTTGGCGGAGGGCGCATAGGGAAAGGTACACAAGGCATTTCGTGGATTCACCTGGATGACCTTGTGCGACTTATTATTTTTTGTTTGGAGCAGCCTGACCTAAGCGGAGTTGTCAACGCTTCCGCTCCTGAGCCTGTTGCCAATGATCAATTTGGCAGAGCGATTGGGCGCGCAATGAAGAGACCGCACTGGCTGCCAGTTCCTGCTCCTGCCTTTAGGCTGCTGCTTGGCGAAATGGCTGATTTGCTGCTGACTGGTCAAAGAGCAGTGCCTCGAAAAGCACTGAAGCATGGCTTTCAATTTCTTTATCCAACCGTTGATTCGGCCATGCAGCAGCTATTCAAAAATAATAATGCAAAATAATTAACCAGTTTTCAGCTCGTATACAGGGCCGTTTTTACCGGCCAGCTGAATTTGATCGCCATACTCAAGCTTATATTGTTTGTAAGGAATCATCTGCTCGCCATTTAGCATGCTGCCGTTGCGCGAGCCAAGATCCTTTGCACAATATCCGTCGGTATGGCGTTCTATTTCGATATGCAGTCGAGAAATGCCTTCAGCAGCTTCAACATAGGAAGCCGGTCCGCCGTTTCGGCCAATTCTGAAGCTCGGCTGAATGAGCTCGACCCGCTCCTCCTTCCCTCCCCATACCCGCTTCAGCCAAGACATCGTCGCAGCACCAGCATGCGGCCTGTCTTCCCGCGCCAGTAGAACGGTAGGTTCAGATATACTGGACTTGCCGGACAGTACTTCCATTGCAGGCTGCTGCAGCTTGCCGGCCGCCTCTGTTTCTATGAACACCTGCTGCAACGGCTCTACCACTTGCTGCCGGCTATTTACTTTTTTGGCTTCACTGAAGCCGCTTTTATCAAAATGCCAGCTATTATTTCTCAGTTCTCCAGAATGCAGCTCAAATTCTGTTGACAGCTTGACGCCTGCTGCATGCCGATCCGTATTCATTGTTCCGTAATGGTGTTCGAATTCGTCTCCGGTCGGCTCAATAAACATTCTGCTGTTTCGTTTGCTTATAAAAATAGCAAGCCCGAATAATAACAGCGTAGCAGCTCCGCTTATCAAAAGCTTTTGCTGGTTCGGATCGTTCAAATAGACGAAGCGCCAAACAAGCGCACTGCAAAGCAGCGCTGCCAGCAATGCCATCCTCATCCCCGTTTTGCCAAGCTTTTTAACAGCTTCCTGCTTCTCCTGCTCGCTCTCTGACTCCCCAATTTCATGTGCTTTTCCTTGTTCTTTTTCGAGATCAGGAGCCATCTGCTCATTATCTGTTTCATAATAAAATAGTGAAGCCTGCGGCTCTGGCTGCTTATTATTTTGGGCATAGGTATAAAACTGTTTTTCTTCATCAGGCTTAGCATATGCAGTCCTAATTTCTCCTGCAATACCTGTCGAGCTCATGGCCTCTTCCCTTATAGCTGCTAAACCATTTCCGTCCACCGCACTATGTTGTAATTTCTCACTTTCTGCTTTTGCACCGATTAAATCGAGCAAAGCAGCGCGCAGCTCTTCAATCGGCCAATGGCTTACATTCATAAGATGCAAAAGCCTTTTTAAGCCGCTGCCGTCTATTTTATCCACATAGGATGTCCAGCGTACAATAGTCGCAAGCAAATCCGTATGCCTGGAAACAGCTTCTTCCCCGGAGAGAGGCAAATAGGCAAGCTTAATATCCTGCCAACTGCCGCCTACAAATATAAATTGATCCTGCAGCAAGCACCCTTCAAAGCGGAGCATGTATTCCTCGCATTGAATCAGCGCGTCAACCAGACCCAGCACTAGCACGTAATAATTGTGCATAGTGAGCGGCTCCCGCTGCAGTCTGTGAGAAAGCATCGTTACCTCTGTCAACGAAAAGCGAAACGTGCAATTGCCGTCAATTTCAAGCCAGTCCACAGGCAAAAGATGAGGCACAGTGCTTGACCGAAGCATCTGCAGCTCCAATTCATCCAGCTCTGTCCGCTTTATTCCCCCTTCACGATCTATAATCATTTCATGCCCGCGATTCATACAAAAATCAACTTTAAGAGATCTCATTGCTAACCTCCCATGCTCATTCACCTGTGCTTATGATCAAAACCAAACTGTAGCGAAGGCTGGCGCAACTGCCAGCATAAAAGGAAATTTCCGGCCCGATTGCGCCCAGTAAAGCCAATGTTTTTTTTCAGTCTGCATACTTGCTGCAGCAATTGCTGCCGAATAAGCTTTTCGAATAAATCCGCTCTGAAAAATGAGCAATACGATGCCGATAAGTCCGGCATATATGATGGAATACATAGTAAGCTGCAATACCGGCAAGACGCCGCTCCATAAACCGATTACCGCGAATAGCTTTACATCGCCAGCCCCTATCCCTTTTAAAACATAAATAAGAAATAAAGGAATAAAGCCGCAAAGCATGCCTGTTAATGCTGGCCATAAAGCAGACACACCATGCCATACAACCTGATAAATGACACCGCCTATTAAAAAGCAAACTATTAATCGATTTGGTATAAGCTGTCTGCGGATATCGGTATATAGCGCTATACCAATAAGCAGCCCTATCGCCGCTGTCTCGATGTAAACTCACCTCCTAGTTTAAGAAGCTTTTGCTATTTTTTCTACGGAGAAAAATTTATGATCCCTTGCTCCTTCCCGGCTAAGTGACGCAGCCGATACTTCCCACAAGCCCGGCGTCGTATTGCCGGATACATGCCATGTCCAGCTTACCATTCCAGATGCGTCGGCATGAGCCTCCCCTAGATGCTTCGCCTTGCTTAACCCGCTCTTATAAAGCACTTCCAATGAAACAGCTTCTCCCGGATTCGCCAGAACGGTCACAGTAGCCTTGCGGCCGGGCCGAACCGGTGACGGCTCGATGGAAATAATCGATAGCTGCTGTCCTGTTACTGCCGTGCCAGTGTTGGCAGCTGCTGTGTCAGGAATCCATACTCTTTCTGCCGCGCCGGCATGAAGGATAATAGGAAGCTGCAGCAAAGGGACTTTGATCGGATATTGGTACGATACTGTCAAACTCAACTCTGCATGCTGCTTATTTTTATAATCAGGTATGCTGAGCTGAGCCAGCACAATTCTTTCCGCCGTAAGAAATCTGGCATCAGCATGCTGCCGTACAAGCGGTTCAACGGCAAATCTCCCGAGCTCTGTCGCAGCCATATTAATTGCAGGCTGCCAATCTCCTTTTAACGCAGAGGACAGCACCGTTCCAGAAGGGTCCGGCAGCCATTTTGCCGCTGCTGAAGCCAATTCTCTCAAGTGCTGCTCCCCGTCCATGCCCAGCACTGTGTCCGAAGACTTTGCTGATTGTTCAGACTGCTGGGCTAACTGCTGCAGCGCTTGATCAACCGGATACCAATGCGCCGCGACGGCTCGTACTGTTTGTGCTGCAGAGGCATGCAGCGCCAGCTGGACAGCATTTAAATGAATAAAGATAATAAGAGCAAGCATGAATAACATCAGTACCGGCATAACTATTGCCGCCTCTAAAACAATTGAAGCTCTTTCCTCGCGAAAGTCAGCAAAACGCAATCGTTTTTTAATAAGACCATCCAATCGTTTTGCTCGTCTCATATCGTTTACCAGCAACCCTTCCATGCTTCGAGCCTACATGAAGTATCGTTTTCATTAATGAAGGAATAAACCAAAGCTCCATTGACAACACCGCTTCAGCAGTAATTCCGCTAGGCACCTTCGCGAGTGTCAAGCCTGTGCTTTGCTCGATCACAGCAATCATTCTGCCGAGACGTTCCTGCTCCTTGCCGCCATGAAGCAGCATAAACAGTCTGATGTAATCAACATAGCTAAACTCCACAGGCGCATACTTGGACAGGGGTGCCTTTCCTTTATTTATTAAGGAGGATATATCCTCAACAGTCCTATCAATGGCATATATTAGTGCTGCTGACAAAATAAGCAGCGGATGCCCGAGCGACCGTTTTTCAAGCAGCCCTTCCATTAAGCGAACAGCTAGCCTGACCGCTACGATCTCTCCATAAGCGGCTGCAATATTAGACAACGGCTTATGCATGCCATAAAGCACATACTCAAGCTCCTGTTGTTGAAAATCAGCTGCTTCTGACAATGCGCTGGTATCCTTGCTATTCAAATAGGCAGCCAGCTGCTGCGGTTGAAACGCGTTGTAATAATGAACCGCATACTCGCCGTAATAAAAATGATCCCTTGCATTCAGCAGCATATCGCCGAGACCGCTGAACATGCCTCCGGAAACTTCTGTTGAATGATCAACTGCATCGTAGGCATCTCCATAATCTTTACTGAAATTTTCACTTGCCTGATCCGTAAGCTCATTAAAACGCATATTATTTCGGTAGCTTTCCTCCGCCGCCTTAAACTGCTCCTTTTGTTCATCCGAAGGCTGGAATGCTTTTAAACCGTCCAATAAATGCTTCAGCTGCTTCCACTTGCTATTTGCTTCTTCTTCATTTTTTCGCAGCTGTCGTTTTACATTTTGTTCTGCCTCATCCTTTTTCCTTTCCTCAATTACTTGACCAGGGGCATCATACAGACGGCTGTATATATTCATTTTCTTTTGCAGCGCTGCTGATGTTTGAGAAAGCTGCGACAGGCTGGACAGCTGGACAGGTCTTGCAAGAGCAGCTTCAGCTTGAGCTGCAAAGGTTAATCCGGCAGCGGACGCCTGCCGCAATGCGTCTTGCTGCTCCAGCAGCTCTGCTTTATACTCCTCAAACCACTGATCTGTCTTTATTAGCTGCTCGCCGCTTTCACGAAGCTCCATTAGCAGACTGGACTCATCATCAAGCTCAGCGCCTTGCCCGTCAGCAACTTCATGCTGCGCGACTACTTCATACCCTGCTGACAAAACCGAATCCGCCTCATCCCGTACGGCTTTCATCTGCTCATTAATCTGCCATGCTGTCTCAAGCTCATGAGCTGCATCCTGAATAAGCGATTCATGCTTGCCGGCAATAAAGCCGGCAGAACTATTCAAGGCTGCCGACACATTATGTACGAGCCTTTCATAGCGTGCTGTTTCTTCCAAATATGGAATGACGATCTGCTGCTCAGAATCTGGATCGCCGGCAGCCTGTTTTTGTGCCTCCAACACGGCCTGCGCTTGTGCTTGCAGCTGCTCAAAGTACGGAGTATAACCATCGATTATCGCTGAGATGGTATCATCGGAATTTTGTCTTTGAGCATGCCTGCCAGAGGCCAGCGAAGCAAGATCGCTTGACGCAGCTGCATTCGCAGCCTGCTCCTGCAGGTCTAGCACGCGCTGCAAGCTGTTTTCACGTTTTTCATACAACCGCCGCAAAGAATTAAGTGAATTCACGGCAGCTGCTGATTGTTTCATCGAATTGGCTAACGGTACAAATTTTGAAATAACCTCTATTGTAAAATCAATTGGCGCCTTATATTTCATTTCCTCCAGCACCTGCCTGCCGAACACCGCATGCTGCCCAAGCTGTTGATTAGCAGATATATTGAACTGCTCCAGCTTTACGTTAATCAGCTTGAACGATTGCCTGCCAATCGACTGCGCTTCGTTATTTTTGAGAAACACCTGTTCAAATATTTGCTCAGGCGGTGTTCCTCCTCTTCCAAATAAGCCATAGCGTTCAAACAATTGTTTGTCATAAGCTGACAATACAGAACGCACGCCGCTCCGCAGCGAGTCTTCCGCTTGTTTTTGAAATACAGCAATTCTTGCATAATCAATTAGAAATGAAAAAAACAATAGCAAGGAGGCCATTACGATGGCCGCAAAAACAGTAATGGCTCCATCGCTTCGGAATAATAGCTTGACTAGCCGGCACTGGCTCATCTTCTACCTCCAATTTTTTCCCGCTAAGCGGTTAATGATGCCCTGTACATTTTTGTCGGACCAATCCTGCTCCTTCTCCTTGCGGGACTGCTTCAGTTTATTTGTATAGTAAGCAAAAAGATGAACATTGCGAATAAATTCAGTAGGATCTACAATAACTGCTCTTTGCGCATAGCTTTCAATAGAGCCACGCGCTTTTTTATTCACCGTCACCTTAATTGCTGGTGATAATATTTGCTGGTCATGCTCAATTTCTCCCGACAAGCCAAGCCCCTTTTCGCTTAGCCAGCTCGCAGCCCGCTGCAGCTTTTTGTCTGCCAGGCTATTATGCTCCGCTGTTTCATAGGCAGGAATGGCAACTTGCTGCTTGGGTCCTATCCCGCTCCATTGAAACAATGCGCCGAGCACACCGTTGGCAGCAAGCTTGCTGTATAGCGGATCGTATTGGGGCTCCAGTAAAATTCCGCTGTAATAATCGCGATTGCTATTGTCCCAGCCAAAAGCTGCCCTCTCAGCTGCAGTAGCGACTGAATAATAGGCAGCTACTGTTTGATACATATAGGAGCCTGCCGCAATAAATAATAAAATAATGCCGAGTAAAAGAGGTACGACGAGCGCTGCTTCGATCGAATAGCTTCCTCTTTCCTCTCCCCACCATTTGCCGAAAGACGACTTAGTTAAAAATACTGTCTGCCTTATCATCCGCTTTGCTCATCAGCCTCTCCAGCAGCTCAATAATCCAATCCTTAAACAGCAGCGCAATCAGAATAATGACAGCAATAATTAAAATAACCTCAATTGTACCCATCGCTTCTTCCTCTTTCATAAAGCGTGCAGCTAAGTTCCCAGCCTTCATCTCTAATCAGTCCTTTGCCTATAATTTAATTTCAAAAACATATAACGAAGTCACATTATCATTATGGCAGGCGCAGCAATTAATACGATCAAAATAAGCAGGATGCCCACCAGAGGAAAAACGAGCTTGGAGGATGCCTCCTCCCCTCTCATTCTGGCAATGCTTTTTCTTCTTTCCCATAAGCTGTACGATAGCTCGCGCAGAGCAAGAACAAGCTGATCGCCGCCGCGCTTATAATTAAGCAGCAGCACGGTCGTAAATATAGATACCTCCTGAACAGCGCAATTTCGATTGAATCGCTCAAGAGCATTGCTGAAGGATTGCCCGTTTTGCAGGGCTTGCGCTGCAAGCCGCCATTCTTTCACAAGCGCTTCGCTAGTGCAGGCTTGGGCTGAATGAGCAGAACGCTGCGAGCTGAAGGCGATTTTTATAAATGCCCGCTGCAGATTTTCTCCTGCTCCTACTAGCAGCTGCAATCTGCTCAGCATATCGGGCAACGCTAAAATAATTTGATTTTTGCGTTTAACGACTTTACTTTTGGCATCTATATATGGCTTTATTGCAAGCACAACAGCTAACACAAGCCCTATGACAAGCAATAGCGCCTCTGCAGTGATTACACTAAGCCAGACACTGCACATGCAGGCAAGATAACCTGCACCGGCATATTTTGCCGTCAAAGCCTTTGTCTCGTCATAACTCCAGTCTGCTCCTTCTAAAATCATTTGCTGCGTGTGTAATATGCCAAGCGGAAGAGAGAACTGCTCAAATATCCGCCATCGCTCCATCAGCCGTTTAAACGGCTCGACTATTAAGCTTTTTTTTAGTGCGTCTTGATCAAGCTTTTTAGCATATGTTCGAAAAATAGCCGGCAAGCTTCTGCCGAGGAGGATGAGCCAGCCAATCAAGAGTGAGCATGCTGCAACTAGGCATATTAGAACCAACTTCATTCTCTCCCGTTCATTTTTATACTGATATTTGCATCAATTTATTCATAAGCCAAAAGCAGCCTATCAGCAGCAGCAATGCAGCTGTTAATAACAAATAACCCATACCGCTATATAGGGGAGCCATGTAATCAGGCGCAGCTAATTGAAGAAAAGCTAAAAATACAAACGGGACAGCCATCATCATTCGCCCTTCAAGCTTTTTTTGTGCGATCAGAACTGCTATTTCCTGCTCAGTAGAAAGCTTCTCATTAATAATCAGGGCTGTTCGCTTCATAACCTCTACCATATTCCCGCCGGAGCGCTTGCACGTCGCCAACGCCTCGGATAGCTGCTCGATTTCATCAATATGAGAACGGGCTGCAATATCGCCAAAAGCTGCCTCAATAGTTTCTGCATGATCGAGCTTATGAACTAATCCCGTAAACTCTCGAATAATCGGCGAAGCGGGGTCAGGATAAAGCAGCACCAGATCGTCGAGTGCAAAGCGGATCGCATTTTCCAACGATTTGCCGGCAGCCAATGAGGACGTGAGCGCCTGCAGCGCTTCCTTAAATTGCAGCCGCAGCTGCTCCTTTCGCCGCCTCATCAGCAGCTGCCTGCTCCATCTTGGGGTTAATACAGCTGTAAGGGATAAAAACAACGACAGCAATACAGAATGATAAAACAAATAAGTGGCTGCAAAAAGCAAGCTAAAGCCAGCTGCAAGTGAAATAACCCACTGCTTAACCGATAAGTGATATTCGTTATAATTAATAAATAATCGCTTGCTGCTTTTGTTTTGATTCCGATAGGCGATATCTAAGCCAAGCCATTGCAGCTGTTCTTGCCACTTCCTGCTTATCTTCTGTTGGCTATTATGTGCTTTTGGCAAATTGACTGCACTCCCTTCCAGCCAAATACAGCTTTTCAGTATGGATCAGGCCATAAGGCGTAGCTAACAGACGACCCTGAAAACTCCCGTCTTGCTCCGCCTCCTCCACAAATTGATATAACGGCTGCAGTTTAATTTCTCCCTGCTCCATTCCGATCACTTCACAAATTTCTGATACCTTTCTTGAGCCATCCCGATATCGTGTTAAATGAATGACGATGTCGATGGCGGATGCTATTTGCTTGCGAATAACGGGCAGCGGCAATTGTGCGGCGCTCAGCACCATCGTCTCCAGCCGCGACATCATATCCTGCGCACTATTGCCATGGCCTGTCGATAAAGAACCTGCATGACCAGTATTTAAGGCCTGGAGCATATCGAGTGCCTCCTCCCCTCGAACCTCTCCCACGATAATACGGTTCGGCCTCATCCGCAGTGCTGCTCGTATTAAATCTTTAATGGCAATTTCACCCTTGCCCTCAGTATTGGCATTGCGCGTTTCCAAAGTGACTACATTGTGAAGTGACTTTAGCTGTAACTCAGCTGAATCCTCAATCGTGATGACTCGCTCACTGTTAGGAATATACTGCGACAACACATTTAGAAAAGTCGTTTTGCCAGTGCCCGTTCCACCGCTAATAAATATGTTGTACTGCGCTTCAATTAATACACGCAACAGCTCGGCCGCCTCGTTCGATATGGAACCAAAAGCGATGAGATGCTCCATCGTAAGCGGCTTGTCCGGAAATTTGCGGATCGTCATGCAAGGCCCCTTCAAAGCGACTGGGGGCAGAACGACATGAACGCGCGACCCATCCTTAAGCCTGGCATCAACAATCGGCGATGATTCGTTGACTACACGATTGACGCTCGAGACGATAGCTTGAATTAAATCCTCAAGCCTCTCCTTGCTTTCGAAGCGCTGCTGCAGCTTTATTAAGACGCCATTGCGTTCTACGAAAATTTCTTCATGATGATTAATCATAATTTCAGTAATAGATTCGTCTTCCATTAACGGCTGCAGCAAATCCAAGCCCCGGAAGGAATGAAATAGCAGATGAATAGCTTCAATTTTTTGCCGGGCGCTAAGTTTATGCTCTCTATTGCTGTATTGCAATACAACAGCTTCTATTAAGGACATAAGCTCCTTATCATCCATCGAGTCCGCTTGATGAATCTGCTCTCGTATAATGCAACGCAGCTGTTTTAGTTCCGGCTCATCCATTGCTTGTCGATGCGATAGCTGAGCTCCCTCTCCCTGCATTCTATCGTGCAGCATATTCGCTGCTCCTTTGAATAATCTGCTGCAGCAGACGGTCAGCGGCGGCGCGAAAGTCAGCTGAACTGAGCAGCCTGGCTTCTCCTTGAACCCTCCAAGCCTCTACATCTGGAAATATAATATTATGAGGTGCCAAAAAGCTAGCAGCAAGCTGTGCTGAATGCTTAGCCCAATGCGATTGGCGGGGTGATGTGCCGTTAAAAACAATTTCCAGCTTGGAAGGCAGCGATCCGAACTGTTCAGGCCAGTTTCTCATCATATATTGCATTGCAAGCAGCTGCTTGCTCAGCACAGTCTGGTCGCCATTTACTACCCAGACTATGACATCTGCCCTATCCAACATTGCCATTTGCAGCTGCCCTAAACCGCTGTCCAAATCTATTACAATAACATCATAATGTCCGCAGCCAGCAGCCAGCTCTACAATTGCAGCAGCCTCTTCCCCGCTTAAAGCATCCCAGTCCTCATCCAGCTCAAACGGCAGGACAAAATCGGCCTGCAGCAGCTTATGGCGCTTACGCTGCTCCAGCCACTGGCTGCTTTGCAGCCCTCCTCTTTTAACGCTGTACAACAGCTCAGACATGCCGCTCTGCTTTTGCTCATCCTGCCGAGGGGTTTCACCGCCAAGCCATAATTCAAAGCAATTCCAACGCTCCATATTCAAATAAAATACTCGGCTATGCCGAACACCCGCAGCATGGGCAAGATGAAGGGCTATGGCTGTTTTTCCAATATTTCCGGAAACGGAATACACGACAATGACCTGCGCGCCCGCTTTGCCTTGCACCGAGGATAATTTAACGTGTTCGCTGGCACCAGTAAGCTCACTGTATATCTCCAATGCTTTTTGCAGCAATTGCGGCAGTGGCTGATACTTCAATAAGCATGGCCATGTCTTCAACTTGCCTCGCTCTTGCTCGGCTAGCACAGCTGCTGGCAAATGCGGATACGCATCAGCTATTTGCTTCAAAATACTCGCTCCTGCAATAAGGTAATCTATTCTTCCTCCTTTCTTGATATAGCTCATACATGCCTCAGCGCTAGTAAAAACGATTATTGTCCAATTGGAATGAATAGGATGGCGCCGAAAATAAGCGGAAAATTTTAATAAATAGGCTTCATCCTCCAAAGCAAGCGCAAGCTGCTTCAGCATATTTCTCCCTCCCTTTAATTTGCACCAAGGATAAACGGCTCCGCCGTCCTTTGGAAAGGCGCGTTTACCGATGAATGACAAGAACAAGTTTAAGAAAAATTTGTTCTTATCAATGCAAAAAAGCACCGCAATGGGCGCAGCAAGCTGCTGCCCATACGGTGCTTCCGTCTAAATTTTATATAAGACTAACTTTAGTTCAAATTACCACATATGACCATTTCAAGTCAACTATTTAGCCAAAAAACAGTTTTATTTCACGTTCAGCATTTTCATCCGAGTCAGAGCCATGAACGATATTGCTGGCTACATCCGTTGCATAATCGCCGCGAATTGTGCCTGCTGCAGCTTCTACTGGATTCGTTGCGCCAATAATCGATCTTGCATTTTTAATAGCTTCGTTGCAGCTTAGCTCCATTGCAAATACGGGGCCTGAAGTAATGAAGTCTACTAATTCGCCAAAAAATGGCTTTTGATTCAAATGAGCATAATGCTTCTCGGCAAGCTCCTTGCTGACATGCATTAATTGCGCTCTTTCGAGCACAAAGCCTTTTTCCTCAAATCTTGCAACGATACGACCTACTAGACCTCTTGCAACTCCATCCGGTTTAACCATGACAAATGTCTTACTCATTTTCATCCCTCCGTATTTATCGTTATTGCCAACTATTTATTAATCCATTCCATAATAATGCCCGCTGTTTCCTCGATTGCCCGATTTGTAACATCTATAACCGGGCACTGCAGCTGTTCCATAATAGAAGCTGCATATTCCAGTTCCTCCCTGATGCGATCCGATGATGCATATTGCGAAGTGCCGGGCAGGCCCAGCGTCTTTAAACGCTCAGAACGAATTTCCACCAAATGCTCCGCCTGCATCGTAAGACCGACGATCAGTCTATCAGGCCCTTGTCTTAGCTCCTCAGGCGGATTAACCTCCGGCATAAGAGGCAAATTGGCCGTTTTTATTCCTTTATGAGACAAAAATATACTTAAAGGGGTTTTCGATGTGCGCGAAACGCCAATCAGCACAACCTGTGCTTGAAGCAAGCCGCGAACATCCTTGCCGTCATCATAACGAACAGCAAAATCGATGGCATCCATACGGCGGTAATAGGCATCGTCGATTGAATGGAGCAGCCCCGGCATACGCTTAGGGAAGCTGCCAAATGTATCGATATACGCTTGCATCATAGGTCCCATTACATCGACAGCCCTTACATTGTGACGCAGCGCCTCCTCCTTCATCAGCTCTCTAAGCTCCGGTTGAACGAGTGTATAGCTAATGAATCCGCCTGATTTGGCGGCTTCATGCACGATACGCGTAATTTCCTCCTCGGAACGCAAATTGCCGTATCTTTTAACTTTCACCTGCTCAGAAGTAAATTGCCGGAGCGTAGCTTTAGCAACTGCTTCAGCCGTTTCACCGACTGCATCGGAGCATACATAAATCGTTCGCTGTGTCATAAACCAGGCTCCCCCAATTCTTCTGCTGTTGCAATATCCGCAATTAGACGAATAATATTTGACTTAGAAACCCAGCCAGTTACCTCAGGATCATGCCCATCCTCGCTGCGCATATGAACAACCGGCAGGCAATCGAGCTGATGCTGCGCCATTTTGCGTATTGCAACCATAACCGAATCATCAGGTGAAAGCGTAACAATATTCGGGTAACGAGTCATAACCATGCTTACAGGAATCGCCGCGGCTCCTGGATTGCCCAGTGTAATTTTCAATAAATCCTTAGGCGTCACTATACCGGCAAAGCGTTTATTTTCCGTAATAACAAGCAACGTATCTGCATTTTCTGTAAAAAGAGTAACAACGGCATCATGAACAGATAGGCTGTCCGGCACATTGACCGGTACACCTTGCACATCCCTTACTTTTACGCTGTTAAACTTGTCCATCGGGTGATTGTTGGATCGATATGCGCTTCCTAGAAAATATCCGACCTTTGGCTTGGCATCCAGCATCCCTAACATAACTAGCAAGGACAAATCAGAACGGAGCGTCGGACGGCTGACACCCAAATATTCTGCCAATTGCTCGCCTGTTACCGGCGAATGCTTTTTGACCAGCTCAATAAGCTCTAATTGCCGAGTTGATAGTTGAATCATATGACCTCCTCACCGTTATATGACTCACATATATGTAATAATCACATAATTTACCCATATAACATATCACATTAAAATTTATTACACAATATATAGAATTTTTATGGACAGTACATTTCCTTTACTATAGCTCATCGCTGATCCGTTAAAGCCAAAAACGCATCGACATCCTGTCTTACCAGATCGACTGCAGCTTGCCAAAACTGCTTCTGCTCCAAATCAACCTCCAAATGCTTTTTAGCCAGTTCCTCAACCTTCATACTGCCTGTATCTCTAAGCAATGCGACATAACGGCTCGAAAAAGCCTCTCCTTCCTGCTTGGCAATTGCATAAATTCCTGCACTAAACAGGAAGCCAAACGTGTACGGGAAATTATAGAAAGGTACATCGGTTAAATAAAAATGCAGCTTGGAAGCCCAGAAGTGAGGATGAAGCTCTCCCAGCATATCACTGTATGCCTCTCGCTGTGCTTCTTCCATTAAAGCATTCAGCTCATCGCTGGATACAATTCCTTGCTTCCGGCGCTCATAAAATCTCGTTTCAAATAAAAAGCGTGCATGTATGTTCATATAAAATGCAACCGCTCGTTGTATCTTATCCTCTAGCAGACCGAGCTGCTCTTCTTTGTCCGTCGCAGCCTGATAAGCGCCTTCGGATACGATCAGCTCCGCAAAGGTTGAAGCCGTCTCTGCTACATTCATCGCATATTCCTGAGCCAGCGGCTGCAAATCGTTCATAACATGCTGATGATAGGCATGGCCCAGCTCATGGGCAAGTGTAGAAATATTAGAAGCAGAGCCTGAATAAGTCATAAAAATACGGGTTTCACCGCTTTTCGGAAGCGACGTGCAGAAGCCTCCCGGACGCTTGCCTGCCCGATCCTCTGCCTCGATCCATCGCTTACGGATTGCCATATCGGCGAATTCTGCCAGCTCAGAGCTGAAGCCTCTGAATTGCTGTACGATAAATGCTGCCGCTTCCTCATAAGGGACTGTCCGCGCAGCCTTGCCGAGCGGCGCCTCCACATCGTGCCAATCCAGCTTATCTACACCAAGCAACGAGGCTTTGCGCTGCAAATAAGGAATAAGCAGCTTTTTGCCTTCAACTACAGCATCCCACATCGCATTCAACGTTTTTTCGCTCATTCTGCACATTTGCAGCGGCTCCTTAAGTGCCGACTGCCACCCACGCTTATTGTACAGCTTCAAGCGAAAGCCGGATATGCGATTTATCACTTCCGCGCAAAGCTCAGCCTGCTCTCCCCACACCTTTTCCCATTCCGCAAAAGCTGCTGCTCGAAGGTCGCGATCCGGTTCAGATAGCCGATTTTGCATCTGGCCTGCGGATAGCAGCTCTGCAGTTCCATCCGCTGCAACAGCCTGGAATTTGGCACGGCCGACAATCGTGTGATAGAAGTCGCCCCAGCCATGATAGCCGTCAACAGCCAAATCTTCCACTAGCGCCTCCATTGCAGGTGCCAGCTTTTCCTTCATTAGCTTCCTTCTCTCATCCAGTTGAAAGCTTACCTCATTCATAGCTTCAATTTGAAGCAGCTGCTCCCATTCCGATTCTTGAAGGGAAGCGAGCAGCTCATCATAGCTGGTCAGCAGGCCGTTAAACTGTGCAGATATTGTTTTAACACGGTCATTCAGCGCGATCGCCTTTGCGTCGCCTACATTTTGCGCCATTAAGCAGCCGACAAAAGAGTCAGATTGACGAAGCGCGAGCAAAATTTGCTGTACAAGCTCAGTAATGGATACAATTACTGCTTGTTTGTTGTCTGCGCTGCCTGCGGACTGAATAAGCCGGCTCATCTCCGCAAGATTGCGCTCCATACCGGCAAGCTCCTCTTGAAATTGTGCCGAAGACGAACCGCCGGCATAAATACTTTCCAAATCCCATGTCAGTGATAACTTTTCCATTCCTATCGCTCCTTTTATTTTAAGTAGTCACTCCGCTTTCTAGAGCGCTTCTCACGAGAGTGTCGATTCATTGTGGATAGGGCAACAAGCAAACGAAAGGGAGGTTACTACGAACAAGTTTGGGATTCCGACCGCTGTTGTAGTCCAATTTTTTTGATAAAATAACCCCTGTAAAGGATAAAATTGGCCTACAAAGGCGGACGCTGCCGCTTCTCCATTCCCAATCTTGCTCTTCGTTCCCCTTTCTTTTTGCTTATCAATTTGAACTGCGCACAATACTATTTTCTTGTTTCTTGCTAAAAAGTGCAAAAAGGATCGCTGCCCCGATGCTTTTAAAAGCAAATACTGCAGAACGATCCCGATACTACATTATACAAAGTTTACTATAACCTACCACGTTTTATCAGCTTATCGCATGAATCGACTATGAGTTTGATCGGGCTGCCTGCATGTACTCCTTCAGGCCGGTCACAATCGCTTTGGCTATTTCATTCTGGACCTCTTCCTTCAGCAGCTGAGCCTCATTTTGCGGATTGGTCAAATAGCCGAGCTCAAGCAGCACCGAAGGCATCGGAGCATCTTTAATAATAAAGAAGTCCTCTACCTTTACACCACGATCACGAAATCCTGTAGCCTTCACTGCATGCTTATGTATAACCTCTGCTAACGTGCGGGACTGCTCTGTGAAATAATAGGTTTCAGTTCCTGATACTTTAGCGTCTGTATACGTATTGCCATGGATAGAAAGAAGCAGATCAGCGCCCTTGTCGATGGCAATTTTAACCCTCTCCCGATCGACTGACGAAATAAAGCTGTCATCGCTTCTTGTCATATAAGCTTCTATAAGCTCTTCCTTTTCAAGCAGCTTCATAAGCTTTTTGGATAGCTGCAGCGTAAAATCTTTTTCATAGGCGCCGCTGGCGCCGGTAGCCCCTTTATCCCTGCCTCCATGGCCAGGGTCAATCACTATCGTATACATCTTGGGCCCTTTATGCCCCTCCTCACGCGCTGCCCCTTTCTTCTGGTCAGCTGCCTTGGGACTGCCGCATGAATAAAGAATTGCTGCTGCTGCTGCAAAAATAATCATCAACAGAATGGTTTTTCTCACCAGTCTCTCTCCTCTCCGCTCCCCATCGGTCATTACAAGGACAGTACAGCTGCTTCTATTTTTCAATTTCACCGAGAAAATGCACGCCCTGCGCCAAGGACGCCGAAAGCGTTTCTTCTTGGTCTATCTAGCTGAAGCCCTGTCCGTGTTACAGCCAAGAATACTAGAGAGAGTTAAAGATAAACTAAAGATTGCCTCAAATTTATTTAAAAAATGCATAAAACAAGCAATTATTTATTGTCTTATGATGACTTGACTGTTGTTTTAAGGAGAGTTATGCTCAAAACATTCATTCTATTGATGTTCATATGTTTATCGTGTATTAAAAATGGAGGTATGTTGATATGTCTAAACCATTGCAAATATCCGCAGAAACTGCGCAAATGCTCGCCAAACAGCTAGGTATGCCAATCGAGCATATCATGCATATGCCTAAGCATATTCTCGTTCAGAAGCTTACTGAGCTTGCTAGCCAGCAGGCAAAAAGCTCCGACGAGGAGAGCAAATCATGATTCCTTTCGAAAAAGCTTGGCCCTATGAAACGATTATGGGCGATATTTACGCAGCCGCCTGCCCGTTTTGCCAAAGCGAAAATGTGCTGCTGCCGCTTAAGCCGGCAGCCCTCCGCGACATTCAGGAAGGTAAAAAAAAGCTGCTGGTCTTTCCATGCTGCCACAGCAAAGTGACGGTTCTTGACGCTGACAGAGATTATTTGCTTACGGATACGAAGCTGCGATAGCAGCTTCGTTATCCTATTGAAGCTATGTATTCAGCTATTTTTATTTCATATGTTCAAGCCTTTTTCTATTATTGACTAATCTGCTTCCTCTAAACCTCTATCAGCCATTCCTTGCAAACGTCTTTCCTCATAATCAAGCCTAAGCTGCTGCCACTGGGCGCGCGCGGCTTGAATCATTGCTGCATCCATAATTTTTTTGTCATTAACAATACGTGAAAACCATCTTACAGCTTCGTTGTCATTTCCGATTCTGCGGTTCAAATCGCCAATAATAAACATCAGCTTTGCATTGCTTAGCGAGGCTGCCTCCAGCTCGAACACTTTAATATAAGATTGCAAGGCAAAGCCCAAGAAGCGCTTTTCCTGCTCGGTATCCTGCTGGTACCGATAAAGCCAGGCAATATGATGTAAAATGGCAGCGATGTTGCGGTCGGGCGCCTTGGTCGCCTGCGCTGAAATCAACGCCAGCTTGTAGCAGACAAGCGCATCCTGCAGCGTACGTTTGCCGCCGTAGCTCTGCATCTTCCAGCTGCTGCCCACCTGCTCAAAATATTGCCGTTTCTGCTGATCGCTCAATTGCTCAAAGCCATTCTCGGTGGAAGCGAACCCGCATTGCGGGCATACCCGAACAACATAGTAATCCGGATTAATTTCGTCGCGATAATGACCGCAAAAATCGGAGTCCATGCTTATTGCTTTTTTAAAGCTTGGCCTAACTCTAGAAGTGGTAAAATCCATTTCGCAGCAAATGCACGTAATTGTGGACTCGTACAGCGGCTCCATTTTTTATGTCTCCTCCTCAGTTGTATTTACAAAATGAAAAGCTGGCCCCGCCAAGCGGTTTAATATAATTTCGCTCAGCTCAGGACTAATTCCTGTTTCACGCAGCGCTTCACTCATGCAAAATAACCAAGCCTCCGCCCGCTGAGGCGTTACAGGGAACGGCAAATGCCTCGCTCTCATCATGGGATGCCCAACAGCATCAGAATATAGAGATGGCCCGCCAAAAAACTGCGTCAAAAACATATGCTGCTTTTCCATAACAGGCAAAATATTTTCTGGAAACAATGGGCCGAGCAGCGGATGGGCTTGTACCTTCGGATAAAAGGCTTCTACGATTTCGCGTAACTTATCCGCACCGCCAAGAGCTTCATAAATGGTCTCTTTTTTATTTATCATCCTATTCAACTCCATTAAAATATTACAAATATTATAGCATAGAACGTCTAATTGTTCTGTGACCTTCATGTGACTGTAGTATGGATTGGCCTTTTTAAACATATAGGTAGAAGTATAGGTTGTACAACTATATGTTTAGGAGGGCTCAAATTGCTCCGAACCCTTGTTCATCCCCTGTCCCTTACAGCTGCCGGCGCATTATTTTTAACCTTGCTTATGGCTGTATTCCCAAATGAGGCTCTGCAGTCCTCACTGCGCGGCTTATCCATTTGGTGGCATGTATTATTTCCTTCCTTATTCCCTTTCTTTGTCATTTCTGAAGTGATGCTCGGAATAGGCATCGTTCATTTTTTTGGCAAGCTGCTTGATCCTTTTATGAAACCATTTTTTCGCGTGCCTGGCATAGGAGGCTTCGTCTTTGCGATGGGCAATATTTCCGGATATCCCGTCGGCGCCAAGCTCACATCGCAGCTGCGCGAGCAAAATTTAATAAGCCGTGTGGAAGGAGAGCGGCTTGTCGCCTTCACTACTTCTTCCGATCCGATCTTTCTCATTGGAGCAGTTTCAGTCGGTTTTTTTCAAAATGTTGCGGTTGCACCGGTGCTTGCAGCTGCCCATTACGGCGGCGGCTTACTGATTGGCCTGATTATGCGATTCTACGGCAGAAAAGAAGATCAGGTGCAGGATAGCTTTATAAGCGGTCATCAAAAGACAGCTGTTAGCCGCAGCGTAAAACGCAGCAGGCTTAATCAGGCTCTAAGAGCGATGCATGAGGCGAGACTGCTCGATGGACGCACTCTTAGCCGGCTTATTCAGGATGCGATTCAAACCGCGTTAAAGCTTATGATCGTCGTTGGCGGCCTAGTCGTGTTCTTTTCAGTCATACTAGAGATGCTTATTCATACAGGTTTTTTAGAAGGAATTTCAGCCTGCCTTCGGTTTATTTTTGAGCTGTGCGGCATGCCTGCGCCGCTTGCAGATGCAATTATATTCGGATTATTCGAGGTTACATTAGGCGCGCGCAGTGCAGGAACGGCAAGCAGCGTACTGATGCATCAGGTCGCGATTGCAGCCTGGGTGCTATCCTGGGGCGGATTATCTGTCCATGCGCAAATTGCAAGCTTGCTTAGCAAGACAGATTTGCGTTACAGACCTTTATTGCTTGCAAGACTGCTTCATTCCTTTATCGCTTTTATACTTGTTTACATGCTTTGGGGCTGGCTTGGCGTATAAGCATTGTATTTAAAGTGCAATTCCATTATCATTTACATAGCACGATGAATCTGCTTGCCGCTTTATATCGCTGCATAGATATTCGTTACAGTTATAAGAAAGATACGTTTGGAAGGGGATTATCATTGAAATACGCAGTTATTGATCGAGGCGATCCGTTGTCAAAATCACTCGTCCAACAATTTCATCAGCTTGCTGAGCAGCACAAGTTCGTCAGGAATGATGAAGAGCCTGATATCGTATTGTCCATCGGCGGGGACGGGACTTTATTGCAAGCCTTTCATACCTATGTCGATCGCATTGAACAGGTTGCTTTTATCGGGGTGCATACCGGTCATCTTGGCTTCTATGCAGATTGGAATTCAGAGGAGCTTGAGGAGCTTGTGCGCTTTATGGCAAGCAATACGCCTAGTATTGTACGCTATCCGCTGCTGCAAATCGAGGTTCAGCTGCATGAGCAGACGCTCACCTATTTGGCGTTGAATGAATTTACGCTAAAAGGTGTCGATCAGACATTAGTTGCACAAATCAACATTAATGATGAGCTGTTTGAAATGTTCAGAGGTGACGGCATTGTCATTTCCACTCCGTCAGGCAGTACCGCATATAATAAAAGTGTAGGCGGAGCTATCGTGCATCCGTCCTTTGAAGCTTTGCAAATTGCTGAGATCGCATCTATTAATAACCGTGTATTCCGTACACTAGGATCATCCGTTCTGCTTCCGCGCCATCATCATTGTGATATTATTTCAAGGAAGTCTCAAAGGCTTCAGCTGAGCATCGATCATCTTAGCATAACACATGAGGACGTTCAATCTATCCGCTGCAGCGTTGCAGGCCGCAAGGTTTGCTTTGCAAGATACAGGCCGTTTCCATTCTGGAATCGCGTACGCGAGGCCTTTCTTGGATATGATGTCAGATAGCCGCTACCAAGGACAAGGATAAAGAACTCGCAGTCCTTCGCTTAAACGATATTTTAAAAATAGAAGGACCGGTTCGATTGCGCGAGGCAATGGAGCCGGTCCTTTCATTATGGCTGTTCGACTGCAGCGGCAGCTTCGCTGGCTGCTGCAGATTTTGATCCTTTTTTGAAGCGCTGCCCTTTGCGGTAATAAAATTCCCGCTTTTGCTTGGACGGCTCTCCCTTGGCATGCTGATTGCGCGAACGGGAACCGTTCGAAGAGCTGTCGCCGTCATTTTTTTTGCGCTTTTCTTCTTGAGCCGGCGCAGATTGCGGTTTGTCCGCCTGCTCCGCCCTTGCATGATTGCCGCTGGCGGCTCTTTCGTGCTCGTCCGATAAATCGACAGCCGCATATTCCTCATCCAACTCTTCTTGCACGTCTGCATCCTGTTTGCTGCTATGCTTTTTCTCTAAAATAAAATAAGCACAGCCAAAGTTGCAGTATTCATTAATATAATCCGAAATGCTCGAATAGACATTATCCTTTGTAGCTTTTTGGGTACTGTCTCGAAAAAAGCCCTTTAACCGAAGCTGGTTATAGCCCCAATCTCCGATAATGTAATCGTAACGGTCAAGCACCTCGCTGTAACGATCGCGAAATGCCTCCAAATTCCAGCCGTTTCTATTCTCATGTAAAAGCTCAAAGGATTTATTACCGATATGAATCAACGCCATCTCTTCACCTCGCATCAGCTTCATCGAATGAAGCTATCCACTTTAAGGATAGCTATAATGGAGAAACCTTATTGCTTTGCTGCCATTAATGCTTCGTTCTCCTCAGCTGCAATAGCTGCATGTGCAGAATCAGTCTGCTCATGAGCATGATAGGAGCTGCGCACAAGCGGACCTGACTCAACGTGACGGAAGCCGCGCTTCAGCCCTTCTTCCTTCAGCTTTGCAAATTCATCCGGATGTACATAGCGCTCTACGGCCAAATGCTTCGGAGTAGGCTGCAAATATTGTCCCAACGTTAAAATGTTGCAATCAACCGCACGCAAATCATCCATCGCTTGCAAAATCTCATCCCATTCCTCGCCCACACCTAGCATAATGCTTGATTTGGTTGGAATTCTTGGCTTCATTTCTTTGGCGCGCTTCAACAGCTCAAGCGAACGCTCATACTTAGCTTTCGCACGAACACGGTCAGATAATCTCTCTACCGTCTCGATATTATGATTCAAAATATCCGGGTTGGCATCCATTACGATTTGAAGAGCATCCCAATTGCCTTGAAAATCAGGAATCAGCACTTCTACACGGCAAAACGGCATACGCTTGCGAATCGCTCTTATCGTCGCAGCAAAAATAGAAGCTCCTCCATCTGCCAAGTCATCCCGCGCAACGGAAGTAACTACGCAGTGCTGCAAGCCCATCTGCTCGGCAGCTTCTGCAACGCGCTCCGGCTCCTGCAAATCGAGCTCAGTCGGCATTCCAGTATTAACAGCGCAGAAACGGCATGCTCTTGTACAAATATCGCCAAGAATCATAAAGGTTGCTGTACGATTCGCCCAGCATTCATATATATTCGGACAACGCGCTTCCTCACAAACCGTATGTAAGGTTTTGGAACGCATCATATCTTTTATTTCAGCATAGTGACCATCGGTAGTCAGCTTTATACGAAGCCAATCAGGCTTTTGCAATTTTTCTCGTTTTTTCATTGGACATGACCTGCTTTCACATTCAAATGAGAATCCATCTGCATCCTTCTCGTCAGATTAAAAAATAATAACCTCGTATATTATAACATGTTTCAGAAATAAATAGCACAAACGATATTTTATAATTTATTGTGCCGATTTAAGAGTAGAAAAATGTTCATGTGGAAACCTATACACACAAGGATAAGGAAAGGATGAGTGAGGATTGTTCACATTCGCATATAAAACTTTTATTATTGCAATTGCTTTAATGATAACTGCTGCAGCTGATCATGCAGCTGCAATGCCGATCGAATCGACCGCTGCCAGCTCCGAAGCTGTGCCGCAACACGAGCTGTACAACCAGCGAATGCTGCTCTATGAACAGCTGAGTGCTGTTACACTTATTCCATGGTATTGGCTTGCAGCTATCGATCAATATGAAAGAACCTTAACCAAAGCTTTGCCGAAGGCAAGACCTGCCTTAGGCTCATTGACCGGTATTTATATTGACGAGCAAAAATGGAGCGGCTGGCTGAATCCTGATCCGAGCGACCAGGTGCCCTTATCTATCAAATGGTTTAGAGGGGTAGGACAGGATGGGGACGGCAATGGCCTTGCAGAAAGAAACAGCGATACGGATCTGCTCTATTCCCTGTCACAGGCTGTATCTGTATACGGAAGTAATGAAGAGGATCTTTCCAATGGCATATGGAATTACTATCGCAACAGCCGCTCCGTACAGCGTATTCAGCAGTTTGCTGCTATTTACAAACATTATGGCAAGCTTGACCTGCATAAGCATGCTTTTCCGCTGCCTGTAAAAGCGGTTTATTCCTATAGAGACACCTGGGGTTTCAAGCGCAGCTGGGGCGGACGCCGCATACATGAGGGCACAGACATTTTCGCTCCGCATGGCACGCCCGTCAGAAGCACCACCTACGGCATTATTGAAATAAAGGGCTGGAACAAATTCGGCGGCTGGAGAATCGGCATTCGCGATTTGAACAACCATTATCACTATTTCGCCCACTTGAGCGGCTTTGACAAAAAGCTGCGTGAAGGTGATATTGTCGAGCCGGGCCAGGTTATTGGCTGGGTAGGCAGCTCCGGCTACGGCAAAAAGGGAACTCAAGGCAAGTTCCCGCCGCATCTTCATTATGGCATTTATAGCGACCGCGGCTCGGTCGAATGGTCGTTCGATCCCTATCCGCTGCTGCGCCGCTGGGAGCAGGCTGATTTTAAGAAATAACAGAGCAGCCTGCTCTATCCGCTACTTGACTGAGCCTTGCGGGGCAGTATTGCCTTCGATTGGCTCAGTCAAAACTGGCGCCGCTGCTTCCTCCTCCTCTGTTTGCGCCGATATGCCTGCTCCGGGAGCTAATGGAACAGATATGCTCGGCGCTTGCGGGGCAGACTCTCCAATCGGCTTGCCCGTATTATCGTAGTAATACATCGGCACGTCTCCTACAACGAGCAAATAAGAGATCGGAATATCTGTCTCGACAAGCTCGGGCTCCGTATCAAACGGAATAATAATCGTAACCTCAGCAATTACTTTAATATAGACTTCTACAAGAATCATATTAATGCCGGCATTTTTTTGGCGTGTGTTAAGCTCTACCTTGACTGCTCCTACAGGCTCAAAGCGTACGGGCACCCTCGGCCCGAACGATGATATGATGGCACTGTTAAGGGCATGGCCGATCGGAATATGCTCGGGAATATTTTGAATATCCTTTAAGGTCGTTTGCACAGTATCAATGGTAGCTGAAGTGATCCGCATATGTTCACCATAATTGAGCATAAAACCAGATATTTTTCCCTTGTCATTCATTTTCCAATCAATCAGCTTCTCCGAGTTCGAGCTTCGGGCAACCTGATCGGTAATCGCTTTGTTTATCGCTTGAGTCGCGATTTGCTTCACTCTCACTTTTGCAATAACCATAAGCGGCGGCCGTAAATTTCGTTCTATAAAAATAAATGACGGGATTGAGAATAACAACATAAATGCAAGAAGAAACAGCAGTACACGGCGTTTTTTCAACCTGCCCTTGGGACGCTGTTGTCCGGTCGCTTGCTTACTCCAGCTTACTGCTGCTTTTTTTCTGCCCCTTCTAATCATGGCAAATGAAAAGATTGGCGCCCTGCTTCCCCATTTTGGCTTAGCAGCGTGCCGGCGTGGTCCGCTGTTAGAAGAAGCTGCCGGAGAGCCCCATTTCATCGTCTTTATTTTTTTAGATGACTGGCTTCTCCAGACTGATCGCTGCCTGCCCCATTGAACCGGGAAGCGCCATCCTCTTCTCCCCCATTTGGCCATTCCTTTCACCTCGCTCCTATCCTGTCCTCTTCTATATACATGCTATGCCGCCGCCGCAAAAAAAAGAAGAAAACGAGCCGCGTGGGCCAAGTTTTCTTCTGCCAGATAAGCTATAATAAACAAAGCAACTAATAAGCAAGGAGAGCTGAATATGTCTATTAACCGCCGAATTGTAACGGATCGCGATTTTGAGGAAGCTGTGCAAAGGCAGCAAAGCATACGTGTTTTTCAAAATGATCATATCATAGATAATAAAACGCTTATCATCCGCTTTGACGAGCAGCTGGTCGTCACACAATCGGATTACAGCGATGTAACTTATCACAATCGCAATGAATGTGAATTTTTTGTATTAAGGCGCTAGCTGGATAATGGAATTCCGATAAGAACAAGTTTATTGTGAAAACTTATAAACTCTTATAATTACAAAAAAGCCGTCCATGAGAACGGCTCTTTAGCGTTACAAACTAATCCATTGCTCTTTAATTCTACGGGCATAACTGATTACATAATTAGCCAATCGTGCAACAGCATGCTCCTGGACTAGCGTTGAATCTTGAACAGCTGCCTCTAATTTCTCCTCGATTTGCTGCAGCATAGCTATTACTGCCTCTTTATGCTGTTTGCCGTTCCTAATCTGCAACGGATCTGTCGCTCTTGCAGGAAATAAAACGACATTCCAGCTGGTTACAGCTGCCAGCTCTTCTTCAATGGCCTCCATCAGGCGTCTTGCTGATGCACGCTCGTGCTTCGGATAATAGCTATAGTAGTTATCCATTATTTGCTCATAATCACGAATCCAAAACGCTTGAGCAAATACATAGCTGTTCAGCCCGCTTGCTCTTTTCCATGAATAATCATCTTCTCCTCGATATGGCACTACCAGATTCGTCATGCCGTGCAGCTCATACTGCGAATAGTAAGTGACATCCTCTATAATACGGCGGGACAAATTCGGAAAAAGATTCGTAAGCATATAATGATCGCTGTAATATTCAAAAATCGTAAGCTTACGCTCCTTGTTGCTTACAGCAGCTGCCCACTGCTTAAGTGCCGCTTCTGCCCGTTTATCCTCTACCTTCGGGCTATCCACATAACCGAAGCGGTAATCCCTGCCCCAATAGGCATACAAAGTATCAATCGAAGCGGAGTTATCCCCTGAAAGCTCCAGCATATGCCAGGCAAGCCCTGCATTATAGGCGATATGCTCTACTGAAAGGCTTAAGCCTGCTCTTGCCAGCTCATCTTTCAAAAGCTCCGTGAACTCGATATATGGCCTGACGAAATCGCTAGATTGTTTGGCTGCAATATCCTCAGGCCAAAGTGAAATTGTTGTCAGATTAGGAACAGTCCGGCAGTATGCGATAATTTTATGAATGAGTGGAAGCTGCCAGTCTTTGTTCTCAAAATCAAACTGCTCCTTTGCTGTATATGGATGATTCGCTGTCTCCTGCGGATGATCGGCTTCTTCCGTATTCAGCTTTTGCAAAAACTTCATGCTGTGTCCGCCGAGTGTAACTTGAATGCCGCGCTTTCTAATTTCAGGCGCAATATGCTCCTTAACCTGGTCCCACAGTGAAAATGTGAAAAACATTTCGTTAATCTTATTTTGGCCAAACCAATGAATCATTGCTTTCAAATAAGACTGATCATTGATCGTCTCAAATACAAAGCCTCTGCGTTCCATTGCCGGAGAAAAAATATGGATCTCATTCACTGTGTAGGCTCTAGTGCTAGCGTCCTCTGGATCGCTAAATTCGTTCAAAGATTCGTCCCCAAGCAAAGGATAAACAGCATGCAGCCCCCATACATCCTGGGCGTATTGATAGACGCCGAACAGGACTGCACGATCACCGTTCCCAGCAATAATAATCTGTTCTTCCTTCTCTATGATAAAAAATGAATCGCTATAAATAGCTTTGAATTGCTTGTTTGCCAGATCCAGCAAATCGGCTTCGGCATGGCGAAGCTGCTCCCAGGTACATAACCAAACAGCCTTGCCAACTGCTCTGCTGCTGAGCTTTCGCAAACGCTCCCACTCTTGCTGGGCAAATGCAAGCACCGTCTCATTGTTTACATTGCTATTACTGTAATCTGCAGCCATTTTTACTCCCTCCGCATATTTACTTTAGAACGGCATTGCCTTCCAGCAGCTTTTGCTGCAGCTCAGCTACAGGCACGTCGATTGCCCGGCATTGATGTTTTACAGCAAGCGCCGCAGCAGCTCCTGCTGCCTGCCCAATTGCCATGCAGCTTGGCGTCAGTCGAGTTGTTGCCTGCGCTTCATGCGTTGTCGATATACATCTGCCTGCCAGCAGCAAATTATCAATTTCAAGCGGTACGATGCTTCGATATGGAATATCGTATGCGCCGCCTTCTCGAATGAAGTTTGCGGTTACGCCCTTGCCTTCCGGATTATGGATATCGATAGGATAGCCGCTGCGTGCAATCACATCGTCAAATCTGCGAGCATCCAGCACATCCAGCCCATTAAGCACATAGTGGCCGATAATGCGTCTTGTTTCTCTTACGCCGATTTGTGAGCCTACCGCTGTTACGACTGCCTTTTCAAAGCCAGGGATATGCTCCTGGAAGAAGCTTTCAAGCTGCAGCACCTGCTTTCTTCCTTCAATCTCCGCCTTCGTCAAGTCTTCGCTGCTTGTTGGGTCAAGCCCCGAAATACGTGAGACGTTAACAAGCACTTCATCCTCATTAGGGCCGCTAAAGAACAAAACGCCGTCACGCTGGATAGGCAAATCTGCTGCCTGCCATTTGTCATAAAAGCCCATAACGCCTGTTAACGGCAAATGATCAAGCTCTGCAATTAATGACTTGTTGTAAAATTGCGAAGGATTATCCTGCATGTACTGCTTGACCTTCTGCAAATCTACACCCTTCATGCGGAATTTCATCGTCATAGGCTGAACCTTATGCGCATCATTGCCCTGCTCCCAAGGAGCGCCTGCCATATAAGCAGCGTCGCCATCGCCGGTTGCATCCACATAAGCCTTTGCCCGCAATTGTGAAATGCCGCTTTTATTATAAACCTGTACGTAGTCTATTCTATTATTTTCCGACTTAACGTCAATGATTGACGTATGCAGCAGCAGCTCTACTCCCGCTTCTTGCAGCATGTCGAATACTAAAACCTTATACACTTCTGGATGGTACGGCGTGAGCGTATGCGTAAAACCTACCGTATCGCGCAAATGGCCCGGTGAAGCGCCAAGCGCCATCAGGCGGTCTACAATTTCCTGCGCTATCCCTTTAATGACATGTTCGCCAGCCGCAGAATGAAAGGTCATCCACGGGTAAACCATCGCTGCTGTAGACATCCCGCCGAGAAATCCGTAACGCTCAACCAGTATCGTTTTGGCTCCGCTCCGCGCAGAGCTGATCGCAGCCGCTATTCCAGCCGGCCCGCCGCCCAATACAGCGACATCATATATTTTTTCTGTAAAGAACTGTGTGCTCACATTTTTTTCAGTCATCTCAACATCATCCCTTCTTTTTTTGGAGCGCTCCCAAAATGCTGGTAAAATGGCAGATAGCCCGTTAAGCTATCTGCTTGCACAATTATGTCGTTTCACGGACAATCAGATCGCAATCGATCATTACCGTCCGCGCTTCATCCGCAGCCATATTTCCTTTTAGCATATCGAGCAGCATGCGCATTGCCTCTTCGCCGAGCTTGCGTTTATCCTGTCTGACCGTTGTTAGTGCAGGAGAATAGTAAACTGCGGCTTGCACATCATCAAAACCAACTACAGCTACCTGCTGCGGAATGTTTATTCCCCGCTGCTGCAATACCTCCATAGCGCCAAACGCCATCAGGTCATTGGCCGCAAATACACCGTCGAATGGAAGGCCTTCTTCAATCAGCTTACGCATCTGCAAAGCCGCATCCTTCTGCCTGGCATGGCCTTCAATAACCAGCTCGGGACGGACCTCAAGCCCCGCCTCGGCAAGCGCTTGGCAATATCCCATATAGCGTGCATTTTCATGATACATATTCGCCAAACCATGAATATATACGAGATTGCGCTTGCCCTTCTCGATCAGATGCTTCGTAGCCGAGTATGCCCCGCTATAATAATTGGAGGTTACACAAGCAAGAGGGAGCTTGACAAAATCACGCTTGCCGATAAGCACAAACGGAATTTGCTGCTGCCTGTAGAAAAGCAAATGCTCCTCTAGAATATGCTCTCCCATAATAACGAGCCCGTCCACCTTGCGTCGGGTAGCTACACGCTTCCAATATTGCTCGTCAGATGAGCTGCGATTGGCGAATAACAACAAGTCATAATCGTTCGCTGCCGAATCCGCTTGAATCGCTTGAAGCACTTCATAAAAAATATGGTGGGTCAAATAGTCCGGATTGTCACTGAATGCAATGACGCCGATATTGCCCGTTGTTCCGCCTGCCAGGCTGCGCGCCTGCGGATGCGGAACATACCCGTTTTCATCAATAATTTGCTGTACCCTCTGGCGGACCTGCGGCTTTACCCCTGGCGACTGATTGACCACTCGGGATACTGTTCCGCGCGACACGCCGGCAAGCTTTGCAATGGTTTCTAGTGTATGCTTCATCTTTTTACCGCCTATTGTGAGAGCGCTCAAATTCGTGCTATAGTTTATTATGAGATAAGATAGATAGACTGTCAATTAACTAGATACAGCAACATTTTAGGAGGATTGGAAACCAATGAAGGCTGATCAAATAGAAGTGCGCTCTATACATAATGAAGACGAATATGAGCAGGTCATGCAAATACTCGATAAAGCGTTTGCTGTCGGCAGACAATTTTTCCACACGCGCATGTCCAATGATTCTGCTTATGATGCTTCTACGACCTGGATTGTTAAAAAAGGCGACAGCGTCACTTCTACGATTCAAGTGTTCCCTGTTCATTGCCGGATCGGGGATCAAGCTGTAAAAGTAGGCGGCCTCGGCAGCGTTGCTACCGATGAAGCTTTCCGAGGGCAAGGCCATAGTCAAAGCATATTGCGCGGCCTGACGGACTGGATGGAAGAAGAGCAATATGATCTTTCACTGCTGTACACAGGCATTACGCCATTTTATGAAAAATTCGGTTGGAATGTTGTTCCGCAGCCGCAGTACCAGCTGAATGCTGAACAGTTGTCAGCCTTGGCATCATCCAATCCTTCAGGCTCTTATACCATTATTCCTTTTGACAGCTCCTATACAAATGATATTGCGTCGATCTACGAGCGATATAACCATAATCGTACGAATACGGCAATCCGATCTGAAGCTTACTGGAACGATTTGCAGAAATGGCCTAGATGGCAAGCAAACGATAAGCTCATTGCTTTACATGATGGCAAGCCAGTCGCTTACGGCGTCATCTCGGCACTCGTTAATGACAGCTATTGCTTCCTTGATGAGCTTTGCTATTTGGATGGCCATGAGGCAGCCGTGCTTCCGCTGCTGCAGCAGCTGCTTCAAACACGCAACGGCTTAAAAGAGCTTTTTGCCTACCTGCCCGATGATCATGTGTTTGCAGACTTCATTTTGAAATCAGGCGGACAGTGTACGATGTACGGCAGTGTAATGTGGAAGGTCATTCGCTTTTTGCCTATGCTGGCCAAGCTGCAGGATCGATTGCAGCAAAGGCTTGTCAGCAGCAGCTATGCAGATAAAGAGCTTTCCATTAAGTTAGTCTGTGCGCAGCATAAGGCTTATTTCCATTACGCTGATCATAAGCTGGCGATCGAGGCCGAAGAGGATATAGAACGGACTTATTTGACAATCGAGCTTAGCCAATCGCTATTTGTTGGCGCCTTGCTATTGGGCATCGACTTCATGATTGAAGAGCAAAGCAGCGGTAAAGATCCGCTCAGCAAGCAAATGGCCGATGCATTGTCCGCTGAAGCTCGGGAAATATTGCAAATACTGTTCCCTCATCAAGCGTCCACTTACTATAATTTAGACCGCTTCTAGGGTAAAAAACACTAATTACAAATTGAAGAAATACACTTTCTGTAGTTGCTCACAAAGAATCGGCTTGGTCACACGTTCCGTTATTTGCTTTAAAACCGCCTTTTTTTTAATTTCCCGGACACACATTCGGCTATTCGGCTCTAGATTGGGCTTTTCCGTGATTTATTGGTCAATAACGGAACGTCTGTCACTTTACCACCTCGAAAATGCGATTGGGCTCAATAACGGAACGACTGACCAGATCGGAAAGCTGATGCCACTATTCGCGCTAGATAGGGACTTTTTCCGCGATTTATTGGTCAATATCAGCTGCCTTATGGCAATCTTCAGTGCTGCCTTAAAATAATAAAAAAGCCTGCAATGGCTGGCCGATTGAAATTTTTCAATGCCGGAGCTGCAGGCTTTTTATTATGATCGATAAAATTATAGCGGTAAACGTAAAATCGCTTTATTTTCAAGGCCGCGAATAAAAGGGGTCCATTCTTCCGTCTCTGGCGTTATTTGCAGCGTATCCTCCACCATCTGCAGCTTAGCATCAATAGCATCGATAAAGTGCAGCGCAACCGCCTCCGGCAATTGGGGCTGTACCGGACTGCCCCACTCTCCTAAATTATGATGGGATAGTACTAAGTGCTGAAGAGCCATCACAACATTCGACTCAAGGTCCAAATCCAGCTTAATTGCGGCTTCTGTAATCCAGTTCGAAGCCATGCTAATATGCCCCAGCAGCTTGCCTGAATTGCTGTAATCGGTAACGATGCCGTACTCCGATACCATCTCCGCAGGCTTTGCAATATCGTGGAGAATGATGCCTGCCCGCACAAGATCGCTGTTGAGAAAAGGCCGCTGCTTGCAGATAAACTCCCCCAGTTCAAGCATACGGACGATATGGTAGGCTAGACCGCCATAATAGGCATGATGATGCGTCTTGGCAGCTGGCGAAGCCAGCATCTGACCCTTAACTTTATTAAAGCAATAGGCAGTAATTGCCTTCATTTCAGGATGGGCAATGCTGTCAATCGTATTCATAATAATCGGCAATAATTGCTCCGAGCTAACAGGCGCTGAACGGATAAAGTCCGTAATCGTTACGCCATCCTCAGCATTCGCCTTGCGCATCCTGACAATTTTAGCCTGCAGCTTATCGCGATATGTATGAACCGCTCCCTGTACCTTTACGACAGTCATAGGCAAAAAGGTTTCAATATCCGTTTTGCTCGCATCCCATAGCTTTGCGGAAATTTGCGAGCTGCTGTCTGCCAGCACGATGTCCAAATAATCCTTTGGAACAGCGCCGTTCGTCTGCTTCACGTCCACCTCTTTTAAAATATAAAAACCGATAAAATCTTCACCATCAATAAATTGCTTGATTTGCATAGCTGACCCTCATTTCTATTAACACGAACGCTTTATGTCCATTATATTAAACTTGCTTTATATCGATTACTATACACGATAACTATATTGGTGTCGAAGCAGAAAAGTATTATTTTCACATACCGCCTGCGAATTATTTACTTATTCACCCCGTCTACAAACCGTGCAGCTTTTTGAATTGCTCCGGGCTCATGCCTGTGTAACGCTTAAAGACAACGCTAAAATAACTCGCATTATCAAAACCGGCCTCCTGAGCGATTTCGTACAGCTTCTTGCTGCGTTTGCTGAACATCAGCTTTTTGCTCACATTGATGCGCTCCTGATTAATATATTCCATCGGCCTTATCGATAACGTCTTTTGAAACAGGCGGCATATATATTGCGGCGATAAAGCTGCAGCTTCTGCAATTTCTTGCAGCGACAGCGCCTTGTGCAAATGATTTTGAATGTAAAGCAAAGCGGGCCGAATCTTATCCTCATCCCGCGCTTCCCCGGCCGGCATAATTAATTGCCGCTTCAAATCGAGCAGCAAATTGTACATTAGCTTGGAGCGTTCAAACTCCGTGCTGCTGTCCTCATCATCAAGCGCAAGCATCGCTTCTATCGAGGCTAGTAAATTGACATCCTTCAGTTGGCTGACGCCGGAGCCTGTAATTCTCGCAAATGCTAAAAGCTGACTGGCTTCCCGTCCATTAAACGAAACCCATGCAACCTCCCATTGATTGCTGACCGGCACATAACGATGCGGAACATCGGGAAATAAAAAGAAAACATCTCCTGGCCCTACTACTGTTTCATAATTGTTATACATCAGTTCTCCCTTGCCGCTAAGCACCTGATGAATTTGAAAATCAGGAAACCCGGCTTCACGGCTTGTTTCCTCCTGATGCTCCCAGTATCCCACGGTCGTTACATACAGTGGTAGAAGCAGCGCGTCCGTGAGCCTCGCGAATATCAGTTTACTCCCCATCACCAGCCACCTTGTTTCAAATTTTGATAGAAATAAGCAATATCCTTTATTTCCTTAAGGTTTAAATCAACCTATACTGACAATATAAGAATAACATATAAAGGAGCTGCAATGATGCGAAAAAAATTTACATATCAGCCTCCAGCCAACGGATATCCGGAATGGAACAATAATCCTGACATTTTTCAGCTTAACCGCTTGCCGGCACATGTGCATATGATGCATTTTGCAACTGAAGCCGAAGCTTTAATAAATGACCACACTTCCTCATCCTTTTATAAAAGCTTGAACGGCAGCTGGAAGTTCTCCTTTGCCGAAACACCTGAACAGCGTATTAAACATTTCTACACAGCCGATTATGATGCCAGCAGCTGGGACAATATCGAGGTTCCTTCGCACTGGCAGCTGCGAGGATATGATTATCCGCAGTATACGAATGTCAAATATCCCTGGTCTGTGCTAGAGCCTGAACTAAGAGCGCCCTTCGCGCCTGCCAAGTACAACCCGGTCGGCTCTTATATTACGAGCTTCACTGTTCCACAGGAGTGGAGCGGCATGCCTGTCTTTATTAGCCTGCAAGGCGTTGAATCAGCCTTCTATATTTGGGTGAACGGCGATTTGGTCGGCTATAGCGAGGATACGTTCACGCCCGCTGATTTTGATTTGACGCCGTATTTGATACCGGGTGAAAACAAGCTGGCGGTAGAAGTATACCGCTGGTGCGATGCCAGTTGGCTTGAGGATCAGGACTTCTGGAGAATGAGCGGGATATTCCGCGACGTTTATTTGTACGCCGCTCCGCCTGTTCATATTGCTGACTTTTCTGTGCAAGGCTTGCTTGATGACGACTATAGGCACGGTGAGCTAAAGATTCAGGCTGTCCTTGAAAATTATAATGAAGCTGCAGTCCATCCAATGCAGTTGACTGCGAGCCTGTATCAAAATGGCAGGCTGCTGCAAGAAAAGTCAATTTCCATTACAGAGCTGGTGCAAAGCAGAACAGCCTGCAGCTTTGAAATGCACGTTGACAATCCGCTGCACTGGAGCGCTGAGTCTCCTAACCTGTATACTGTCGTCTTGTCGCTGCGCAGCGGCGAAGGCAATTGCCTGGACGCCGTTTGCTGCCGTACCGGCTTTCGACGCTTCGAAATTAAAGACGGGCTGATGAAAATTAACGGCAAGCGCATTGTATTCAAGGGCGTTAACCGCCACGAATTTTCCAGCAGCAAAGGCAGAGCGATCGGCAAAGCAGAAATGATCCGCGATATCGAGCTGATGAAAGCTTATAATATCAACGCAGTGCGAACATCGCATTATCCGAATCAATCCGCCTGGTATGAGCTATGTGATGAATACGGGTTGTATGTCATCGATGAAGCTAATTTGGAGACTCATGATACATGGCAATACGGGCAAGGAACAGTAAACGAGACAAACGTGCCGGGCAACAATCCTGCCTGGACAGAAAATGTGCTCGATCGCTGCAACTCCATGCTTCAGCGTGACAAAAACCATCCGTCCATCATTATATGGTCGCTTGGCAATGAATCGTTTGGCGGTACGAACTTTATCGCCATGTATGATTTTCTTAAAAATGCAGATTCTACTCGCCTTGTGCACTATGAAGGCGTCTTCCACGCAAGAGAATCTGAGGCTGCAAGTGATATTGAATCGACGATGTACATTAAACCTTGGGCGGTAGAGGCCTACGCGAAAAACAATCCAAAAAAACCATATATTATTTGCGAATACAGCCATGCGATGGGCAACTCCTGCGGCGGGCTCCATCTATACTGGGAGCTGTTTGAGCGTTACGACATTTTACAGGGCGCATTTATTTGGGACTGGATTGATCAAGCCATTTTAACGAAAACAGACGACGGTGTTGACTACTTAGCTTATGGCGGTGATTTTGGCGAAACGCCGCATGACGGCAACTTTTGCGGGAACGGGCTGATTTTTGCAGACCGCACAGTTACGCCTAAGCTTGAGGAAGTAAAGCGCTGCTACCAAAATGTAAAATTTGAAGCTGTTGATTTGGAAAAGGGTACGATTCGGCTTACTAACCGATTCCTGTTCACGAACCTGAACCATTACTCGCTTCGGTGGACCGTTACTCTTAACGGGGCAGCAAGCGAAAGCGGCATTATGCCGATAGCTCTTGAGGCAGGCGAAAGCATGGAATTAACGATTCCTTACTCCACGCTGCAAGCACCGCGCTTGCAGGAAGTCATTTTGACTCTATCTTTAATAAGAAATGAAGCAGCAGCATGGGCGCCTGCCGGTCATGAGGAAGCATGGGAGCAGTTTATTATTACTCCTTACTTTGCATCAAAGCTGCATGCTCTAGCAACGCAAAATGATTCATTGGTAGTCAACACCCACAATGACGGGCTGCAAATAGAAGGCAGCAACTTCTCTATTTTATTCAACCGCAGCAGTGGCGATTTAATTTCTTATTTGGCGGATGGGAAGGAATTTCTGCTCGAGCCGGCAAGACCAAACTTCTGGCGGGCGTCGACAGATAATGATCGCGGCAATAAGCTTCCAGAGCGCAGCGAGGTATGGAAGAACGCACATGACAAGCGCAGTTTAATACATTTCGACTGGAAGCAGGTAAGCGGCTTCGTTGTCATTACCGTGAAATATGCAATCGCGACAACTCCGGTCTCAAGCCTGCTGCTGGAATATCGCATTCAAGCGGATGGAACGATCCATGTTCATGAGCAATTCAATCCTGGCGAAGGCTTGCCCGAGATCCCTGAAATCGGCCTGCTGTTCGTGCTGGATCAGCGTCTCGATACGATTGCGTGGTACGGGCGAGGTCCTCATGAAAACTATTGGGATCGTAAAACAAGTGCTAAGGTCGGCCAATATAGCGGAACCGTCAAGGAGCAGTTCACCCCTTATTTGCGACCGCAGGAATGCGGCAATAAAACCGATGTGCGCTTTGGCAGCTTAACCGAAGGTTTGGATGGCGCGGGGCTTCGCTTCGAAGGCGATAACCTGATCGAAGTATGCGTGCTGCCTTGGACACCTGAAGAGCTTGAAGCAAGCGATCATACGTATAAGCTGCCGCAAAGCGATAAGAGTGTTCTGCGCATTAACTATAAGCAAATGGGCGTAGGCGGAGATGACAGCTGGGGCGCCCGGACGCATGAAGCTTTTATTTTGCCTTCAAACCGTACGTATAGCTTCGGATTTACGATTGGCAAGAAGTAAGCGTTTGGAGTGTTTGGAGTGTTTGGAGTGTTTGGAGTGTTTGTAATGTTTGTAATGTTTGTAATGTTTGGAGTGCTTGGAGTGCTTGGAGAGATGGATACTCCTGCAAAAGCGCAGCATTTTTAGGTGCGAACTCACTTTTCAGGCCGAAATGCTTCATACTTTACGATGGCAATCTCTATCTTGTGGAATGAGTA